>NZ_CEEDEB010000010.1:0-220291 GCF_979253795.1 Roseateles sp. AC306
CGCAGGGGAGAGCTTTTTGCTTACTTTTTGGCGGCGCAAAAAGTGAGTCGGCCGCCGGGACGAAATCCCGGCTGGGCGTGGGCACAAACCCACATCAGCTCAAGCCACCACCGCATCCACCACCACCCTTCCATCCAGCAACCGCAACGTCCTCGACGCCTGCGCCGCATGCTCCAGCGAGTGGGTCACCATCACCAGCGTCGTGCCGTCCGCATTCAGCTCACGCAGGATGCGCATGACCTCCGCGCCATGGGCACTGTCCAGGTTGCCGGTCGGCTCGTCGGCGAGCAACAAAGCCGGCCGCGCGGCAATCGCGCGGGCAATGGCGACACGCTGCTGCTGCCCGCCGCTCAGCTGGCTCGGCCGATGTGAAGCGCGATGCGTCAGGCCCAGGCGTTCCATCACTTCAACCACCCGCGCACGCCGCTCCCGCGCCGGCAGCTCGCCGTACTCCAGCGCCAGCGCGATGTTCTCGGCCACGCTCAGGTCGTCGATGAGGTTGAAGCTCTGAAACACGAACCCGATGCGCCCCCGGCGCAGCGTGTTGAGCTGCTTCTCGTTCCAGCCCGCCACGTTGTGCCCGTCGAACCAGTATTCGCCGCCGCTCGGCGCATCCAGCAGGCCGAGGATGCCCAGCAGCGTGGACTTGCCGCAGCCCGACGGGCCGGTGATGGCGAGGTATTCGCCGGCCTCGAGGTCGAGGTCGATGCGGTCCAGCGCGGTGGTCTCGATGTCGCCGGTGTGGAACGTCTTGGTGAGATGCTTGAGCTTGAACATGGTCAATGGAGATCCAGTGCTGAAGCGCCAACAAGGGCGCGATAAGGGGAGACGACAACCTGCTCGCCGGGCCGCAGGCCGCCCAGCACTTCGATGACGCCATCGGCGCGGCGGCCGAGCTGGAGGGTGCGCCGCTCGGCATGGCTGCCGCTGGCGTCGAGCACAAAGGCCCAGGCGCCGCCGGTGTCGGCGTAGAAGCCACCGTCGGGCAGCAGCAGCGCCTGTTGCGTATTGCCCAGCGTGAGCCTCACGTCCAGGCCCTGGCCGACCTGAAGCGGCGGCGGATCGGCATCGAAGGCCAGCTCGGCGGTGAAGCGGCCGTCCTTGACCTGCGGGTCGATGCGGGCGACATGCAGCGCATGGCTGCGGCCGTCGTGCACCAGCTCGGCAGCCAGGCCTTCGCGCACGCGGCCGAGGTGGAATTCGTCCAGGCGCAGGTCCAGCTTGAAGCGGCCCAGGCTGTCCAGCCGCGCGATGCGCGTGCCACTGCGCACGCTCTCGCCCACCTGCAGCGTCAGGCCGGTCACGCGGCCTGCCACTGGCGCGCGCACGGCCAGGCCCTCGCTGGCGGTGCGCATGGCGTCCAGCCGCTTGTTCAGATCGGCCACGGCGCGCTGCATGGCCTGGACGGACTGCTCGCGCACGGCCAGCTCCTCGCGGCCGTCGGCCTGCTGCTGGGCGAACAGGCGCTCGGCCATCGCCAGCTTGTCGGCCGAATCCTCCAGCGCCGACGGCGACAGGAAGCCCTGCGCGGCCAGCTCGCGGTTGCGCTGGTGCAGGCGGCGCACGCGCTCCAGCTCGAACTGACCCTCCGTCAGCGTGCGGCGTTGCAAGGCTTGCGCCTGCATCCACGCGGCGCGCAGCGTCGAGAAGTTGGCGAGCTGCTGCGCGGCCTCGCTGGAGCGCGCCATCAGCTCCTGGGCACGCTGGCTGCTGGCCAGCACGACGAGCAGCTGGCCGGCCTCGACACGCGCGCCGTCCTTCACCAGCACCTGTTCTACGCGGCCTTCCTCGCTCGCGTCCAGCAGCACGGACTGCAGCGGCTGCGCCGTCGCACGGCCGACGACGACGTCGCGGAAGACGCCGGGCTTCGCGGCGGCAATCTCCACATCGGCGCGAGCCACCGGCACGCCGCGTGGCCAGTAGCGCACCAGCAGCAGGGCCATGGCCAGCGCGGCGACGACGGCCAGCGCGATCAGGCCATAGCGGCGCGGCAGCACCACGCGGCGGTCCATCGCGGCGCCGGAGGTCAGCACAGCGGTCATCCTCTCAAGGCCTGCAGGGGCCTCAGCGCCAGCGCCGCATGCAGATGCCGCGCCACGGCCACGGCCGTGACCACGGCCAGCAGCGCGACCGATGCCAGCAGCACCCACACCGACCCCGGTCCCACCGGTGCGCGCTCGACAAAGCCGCTGAGATAGAACTGCGTGACCCAGGCCGCCACCGGCAACGCGACGACGCAGGCCGCGGCCAGCACGCCGGCGAACTCCTTCAGCAGCAGCCCGGCCACCGCGCCGGCCCCGGCGCCGTGCAGCTTGCGCAGCACGATCTCGCGCTCGCGGCGGCGCAGCGTGTAGGCGGCCAGCGCGTAGATGCCCACGGCCGCCAGCAGCAGGGCGAGCGCGCTGGTGATGGCGATGAGCTGGCCGATGCGCAAGTCCTCTTCCATCGCACGTGCCTGCTGCTCGCGTACTGACAGCACCTGCGCCCGGGCGTCGGGCAGGCTGTCGTTGACGAGCGCGGCCAGCTTGCGGCGCGTCTCGGCCGTGTTGCGGCTATGCACACTGATGACGCCGGCAGCGCGCTCGGCCACCGGCGTCAGGATGTGCGGCATGACGGGGCTGCGAGGGCCTTCAATGCGGATGTCGTCGATGACGGCCACGACTGTGACCGGCTTGCCTTCGGCGTAATGGGCGTCCACCCCCAGGCTCTGACCGATGGCGGCCTCAGGACTGGCAAAGCCCAGCGCGCGCACGGCGCTGCGGTCCAGCACAACACCGTGCTGCGCGACCTCCGCCCGGTGGTCCGCAGACAGCCGACCGGTCAGCACACGCATGCCGTAGACCTGGAGATAGCCCGGCGTGAAGCTCACGCCGGCGCGCAGGTTGATGCGCTTGCCACCGGGGCCCGCGAACTCGGAGAACCAGGCGCCGAACTCGCGCCCCGGCACGTCATCGGCCGCCGTGGCGGCCATGACCTCGGGCCAGGCCTGGATGCGCGCCAGCAGCGCCGTCACCTGCGCAGGCTGCGTCTCCCAGGGCAGGTCCACGGCCACGCGGTCCTCCACGTCGAAGCCACGCGGCATGTCGGCCACATGCCGGCTCTGCCAGGCCACCGTCAGCGCCACGGCCGTGAACAGCGCGGCGGCGCCGAACTGCACGGTCGTCATCAGCCGGCGCAGCCAGCGGCTGGCGGCGCCCTCGCTGTGGCTGCGCCCGGCCAGCGATTCGGCGGGCCGCACGCGCAGCGCGATGTGAGTCAACGGCATCGCACTCAGGGCTGCGATCGCCACGCACAGCAGACCGGTCAACGCAACCATGCCGGGCGCCAGCACGGGCGCATCGAAGCTGTGCTGCATCAGCACCGACACCGCCGGCGTGCCCCACCAGGCCAGCAGCAGGCTCAAGGCCCCGGCCAGGCCCGCCACGGCCAGCGCCTCGACGAAGAACTGCGCGGCCAGCGCGGGCGCCCCGGCGCCCATGGACTTGCGCAGGCCGATCTCGCGCTGGCGCCTGAGCGTGCGCACGCTCCACAGGTTGATGAAGTTGATGACGGCCAGCGCCAGCACGCCGGCCGCCGCCGCCGTGAGGCTGCCGAGTTGCAGGCGGCGCTGCGTGCTGCCCGCGCCATGCAGGCCCAGGTCGAGCACGGGCAGCGCGCGCAGCGTGGCAAAGCTGCCGCCGCCCTTCAGGAAGTCGGCCGGCAGGCCCGGCGGCACCGGCTGCTTCTGCAGCAGGCCATTCGCCAGCGCCCCGACCTGGCCGGCCGTGGCGCCGGCCTGCAGGCGGGCATAGAGGTGGCCGTTGCCCCAGGTCCACATGCTGGCGCGCTCGACAAAGGCCTTGGCGGCGGGCGCGTTGAAGCCGGCCAACGCCTCGTAGATGACCGACGAGTTCAGGCTGGGCGAAGGCAGCACCGCCATGACGGTCAACGTCAGCTTGACCGACTGCTGCTGGCCGTTGTCGCCGTCCACCGTGACCAGCACGCTGATCGGCCGGCCGACGACCTGCGTCGTGCCGAAGAGCTTGTTTGCGCCGGTCTCCGTCAGCGCGATGCCCTCGGGCGAGGTCAGCGCAGCCTTCAGGTCGCCGGCGATGGGGCGCACGCCGAACAGGGTCTGGAAGTCGGCGTCGACCAGCGCCGTCGTCAGCCGCGCGTGGTGGCTGGCGCCTTGGGCGTCAACGGCCTGGGACAGCAGCGGCAGGTAGATGACGCGGCTCATCGCGCCGACCGGCGCGCCGGTGTCGCGAAGCGCCCGGCTCAGCGGCGTGTTGGGGATGTCCTTCATCCAGTCGCTGTGGCCGCCGTCGGGGGAGCGCACCTTCCATTCGAAGGCGACGAGGCGGTCGGCCTCGGGCAAATCGGCGTGGGGCCAGAGCACGTCGCGCAGAAAGCTGACCGTCAGCAGCGTCAGCGCCAGGCCCAGCGCCAGGCCGGTGATGACGAGGGCGGCCGGGCCGGGTTCGGCGCGCAACTGGCGCCAGGCGCCGCGCCAGGTGGTGGGGGAAAGCAGGTTCATGGCGGCTCTTTCTGCAAGAGGCGGGCCAGGCGCACGTCCCAGGACCAGCCGGCCGGAACGCGCCATGAGCGTCCGCTTGCGGACACCTGCACTGTCCGCTTCCGGACACCGCCTTGCCCCGGCCCCCGCGCACCCTTAGAGTCGCGCCCTCCCATGATCCTCATCCTCGACGACGACCCCGACGTGGCGCTGGCCGCACGGCTGGCGCTGCGCAAGCTCAGCGCCGTGGCCGTGCGCCACGCGCCCGCCGAGCTGATGGCCGTGCTGGACGAGACCCGGCCCGACGTGCTGCTGCTGGATATGAACTTCACCCCCGGCGCCAGCGACGGCGCGGCGGGCCTGGCGCTGCTGCGCGAGGTCGTCGCGCGCCGCGAGGCGCCGGCCGTCATCGTCATGACGGCCTATGCCGAAGTCGAGCTGGCCGTGCAGGCGCTGAAGGCCGGCGCGGTGGACTTCATCACCAAGCCCTGGGCCAACGAGCGGCTGGTGGCGTGCGTACAGGCGGCCTTGGCGCGCCGCGCACCGGCGCCCGCGGTGGGCGAGCTGCTGGGTGAGTCGCCCGTGATGCAGTCGCTGCGCGCGCAGATCGCGCAAGTGGGCGCCAGCGAGGCCAGCGTGCTCATCCTTGGCGAGAACGGTGTTGGCAAGGAACTGGTAGCTCGCGCGCTGCACCGTGCCTCGCCGCGCGCAAGCGGCCCGCTGCTGGCGGTGGACATGGGCGCCCTGCCCGAGGCGCTGGTGGAGAGCGAGCTGTTCGGCCACAAACGCGGCAGCTTCACGGACGCCCGCGAGTCGCGGCCCGGACGCTTCGTTGCGGCGGCCGGCGGCACGCTCTTTCTTGACGAAATCGGCAACCTGCCCCTGGCGCAGCAGGCCAAGCTATTGGCCGCTCTGGAGCGCCGCGAGGTGACGCCGTTGGGCAGCGACAAGCCCGTGTCGGTCGACGTGCGCGTGCTGGCCGCCACCAACGTGGCCGAGGCCGAGCTGTTCGATGCCAAGCGCTTTCGGCCCGACCTGCTCTACCGCCTCAACACGGTGGTGCTGCGCGTTCCGCCGTTGCGCGAGCGCGGGCCAGGCGACATCGCGATGCTGCTGCGGCACTACCTGGCCCAGTTCGCCAAGCGCGCGGTGGAACTGACGCCCGACGCGCTCGCGCGCCTCACGGCCTACCGCTGGCCCGGCAATGTGCGCGAGCTGCGCCAGGCCTGCGAGCGCGCATCCCTGCTGGCGCGCGGGCCGGTGTTCGCCTTCGCCGATTTCGGCCTGCCCGAGGTGGCCACACCCGCCCCCGTTGAACAAGGTCTGGACCTCGCCCAGCGCGAACGCGACGCCGTGCAGGCCGCGCTGGCGCAGGTCGACGGCAACATCAGCCAGGCCGCCAAGCTGCTCGGCGTCAGCCGCGCGGCGTTGTACCGGCGGCTGGACAAGCATGGCCTTTGATCGCGCCCGCGTAGTTGCCGCCGCGCTTGTGCTGACGGCGAGTTCAGCCGGTGCCGGTGCGTCGCTCGACTCGCCGCGCCTGCTCGTCGCCTGCGTGCTGGCCGGCCTCATCGCTGTCGCCTTCGGCTGGGCCGCGCTGACCCGCCTCGCCCACCAGCCCAAGCCGCTGCCGCCCGACCCGCCGCCCGCGCCCCGGCCCGACCTGGACGCCGCGCTGGAGCACGCGCCGCTGGCGCTGTGGCGCCTCGTCGCCGGCAGCCCGCCCCTCGCACTGAACGCCGCCGCGCGCCGCCTCATCGCCCCCGGCCGTGCCGTCGAGCCCGCAACCCTGCTGGCGCTGCTGGACGCCGAGCCTGGCCGGCGTGTCGTCACGCTGCCCACGGAGCACGGCCAGGAGCGCGCGGTGCTGGCCGTGTCAGCGCTCACCGTTCAGGGCCAGGCCTGGCGGCTGGCGGCGCTGGCGCCCATCGAGTCGGAGCTGGAGACCGAGACGCTGGTGGCCTGGCGCCAGCTGGTGCAGGTGCTGACGCACGAAATCATGAATTCGCTGACGCCCATCGCCTCGCTGGCCGCCAGCGCGCCGGCGCTGCTGGAGGCGGGCGAGCACGACGAGCTGCAGGCCGCGCTCGCCGCGCTGGCGCGGCGAGCGGCGCATCTGCAGGGCTTTGTCGAGCGCTACCGCAGCGTCAGCCAGCCGCCGGCACCGACGCTGGCCGACACGCCGCTGCTGCCGCTGTTACAGGCCGTGCAGCGGCTGGTGGCGCCGGCCTGGGAGGCCGCAGGCGGCGTGGTGGACGTGACCGTGGATCCCGGGAGCCTGGCCCTGCGCACCGACGCGGCCCAGCTGGAGCAGGTGCTGATCAACCTGGCGCAGAACGCGCTGCAGGCCTGCGCCGGCCGGCCCGCGCCGAGGCTCAGCATCGATGCCCGCCTGAGCCGCGGCGCGCGCCTGCGGCTCACCGTGGCCGACAACGGCCCGGGCGTGGCGCCAGGGCTGGAGCAGCGCATCTTCACGCCCTTCTTCAGCACGCGCGAAGGCGGCAGCGGCGTCGGCCTGGCCGTCGTGCGCCAGCTGGTGCACGGCCTGGGCGGCACGGTGCGCCACGCCAAGCGTCCAGGCGGCGGCGCCTGCTTTGTGCTGACGTTCTGAAGGCAAGTTAGGGGGCCGTTCGACGCCCAGGGGTCACGGCCCTGTCACCGCCCCCACCTAGCCTGCGGCGACTGTCCGTTCAGGAGCCCTCGCAATGTCCAAATCCCTTCGCCTTGCCGGCGTCTGCCTGCTGGCCGCCGCCTCGCTGGCCGTATCCAACCACGCGTCCGCCCGCGGCCATGGCCGCGACCGCGCCGAAAACGCGCCCCTGGTCATCGGCCACCGCGGCGCGGCCGGCTATCTGCCGGACCACACGCTGGAAGGCTATGCGCTGGCCATCGCGATGGGGGCCGACTACGTCGAGCCCGACCTCGTCGCCACCAAGGACGGCCACCTGATCGCCCGCCACGAGCCCAACATGATCGCGACCACCAACGTCGCCTCGCTGCCGCAGTTTGCGTCGCGCAAGCGCACGGCGGTCGTCGATGGCGTGCCTGAGGTGGGCTTCTTCGCCAGCGACTTCACGCTGGCCGAGATCAAGACGCTGCGCGCCATCCAGCCGCTGGCCGACCGCGACCCGTCGTTCAACGGCCAGTTCGAGATCCCGACGCTGGAAGAGGTCATCCAGCTGGTGAAGCGCAAGTCCGCCGAGGAAGGCCGGCGCATCGGCATCTACCCGGAAACCAAGCACCCGACCTACCACCAGCAGCTGGGCCTGGCGCTGGAAGACCGCCTGCTGCGCATCCTGGAGCGCGCCGGCTGGAACCATCGCGGCGCGCCGGTCATCGTGCAGTCCTTCGAGACGGCCAACCTGAAGTACCTGCGCAGCAGGTCCAGCCTGCGCCTGGTGCAGCTGGTGGACGCCGACGACATCAACGCCGACGGCAGCCTGGCCTTCAACAAGCCCTATGACAAGCCGTATGACTGGGTCGTGTCCGGCCGCGCCGGCCTGTTCAGGGACTTGCTGACGCCCGCCGGGCTGGCCGAGGTGCGCAGCTATGCCGACGGCGTCGGCCCCTGGAAGGTCTACCTGCTGCCCAGCGCCTGCAAGACGGTGGCCGCCAGCGGCGGCTGCGCGGACGTGACGGGCGACGGCCTCGTCGACGAGCGCGACCGCAAGCTGCTGCCCGCCACGGACATCGTCGCCAACGCCCACAAGCTCGGCCTGCTGGTGCACCCCTACACCTTCCGCAGCGAGCAAAAGCGCCTGGCCAGCGACTACAAGGGCAGCGCAGTCAACGAATACCTGGGCTTCTATGAGCTGGGCGTGGACGGCGTGTTCGCGGATCAGGCCGACGCAGCCTTCGTCGCCCGCACGATGTTCCTGCTGAAGAACGACCCGGACTACGCGCGCTGCCTCGTGAAGAGCCGCGCCTGCGTCTCCAGCCGGGACTGAGGCCGCGGACCTGTGCTTGCGGTCTGCAAGACCGACTGGTTTGCGCCGCGTTCAGCGCGGCAAAACCAGGCGACGGGCGACATCCTTCGGCTTTCCTCGGTGGTGGGCGCCGGTGGCGGGTGATAGGCTCCCCGCTCACACACCCCAGGGACGGAGTCGATGTTTCACGAGTTGCAGGAGTTGCTGGGCGCCTATCTGATGCCGGTGTTGATCGCGATACCGCTGGCCATCATCGTGCTCATTGCCGCCTTCAAGCGTGACGACTACCGCCCGCCGCGCGAGTACACGCCGCCGCCGCTGCCGCCCCAGGGCCGCCGGCCCCGCGCGGCCCAGCCGCCCGTCGTGCTGCCGCCCATCCCGGGCTTCCCGGGCACCGGGCCGACCATGTCCAGCGCCTTCGTCACGGCGCCCACGCCCATGCAGCCGCCGGCCGCCCCGGCGCCCGTCGTGCCCGAAGGCCCGGCCACCGTCCTCATCGCCGACGACTCGGCGGTGGTGCGCACCAAGCTCAAGCGCCTGCTGGAAGGCGCCGGTTTCGTCGTGCTCCAGGTGAATGACGGCAATGAGGCCACGGCCGCGCTGGAGGCCCAGCCCGAGATCGCCGTCCTCATCACCGACCTGGAGATGCCCAACAAGGACGGCTTCGAGCTGATTGCCGACGTGCACGGCAGCCTCGCCACCGAGGACCTGCCCGTCATCGCCATCACCGGCCACGACGAACTACATGGCCGCGTGGGCCAGATCGAAGGCGTCTACGGCATCTTCAAGAAGCCCTGGAACGACCGCGACCTGCTCAAGCGCGTGGAGTCGCTGGTGCACCTGCGCTCGGCGGCCAGCAAGCGCGGGCGCCGCGTCAGCGACCTGCGGGCGCCGCCGGCCTGACGCCGCGCTCAAGCGGGCCGGAAGCTCCACTTCATCTTGATCTCCGCCTGACCACCGGCTCCCGCTGGCAGGCGAGCCTGATCCTGGCCCTCTGAACTGAGCTGCACCAGGCGCTGCTGCAGCCAGGCCTGGGCCTCCATCCAACGCAGGCCGATGCGGCCCTCGTGACGCTGGGCGCGGCGGTTGGTTTCCTCGCGGGTGCGCACGCCCTGCACGTCCTGCGGCACCAGGCTCAGCGCCGTCCAGACGCGGCCGTTGCGGGTGTCGAGCACGGCCTGCATCGTGGGGCAGGGCAGGTCGTCGCGGCGGGTCTCGCTGCCCTGGGCGGTCTCGGTGTAGTTGACGACGCCCTGCACGTCGTTGAAGCTGCCTTTCACACGGTCATCAATCCGCGCCGTCAGCTGCAGGCCGCAGGCCATGGCGCCGGTGAAGAGCAGATAGGGCGTGGCGGGGCCGCTGTCCTCCGGTGCATCGACGCCGCCGCCGGCCTGGCGTCGGGCATTGGCCTGGCAGGCTTCGCGGGCCGTGCCGGCGGGCTGGCGTTCGCAGGCGGCAGCGGCGTTGCCATAGGCCTGGAGCCGGCCCTGGGTCGAGGCGGGCATCGTGGCCGCCGTGAGGGCCGAGGCCTCGCGCATCAGGCAGGCGCTGTCCTGGCCGCAACGGGCCATCAAGGCCTGGGCCTTGGCCTGCATGGCAGCGACGTCGGGCATGGGCGCTGCGGTGGCCATCCGCTGGGCCGATTGCTGGGCCGATTGCGCGGCCCGCAGCTGGCGGCGGTGGTCCTCCGGGTCCAGCGGGTTGTAGGGGATGGGCGTGCCGTCGCTCTGCAGCAGGGCGCTGAGCTGCCAGCGCTGGCTGAGCTTCTGCTCGCCGCGGTCGGCGCCGGCCTGCACGGGGCCCTGGCGCTGCAGTTCGATGTCGAGCACGAGGCGGCGTTGCTGCGCTTGCGCCTGGGCGCCGTCGGCCAGCAGGCAGAAGCCGGCGAGGCCGAGCAGCAGCGTCAGCGTGGTACGTGAGGGGGGCAGGGCTGAAAGGCGCATGGTGTGTTCCGGCGGATATGGGATGGCCTGCATCGTCGGCCGCACAACCCGCCCGCGCATCGCCCGCGGGGAGCCAGCGCCGATGGCGCACGCCATGGCTCCCGCATGGCTCTTCACGGGCGATGCGTGACAGGCGCTGTCAACAACACACTGCGACCCGCTTCAACCCATCCAACTGTCCCGATGAAACAACTACTGACCTCCCTGCTGCTGGCCACCGCGCCGTTGCTCACCCTCGCCGCCGCGGGGCAACCTGCCGGCTTCTCCGGTGCCAAGGCCACGGCAGGCGCCGAAAGTGTGGGCGGCGCCGGGCATGCCAGCGCCGACAACAACTACGCCAACGTCAACGTGCAGGCCATCGCCTCTGCCTCGCTGTCGGAAGGGGCGCTGCACGCCTACGCGTGGTCGAGCAACAACCCGACGCTGCGCACGGGCTGCCGGCCGGACATGCTGTCGTGCAACTGGGGCATAGGCGCGACGGCCATGTTCTGGGATCAGGTCACGCTCACGGCCGGCGCGGCCTATGAGCCGGGCCAGGTGATTCCCTGGAGTTGGTCGGTCGGCGGCACGACGACGAACGGCAAGTGGTGGAGCGGCGCGTCGGCCGTCAGCTACGTCTACATCGGCCCCAGCGCCGATGGCTGGCGCGACGCGGTCTACCTGGACGCGAAGCGCCAGTCGCGTTCCGTTGGCGGCAGCTTCGTGATGCCCAGCGACGGCAGCCCGCTGACGCTCTATGCCTACGGCACGCTGTCTGTCTTCGCCGAGGGCGGCGCGGTAGCCGACTACTCGCACACGGCACGCTTTCACTGGGAGCTGCCCCAGGGCGTGACGGTCGCGTCGGCGTCCGGGCAGTTCATGGCCGCGACGGCCCCCGTGCCGGAGCCCGCAAGCTATGCGTTGATGCTGGCCGGCCTGGCGGTGCTGCCGTGGGCGCGCAGGCGGCTCATGTCCGGCCTCAGCGCAGCGCGCGCGGGCTGAGCGCCGAGGCCGCCGCGGCCAGCGTGCAGGCCATCACCAGCACCGGCAAGACCTGGCGCGTGGCGGGGTCGAACAGCAGTCCGGCCAAACCCAGGGCCGCGCTGCTGACGAGTGCGTCGGTCAGTTGGAGCGCCGATGTGTTGCGGCCTTGGCTGGAGGGTGGCGACAGCTTGAGCAGCAGCACCGAGAGCATCGGGAATGACAGCCCGATGCCGAGGCCCACGCCCACCCAGCCCAGCAGCACCAGCCACGCCGGCAGCACCGCCCACAGCAGAGGCGCCATGACAACGGCCAGGCCCGCGGCGGCCAGCCCGAAGCCGGCCGGCAGCAGGCGGCGGCGCGCAGCCTCGCTCTGCACGCGGGCCTGCACGGCGCTGCCGATGCTCCACGTCACCGCGCCGGCACTGAGTGCAATGCCGGCCTGCGTCAGGCTCCAGCCGAAATGGCCGGTCAGCAACAGCGGCAGGAAGGCCTCCGAACTGGCAAAGGCGGCCGCGATGAGGCCGCGCAGCAGGATGACCGTGGGCAGGCCGCGCGCCGCCGTCATCGTGCCTGCCGGCAACAACTGCCGCGCGGCGAGACCTGCCCCGGCCAGGCCGGCAGCAAACAGCAGCCCGGCCCACACGCCGGCCTGCTGGCTGGCGGCATGCAATGTCAGCGCGCCCGCGCTGGCCAGCAGCGCCCAACCCATCGCGGCCCAGCGCAGCCCCTCGCCCGTGCCGGTGCCGATGCGCTTGAGCGCCGGCAGCATCAGCGCCGCCGCGACCGGTACGGCAGCGGCCACGGCCAGGAAGACCGACCGCCAGCCCAGCCCCTGCACAAGAAAGGACGCCAGCGCCGGCCCGACCAGCCCGGGCACCACCCAGGCGCCGGCGAACAGCGCGAACAGCTTGGGATGGAGGGCCGGCGGGACGACCTGGCCGACGCCGACATAGAGGGTCACGCCGAGCACACCGCTGCCCAGGCCCTGCAGCGCGCGGCCCAGCACCAGCGCCGGCATGGAGGTGGCAAAGCCTGCCAGCAGCAGCCCGGCGAGAAACGCAGCCAGCCCGGCCAGCGCGGCGACGTACGGGCCGCGCTTGTCGCAAAGCTGGCCGGCCGCCGTCATGCCCAGTACGGAGGTGGCCAGCGTGGCGCCAAAGGCCAGCGCGTACAGCGGCAGGCCGTCCAGCGCACCGGCCACGGCCGGCATCGCGGTGGCGACGGCAATCGACTCGAAGGCCAGCATGGAGATCAGCGCAATGGCACCCACGCAGGCGGCCCGGCGGCCGGGGGCGAAGAGGCTGGTGTCGGACGGGGCCAGGGGCGTATTCACGGGGTCGGCAAGGTTCATGGACATGGAGCCTAAAAGCTCAAGCCCACTTCAAGTCAAGCAGGCGATGAAGCCCTACGGGACAATCGCGGCATGTCAGTTTCAGTCCTGCACTGTGCCTCGGCCGGCTTCGAGTCGGCCTGCCGCATTCCCGCTCTGCCCGCCTCGCACCGCAGCCATGGCCTGCATGGGCACAGCTATTTCGCGACCGTCCGTACGGCGCTGCCCGGCGGCTGGGCCGCCTCCATCGACAGTTTTCCGGGTGGCGAGGTCGAGGCCTTGCGCGCCCGCATGGCGAGCGCCGTCGCGCCGCTGGACCACGCGCTGCTGAACGACCACCTCGCCGAACCCACCGACGAGAACCTGGCTCGCTGGGTGCGTTCGCGCATGGACGTTCCCGGCATCGTGCAGGTGGGTGTGCAGAGCACCGCGCACAGCGGCGTGGACCTGGACGGCGCTGGCCACGCCCATGTGTGGCGCCGCTACCGCTTCCAGGCCGCGCACCAGCTGCCCAATGTCCCCGCCGGCCATCAGTGCGGCCGCATGCACGGCCACGGGTTCGAGGTGATCCTGCATGCGAATGCCGACCTGGGGGAGCGTGACCTGGCCATCGACTACGACCACCTCGACGAGGTCTGGGCGCCGCTGCACTTTGCGCTGAACTACCGCTGCCTGAACGACATCGAGGGTCTCGCCAATCCGACCAGCGAGAACATCTCCGCCTGGCTGTGGGAGCGCCTCAAGCCCACGCTGCCGGAGCTGAGCTGGGTGACCGTCTACGAGACGGGATCGAGCGGCGCCAATTTCAACGGCCAGAGCTACCGCATCTGGAAGGAGATGACGCTCGACAGCGCCGTTCGGCTGCGCCACGCACCCGGCGGCCACCCGCTGGCCGGCACGCATGGCCACACCTTCACGCTGCGCCTGCACCTCGCCGCACCGCTCGACCAGGTGATGGGCTGGACCGTGGACTTCGGCGATGTGAAGACGCTGTTCAACCCGATCTTCAAACGGCTGGACCATCACCCTCTTTATGAGATTGCCGGGCTGCCTGATGGCGACGTGGCCTCGATTGCCGCCTGGGTGCTGCGCGAGGGCGGCGGCGTGCTGCCGCAGATCGACCGCGTGGACCTGTACGAGACGCGCGGCTCCGGCGCCATCGTCAGCCGCGCTGACTCCGAAGAATTGATCCCCGTATGACGTACAGCGTTAAAGAACTCTTTTACACGCTGCAAGGCGAAGGCGCACAGGCCGGCCGCGCGGCGGTGTTCTGCCGCTTTGCCGGCTGCAACCTCTGGACCGGCCGCGAGCAGGATCGCGAGAAGGCCGTCTGCACCTTCTGCGACACGGATTTCGTCGGCACGGATGGCGAGGGTGGCGGCAAGTTCGCGACGGCCGACGCGCTGGCGGATGCAATTGCCGCGGCATGGCCGGGCGGCGGACGGCCCTACGTCGTCTGCACCGGCGGCGAACCGCTTCTGCAGTTGGACACGCCCCTGATCGAGGCCCTGCACGCCCGAGGCTTCGAGATCGCCGTGGAGACCAACGGCACGCAACCCGCGCCCCCGGGGCTGGACTGGATCTGCGTCAGCCCCAAGGCCGACGCGCCACTTGTGCTGACCTCGGGCCACGAGTTGAAGCTCGTCTACCCGCAGCCGCTGGCTCAGCCCGAGCGGTTTGCCGGGCTGGATTTCAAGAACTTTTTCCTGCAGCCGATGGATTCGGTACTGCAGCGCGAGCACACCAAGGCGGCGGTGGCCTACTGCATGGCGCATCCGCAGTGGCGGTTGTCGGTGCAGATGCACAAAGTGGTGGGAATTGCTTAGAGTTTGAGCTGCATGATCCGGGTTGCCGGAGCATGTCAGCTCGATCGATCGGTTATGTCGAACCACTAGGTACCAGCGTGCTGTAGGTTTCGACGAGGGTAGCTATGAAGGCTAACCACCCAACCACAAAGCCAGGCACCTTGTAGAACGGCTTCAGGCCGCCGAGCCGTTCGCGCTCAATGTCGGTAAGGCGTGCCAAACCTTCAGTGCGTTCCTCTCCTTCAGAAGCCAGTGCAGTAACTCTCTCTCTTGCCGCAACGAACAAATTCTTAAAGTCTCGTCGGTCGGTTTTGTACGACGAATAGCGATGGCCGAAAAGAAATGCCGCACAAATCAAGGCGCCAAGACGAAGGATTCCTGGCGTGACGCTCCAACAGCCCAAGACGACAAGAAAAAGCCAGATTCCCTCTTCATTGATCGCATGCTGATGGGCATCAATGCTGCCTTCTAGCGCGAGAAGTTCGCTGTCAACGCTGCGGTTGAGTCCAACTGGGCGGAGTTCTTTGCTCATTGGCAGTGCGGGGGTTCTATGAGGCTAACCGGCCGGCGCCTAGTTCTGGATATACCGCTCAAACACCCCGCCGTAATCCTTGCGGCTGAGCTTGTCCAGCACCACGCCGTTCACCGTGTTCAGCAGCGACAGGTAGTGGCGGCTGACGGCCTCCTCGCTGACCTCGTGGCCAAGCTTGAACATCTGGCCGGTCACGCCCAGGCATTGCATGGCGATCTGGCGGGCCTGATCGTCGCGCTCCTGCAGCTTGCCGATGCTGTGCAGCGCCTTGTAGAGGTCCTTCAACTGCTCGATGAAGTTCTTGCGCACGTCGATGCTGAACGGTGCGCCGTCGCCGATCTGGAACTTGATCTCCACATCCATGTCGATGGTGCCGGCGGTTTCCAGCGTGACGTTTCTGATGCGATGGCTCAGGTAGTCGTAGCGCTTGATGACGCGCTTGGACGAGACGGCCGAGTCGCCGTCGACATGCACCAGCCCGAGGTTGGTGAAGCAGTACTCGTCCTTCTTGGACTTGATGAGGAAGAAGATCTTCTCGCCGTCCTCGCTGAACAGGTAGTCGTCGGCATCGACCTTGCCGAAGTCGGCGGCGGGCACGATGACGCCGATATCGCTGAGGCCCAGCGCCTCGGAAGCCAGCTTCTTGAACATTGCTCACTCCAGGAAAAAGGAAGCCGGAGTGTGCCGCGCCGCACCCACTGCCGCGGCCGGCCCGCGTGGGAATATCAACGCCTGCGGCGACACAC
Organism: Roseateles sp. AC306; assembly: GCF_979253795.1. Classification (NCBI taxonomy): domain Bacteria; kingdom Pseudomonadati; phylum Pseudomonadota; class Betaproteobacteria; order Burkholderiales; family Sphaerotilaceae; genus Roseateles; species Roseateles sp. AC306. Next base: position 15,741 of record NZ_CEEDEB010000010.1, read on the forward strand.
GGTGCGTCAGCCTCGGCAATACCCTTCGCCGGCCTTCACCACGAGGCAATCCTTCTTGTCCGCCAGCCATTTCATGCCGGTGTCGGCACCGCTGCCGGCGCGGATGGTTTCGGTGACGCCGTCACGCGTGAAGCGGATGGCGTCTTCACTCGCGGCGGCATCGAAGCTGCGCGGGCCGTCGAGGTTCTGCACCGTGACGCGGTAGGCGCCCGCGCCGCCGCTGATGTCCAGGAAGCTGCCTTCGGGGCCCTGCCAGCGGCCGATCCAGCGGGCGGGCCCGGCAGCGGGCGGCGATGCGGCGGGTGCAGGCGACACCATAGGCTCCGTCGCTGGCCTGCCGCAGCCGGCCAGCGCTGCCGCAACGGCCATTGCTCCAAGGATGTGTTGCATCTGCACGGGCATGCTGGATGCGCGTGTCATACCGGGCGCAGTTGTTCGGCCACGCTGCGCGTCTTTTCCATGACCTCGTTGCCGGTGTGCAGCGTCGACTTTCTCTCGATCAGCATGAGGTGGCACTCCTGCTCAGCGATCGGGTTGTGCCGGACACCCTTGGGCACCACGAAGGCATCACCCTCATGCAGGACAACGGTGCGGTCTTCCATCTCGATGGTCAGCGTTCCCTTGAGGATGTAGAACAGCTCGTCCTCGTTGTCGTGGCTGTGCCAGGTGAGGGAGCCCTGGACTTTGGCGACCTTGACGAAGGAATCGTCGAGTTCCGCGACGACGCGCGGCGACCAGTGCTCCACGAGGCCGGCAGCCACCGTCTTGGGCGAGACAACGTCATTCATGGGCAGGGCACTTCGCAACACGGGCCGCCGACTATGCCAACAAATGCGGCGGCCAGGCAAAGCGCCTCAGCAGCCGATTTCCACCGCCTGCAACACCGTGCCATTGCGCGCATCGCTCGCCACCGCGATCCAGCGGCTGGCATGCCCCGCTTCGCCCGCGCTGACGGGAACCGCCCACTCGCCACGCACCCGACCATCCCAGGCCGGCAGCCGGGCGTACTCGCGCACGACGCTGTCATGGTTCAAGGTCTCGCCGCGGTTCTCGCCGGCCCGCACGCGGCTCTGGTGGCCATCTTCCACGCGCGCCCACCAGAGCTGGATGCCTGCCGGCGCACCGGCAAGCGCCTCGGCGGTCAGGCGCAGTTGACCACTGGCCAGGCGTGCCCAGGCGAGCTTCACGCGGGCGGGCTCGGCCGAAGCCGGCAGCAGGCGGGCGCCGCGCCAGTCCCGCCCGTTGACAACGATCTGCGGCGTGTAGGCTTGGCGCGCGCCGTTGACACCCACGCCCTGCTGCTGCCGCTCGGTGAAGGCGGGGCTGGAAAAGCGGTCCGGCCAGCCCAGGCCATTCCAGTAGTCGACATGGAAGGCCGCCGTGATGACGCCGGACTGGCCTTTGAGCGAACTCAGCCAGCGGTCGGCCGGTGGGCAGGAGGAGCAGCCCTCCGACGTGTAGAGCTCGACGACGCGCGGAACGGCGGCACCGCTTTGCACGGTGGTTGCGGGGCAGGTCTGCGCAGACACCAGAGGCACGGTGAGAAAGAGAAGAAAAGGGAGCAGCTTCATGCAAACTGAGTCGCGCCCGCCCTTTCAACCTGACAGCTCGATCTAGAAAAAGGGAGCCCGCAGGCTCCCTCTCTCAAGCGAACTTCCGGGCGTGGTTCAGAACCGGTAGCCCACGCCGAACTTGATCGACACCGGGTCCAGCGTTGTCTCGATGGTCTGGCCCGTCGACAGGCTGCCCGTGGTCTTGATGAAGGTCTTGGTGACCGACAGGCTGGCCGACCAGTCCTTGGTGACGTTGTAGGCCGCACCGAGTTCCAGCGTCGCGCCCAGGCGGCTCTTCATGGACAGCGTGGTGGGGTTGGCGGGTGTGCCGCCGGTGATGCCGGACAGCGTGGCCGTGGCCCTGGGCTTGAAGAAATAGCCATAGGTGGGGCCCACGCCGACAAAGGGCCGGAAGGCGCTGTTGGCATCGCCGAAGCGGTACTGGGCCAGCAGCGTCATCGGCAGCGACTTGACCGTACCGAGCTTGCCGACGCCCTCGATGGCGCCCGCGCCGACGACGTCATGCTTGAACGGCAGCGCGATGGGGAAGTCGATGCTGATGTTGTCGGTCCAGAAGTAGGTCACACCGCCGACGAAGGAACTGGCCTTCTTCACGTCGACCTTGGTCCCGGCCAGGCTGGGTGCGGTGAGGTCGCCGCTTTCGACCTGCGGGCTGATCTGGGCCGCGCCGCCGTAGACGATGAAGCTGCCGGCCGATTGCGCGCTGGCGCTGCCGGCGGCTAGCAGGGTGGCCAACGCAGCCGTGGCGCCGAGGAGGAGATTGGTTTTCATGGGTTGTCTCCGAAGAGGGGCCGCGGCTTAGAGCCAGCCCTTGATGGCGAGCGCCTTGGCGATGAGCTGCTGCGTCAGCTGGTGGCCGTAGAGCGTGGGGTGGAAGCTGTCGGCAAAGGCATAGCTCTTCCACCAGTCGGCACTCGTCGCGCCGGCTTTGGCAGACAGGGCGGTATCCGTGCAGGTCTGGAAGGTGTAGGTGGGCAGGCCGTCACCGCCCACGCCGGTGATGGGGCAGGCGGGCGTCGTCACATTGGTCAACGCGAACTGGGCCGGCGTGGCGATCTGGTCCTGGAAGGCCTTGTAGAAGTCGATGAGGATGACGCCATCGTTGCCAGCCAGCTTGGCGGCGAGCTGGGTGTTGTAGGCCGTGATCCAGCCCTGGAACAGCGCCTGCGACTGGGCCCGCGCTGCAGCGCCAGCAGTGCCACCACCGCTGGCTGCAGCGATGCTGTCCAGCACCATCTGGAAGCGCGGCGTGAAGGTGATGTCGGGAATGTTCAGCACGACGACGCGGGTGGCGCCCTTGTCCAGCACGCTGGCCTTGATCTGGCCATGGAACTTGTCCGCCAGCGCCGTCATGTAGGTGGCGCCGATCGCGGCGGTCGTCGTGGCGCCACCGGCCAGGGCGGTGCCGATCTGCGTCGGCGTCAGCAGCGTGCCGAGCAGGCCCTTGAACGCACCCGCTGCGTCCTTGGGAATGTTCAGGTAGGCACCGACGAGGTCCGCCGAGTCATTGCCGCCGCCGTCGATGATGACGAGGTCGCTGGCCGTGAAGCTGCCGGCCGCGGCATAGGTCGCCATCTGCGTGCCCACGTTCAACGGGTTGGCCGCGCCGCCGGCACCGGTGTAGGTGATGCGCCCGCCGCCGATGGAGAAATTGGTGCAGCCGGTCTTGGCGGTGTTCACCGCGAACGTGGTGCCGGTGAAGGTGAAGAAGTTGCAGAGCGTCTGGCCGTAGTTGGCCGCGATGCGCTCGACGTAGATGGGGTTGCTGGCGGCCTGGACGGTGAACTTGTAGCCAAAGGTGCCACTGTCCTGCAGGCTGTCGCCAAAGACCTTGACCGAGGTGATCGAAACCTTGGGCGTTGTGTCGGCAGTGGCGCCGCCGCCTCCGCAACCCGCCACAAGCAGGCCGCCCAACAGCGCGGCAGAGGCCGCAGCGATCCGGGTGAGGAAGGGTTTCATCGTTGTCTCCTAGGCGACAGCTCGCAGGCGGTCGCACGAAATTCGGGGAGGGCCACTCTAGCGGCAGCTTTTTAGAACGGTCGTTCGTTTTTTCCCTCAATCGCGTAAAGAACTGCGCCGGAAAGCCAGGCGCAAGCCTGTGGATGGCGCTGGGACAACTGGACAGATATCCACAGGCAACGGCCCATTCCCAAAGTTGTGCCCAAACGCGAACGTGTCCGTACCCGGCCTGGCACACAGGCTTGTGCCGTAGCCAAGTGCTTGCCATGCAAGTGATTTTTGCGCTTGTCCACAGCGCAGGCCGCCCTCTACTACGACCACTACCTTGAAATCTTCAAGACCGTTTAGAAATACATCGGACACTTTGGCATGGACTTCTCCACCCTCCAGCAGCGCCTGCGCCGCTTCGCCGACGAGCGCGACTGGCAGCCCTATCAAACCCCCAAGAACCTGGCGATGGCCATGACGGTGGAAGCTGCCGAGCTGCTCGAAATCTTCCAGTGGCTGACACCCGAACAGTCCCTGAACCTGAGCGACGATCAGCGGCGCCATCTGGGCGAGGAGTTGTCCGACGTGCTGCTCTATCTCGTGCAGATTGCTGACCATGGCGGTGTCGACCTGGACGCCGCCGTGGAGCGCAAACTGGCGATGAATGCCATCAAGCATCCGGCGAAGAAGTCTTGAGAAAAAAACCGCATTGATGGAAACGATCGCTGTCATCGACTTCGAGACCACCGGGCTTGGCCCCACCAGCGGCGGCCGGGCCACCGAGATCGCGGCCGTGCTCGTGCGCGGAGGTGTCGTGGTTGATGCCTGGAGCAGCCTGATGAACAGCGGCGCCTGGGTGCCGCCCTATATCGAGGCCTTGACCGGCATCAGCAACGAGATGCTGGCCGGTGCGCCGGACTCGGCCCATGTCATGCGCGAGCTGGCCCGTTTCACCGAGGGCTGCCCGCTGGTGGCGCATAACGCATCCTTCGACCGGGGCTTCTGGCAGGCCGAGATGGCGCGCGCCTGCATCGACCCCGACCCGGCGCATGAGTTCGCCTGCACCGTGCTGCTGTCGCGCCGGCTGTGGCCCGAGGCGAAGAGTCATTCACTCGGCTCGCTGGTGCGCTTTCATGACCTGCGCTTCAGCGGCCGTGCCCACCGTGCGATGGCCGATGCCCGCGTCACGGCCGAGCTGCTGCTGAAGGTGCGTGTCGAGGTTGCCAGCCGCTTCGCCATGGACCTCGGGGCCGCCGATGTCGACCATGCGCTGCTGGCCCAGCTGCAGCGCACGCCCCTGCGCTGGCTGAGGCGCGGCCTCGTCGAGCATGTGAAATCGCTGGAATCCGTGCAAAAAATGTCGGCCTGAGCGCAGGAATAAATTCTGTCAAGGCCCCTGCTCGTGGCTTTGGGCAAAGACAATCTCGCCCTTTCGTCCCCGCGCTATTGCCCAAAAGTTCCATGTCCGTGATCCAGGTTCGCCCCGCCACCCTGCGCGATGCCAAGGCCATCGCCGAGATCCACGTCGCCTCCAGCCAGGACGCCTACAAGGCCCTGTTGCCGGCAGCTGCGCTGGATGCGATGTCGGTGCAGAAGCGCCAGGCCTTCTGGCGTGAAGCCATCGACCTCTGCGAGCCGCAGGTCGTCGTCGCCCATCTGGACAACAAGGTCATGGGCTTCGCCGGCTTTGATCGTTCGCGCGACAAGGGCACGCCCGCCACCGTCGGCGAGGTTTGGGCGCTGTTTGCGGACCCGGTGCACTGGGACAAGGGCGTTGGCCTGGCGCTGTGGGATGCCACGCGCGACGGCCTTCAGGAAGAAGGCTGCACCAAGGCCACGCTGTGGTGCTACCTGCGCAATGAACGCGCGCTGCGTTTCTTTGAACTGGCCGGTTTCAAGCGCGAACTGGGCAGTGCCCGCACGACGGAAGTCGGCGGCGCACGCATCGAAGAGATCCGCCTGCATCGTTCGCTCGTCTGACGACGAGGCGCCCCACACGGCGCTCTGAAGTTCAGGTGGCGTAGCCCGCAGTCGCCAACGCCCAGCCGTCTGTCGCGTCGTCATGGCGCTGCACGTGCACCGGGCAGAGCTTTCTGGCTGCCGCGCGTTCCACCAGGTTCTCGGCCTGTTCCGGCGTCAGCTGCAGCGCGAAACGCGTCCAGCGCTTCTGCACCAGCGGCAGGGCCCAGGCGTCTTCCAGCGCCCAGCGGATCTGATGAGGCTCTTGCAGCTCGCTAGCCGCCAGCACGCGCGGCGCCAGGGCCAGCAGGAAGCGATTGAAGTCGGTGCGGAGCTGGTCCGTCGGCAGCAGGTCTTCCAGGCGACTCAGGCGGGCGCTCCAGCCCGGCGTGGCCAGTTGGCGCGTGACGAGGGCCTGCAAGGCCTGGATGGGGTTGAAGAGGCGCAGGCGGTTCGGCGGCAGCACGTGCAGCGGGATGTTGGCGGCTTCCTCGTGGCTGAGCGGCGTGACGAAGCTGGCCAGCACGGCCAGGCGCTGCCAGTCCGCCTCGACCAGGCCGCCGATGCGGGTGATGGGTCCGGCGGCGCAGCTGGCCGCCATGTCGGTCAGGCCTTGATGGCCACGGCTGCCCTTGGCCTGGTTGGCGCGGCGGCTGATGACGGCGAGATTGCCGGCCGCGTAGCCGGCGTCATCGCGGACGCGGTCGATGGAGCGGTTGTCATCGCCGAGCAGCTCGCGGGTGATGGGGCAGTGGCTGGTGTCGAGCTGGGCGAGGTGGTGGGGCGTGAGCTGGATGTCCTCGAAGCTGCGGCCGCGCGCCCAGGCATGGGTGCGCAGTGCCAGCCACAGCTCGACCTGCGGGCTGGCCGGTGTGCGGACCGTGCGACGCCGGGCGGCCATCCAGCCGCGTTGCAGCGGCGACTGGGGATAGAGGTGGGCGATGGGCGGCGTGATGCCGTGCAGCGCGTAGTCGCGGCCCAGGGCCAGACCGATGCGTTCGTGGGCGCTGACGGGCGCCTGGCTCTCGTCCATGTCCAGCGCGAACTGCACAAGGGCGGGGTGGGCGACGACTTGGGCGGTGGCTTGAGCGTTGAGGACGGCTTGCATGGCGGAACTCCTGAGTTGAGAGGCACGCCGTTGATTCGCGGGCCTTGCAAGCAGTCTCTGAGCCAGCTGGCTCATGAGATGATCCACCGCAAAACCACTGTAAATATTTTCAGCATGGACCGCACCGAGCGCTTCTACAAGATCGAGCACCTGATCCGCTCCCGCGGCTGCGTGTCGTTTGCCGAGCTGATCGAGACGTTGGAGGTGTCCCCGGCGACGCTCAAGCGCGACCTGGCCTATCTGCGCGAGCGGATGGACGCGCCCATCGAGTACGACGCCGGCGCCAACGGCTACCGCTTCGGCCAGCAATGGCGTGGCGGCAAGCATGAGCTGCCGGGCGTGTGGTTCAACGAGGCTGAACTGCATGCGCTGTTGACCATGCAGCAGATGCTGGCCGGGCTGGACGAGCAGGGCGTGGTGGGCCGCCACCTTCAACCGATGTTCGACAAGATCACCGGCATGCTGGGTGTGGACCAGGGCGAGGCGCAGGAGCTGCGCCGGCGCGTCAAGCTCATCGGCACGGCCAGACGCCGCATCGCCAGCGACAGCTTCGAGACCGTCGGCAGCGCCGTCGTCAAGCGCCGCCGCCTGGCCATCACCTACCGCAAGAAGACCGGCGCCGGTGAAGTGAGCGAGCGCGAGGTGTCGCCGCAGCGCCTTGTGCATCACCGCCATGCCTGGTATCTAGACGCCTTCTGCCACCAGAGCCAGGGCCTGCGCCGTTTTTCGCTGGACGGCATCGAGGCCGCGACGCTGCTGGACAGCGAGGCGCAAGCCCTGGCCCTGAGCGAGCTGGAGGCCGAGTTGGACCGCGGCTACGGCATCTTTGCCGGCGGCACGCCGCGCGAGGCCGAGCTGCTGTTCAGCCCCGAGGCGGCGGCCTGGGTGTCGCGCGAGGAATGGCACCCGGCACAGAAGAGCGAGTTCCTGCCCGACGGCCGCTGGCGCCTGCAGCTGCCCTATGTGGACGACACCGAGCTGTTGATGGACCTGCTGCGCCATGCCGGCCAGGTCGAGGTGGTGGCACCTGCGGCGCTGCGCGAGGCCCATGCGGTGCGGCTGCGGCAGGCGGTCGATTCCCTAGGTTCATCGCAAGGTCAAGGGCGGACACCCGTCCAATCGCGTTAGGCTGGCCGCTTCTCAAACCCACGACCAAGGAGCCGGCCATGACCGACACCACCCAGGCCAAAGAAAAACTGGCGGCGGATTTCCGCGCGGTGATGGATGACATCGACGCGCTCATCACCGCCACCGGCAAGGACGCTTCCGGCGAGGCGAAGGCCTTGCGAGCACGCATCCGCGAGCGGCTGGATGGCACCAAGGAGAAGCTGCTCGACGCCCAGCACGAGGCCGTGCAGCGCGCCAGGGACGCCGCCGTGGCCACCGATGACTATGTGCATGCCAACCCCTGGCAGGCCATCGGCGCTGCGGCGGCGGTGGGGCTGGTGCTCGGTGTGCTGATCGGCCGCCGCTGAAGTCCGGCGAGAGTCATTTGACTGACTCCAAGGAACCCGTCTCCGGGCCGCTAAGGCGGCTCGGCACCTCGCTGCTGACGCTCAGCCGCATCCGCCTTGAACTGCTCGCCATCGAGGTCCAGGAAGAGAAGGACCGCATCGCTGGCTTGCTGGTGTGGGCCGTGCTCGCCGCGTTGCTGGCGGGTTTCGGCCTGCTGATGCTGCTGGTGCTGGTCACCGTGGCGTTGTGGGACAGCTACCGGCTGCTGGCGCTCGGGGGCAGCACCGTCGTGCTGATCGTCGCAGCGGTCGTCGCTGTCTTGAAGGTCAAGGGACTGGTCGACAGGCCGTCGACGCTGTTCCAGGCCAGCCTCGCCGAACTGCGCGAAGACGCCGCAGCGCTACGCCGACCATGATCCCGCGCATTCCGCATGACCCTCAGTTGCGCACCGAGCGCAAGGCCAACCTGCTGCTCGCCTCCGAGCTGCTGCGTGGCCAGGCGCAGCGGGACGTGGACGACCTCGGCCAGCGCGCCGATGGACTCGTCAACCGCGTGCTCACGGTGCGCGACTGGCTGTCCGACCCTGTCGTGCTGGCGGCGGCCGGTGGCGGCGCCGCCTGCTTTGCCGCAGCGGGGCAGAAGCAGCGCGGCCGGTTCTGGGCCGGACTGCGCTGGGCGTGGCTGGTGTGGCGGGTGTTGCGCCGGCGCTGAGCCTCAGTTCCTCAGTTCTCCGCGGCGTCGAGGCGCTTCATGCGCTCGCTCTGCCAATAGACATCGTCCCCGCCCAGCCCGTCGAGGTTGGCGCGGTTGAGCACGCGACTCAGCACGAAGAGCAGGTCGGACAGGCGGTTCAAGTACTGACGCGGCGCGGCTCTGATGGCTCCGGGCTCGGACCCGGCCAGCGTGATGACGACGCGCTCGGCACGGCGGGCAATGGTGCGGCAGACATGGGCAATGGCCGCGCTGCGCGTGCCAGCCGGCAGGATGAATTCCTTGAGCCGCGGCAGGTGCTCGTTGTAGTGCTCCAGCGCTTCGTCCAGGCGCAGCACGGCGGCATCCTTCAGCAGCGTGCCGCCCGGCCACGACAGTTCGCCGCCGAGGTTGAACAGCTCGTGCTGGATGGTGACGAGGAGGTCGCGGATGTCCTCGGGCAGCGGCTCGCAGAGCAGCAGGCCGAGGGTGGAGTTCAGTTCGTCGACGTCGCCCATGGCCTGCACGCGCAGGTGGTCTTTGGGCACGCGGCTGCCGTCGCTGAGGCCGGTGGTGCCGTCGTCGCCGGTGCGGGTGGCGATCTGGGAAAGGCGGTTGCCCATGATGGTGGCGGGTCCGTGGCTGGACCCGCCATCCTGCCTGAACTAGGACCGCGCTGTCGGCATGCGGAAAGTGTTGACGATGCCGGCCAGCTTCTCGGCCTGCTGCTGCAGGCTCATGCCGGCGGCGGCGGTCTCCTCGACGAGGGCGGCGTTCTGCTGCGTGAGCTGGTCCATGTGCGAGACGGCTTCGCTGATCTGGCCGATGCCGCTGCTCTGCTCGCTGGACGCGCGGCTGATGCTGGTGACGAGCTCGGCCAGCAAGCGGATGGCGTCGACGGTCTCGCGCATGGTTGCGCCCGCGCCCTGCACGAGGCGAGCGCCGCCTTCCACCTGGCCGACGCTTTCCGAGATCAGCTGCTTGATCTGCTTGGCCGCCTCGGCCGAACGGCCGGCCAGGGCCCGCACCTCGGAGGCGACGACGGCAAAGCCGCGTCCCTGCTCGCCTGCGCGAGCGGCTTCGACGGCTGCGTTCAGGGCCAGGATGTTCGTCTGGAAGGCGATGCCGTCGATGACGGCGATGATTTCCTCGATGCGCCGGCCTGGTCGGCGTTGCTGCGCACCGTGGCCGTCAGTTCTTCCATGGAGCTGGCGGTTTCTTCCAGCGCCGAGGCCTGCTGTTCAGTGCGCTGTGAGAGGTCGCGGTTGCCCGAGGCCAGTTCCTGCGAGGCCTGCGCCACTTCGCCGGCATTGCTGCGCACCTCGCCGATGACGCTGCACAGGCTGTCGCGCATGGCCAGCAGCGCGGTGGTGAGCTGGCCGATCTCGTCGCGGGCACGCACGACGACATCGCCGCTGAGGGACGAGCAGCGTCAGCAACATCAGCTTGCGGCTGATGGTGAGGCCCGTCATCGAAAGGGGTTGCGCGGTCATGGGGTCTCCTCCTGAGTGAGTGCCCCCCGCGCAAAGCGGTCAATGTCGGCGGCCGCTGCGATGGAACGCCGGCTTGTGCGCTGGGGCGTCGTGCGGCTGGAAGCCTGATACCGGTCGCCGCCTTGGCGCCGGTGGGGCATTGTGAGGTGGCTTGGGTGCGCTACCAAAAACGTCGCGCCAAGTCATGCTCAACAAATCGAAGCGCATCGCGCCAGCGACAAGGAGGACGGCGGCGGCGATCAGCAGCAGCCAGCTCAGGGTGGGGTCCATGCGGCTCTCCCGGGACAGCGGTGCGCCGATGCTGTCACTGCGGCGCCGGCGCTGCAAGACAATCCTGTGGTCGCTTGGGAGTTGCCCATGAATGCACCCGAAACACCCTTCTCTCCCACCCCGCTGCCGGCCGCGTTGCTGGACGCACTGCGCGCCGACTTCGCCGAACGCTGTTCGACGGCGCTGGCGGTGCGCGAACAGCACGGCCGCGATGAATCCGTGTTCGAGGTGCCGCCGCCGCAGGCGGTCGTCTTCGCGCAAAGCGAGGCCGAGGTGGCCCGCGTCGTTGCCTTGTGTGCCGAGCACCGCGTGCCGGTCATTCCCTACGGCGCCGGCTCGTCGCTGGAAGGGCATCTGCTTGCCGTGCAGGGGGGCATCAGCCTCGATGTGTCGCGCATGAACCAGGTGCTGCGCATCGCCGCCGAAGACCTGACCGTCACCGTACAGCCCGGCGTCACGCGCAAGGCGCTGAACGAAGCGCTCAAGCATGAAGGCCTGTTCTTTCCCATCGACCCCGGCGCTGGTGCGAGCCTTGGCGGGATGGCCGCCACGCGCGCCAGCGGCACGAACGCGGTGCGCTACGGCACCATGCGCGAGAACGTGCTGGGGTTGCGTTTCGTCAACGCCAGCGGCGAGGTCGTGCGCACGGGCTCACGTGCGAAGAAGAGCAGCGCCGGCTACGACCTGACGCGCCTGGTCATCGGCAGCGAGGGCACGCTGGGCGTCATCACCGAGCTGACGGTCAAGGTGCACCCGCTGCCCGAGGCCGTCTCGGCGGCGGTGTGCTTCTTTCCGACCATCGACGCGGCGGTGCAGACGGCCATGCAGATCATCCAGATCGGCGTGCCCATCGCCCGCTGCGAGCTGCTGGACGCGAATGCGATCAAGGCCGTGAACGCCCACGACAAGCTGGGGTTGAAGGAAGCGCCCATGCTGCTGATGGAGTTCCACGGCAGCGAGGCCGGCGTGGCCGAGCAGGCGGCGACCGTGCAGGAGGTGGCGGCCGACCATGGCGGCGAGGCCTTCGAGTGGGCCACCACGCCGGAGGCCCGCACGCGGTTGTGGACGGCGCGTCACCATGCCTATCTCTCTGGCCTGCAGATGCGCCCCGGCTGCCGCGCGGTGACGACCGACACCTGCGTGCCGATCTCGCGGCTGGCCGAAAACATCAACGCGTCCATCGCTGAGGTCGAGGCCGCCGGCCTGCCCTACTTCATCGTCGGCCATGTCGGCGACGGCAACTTCCACATGGCCTATCTGCTGGACCCGGTTGATCCGGCGGAACTGGCGACCGCGGAGCGCCTGAGCGCGCAGATGGTGGCGCGGGCGATCGCGCTGGAGGGCACCTGCACGGGCGAGCATGGCATCGGGCTGCACAAGCAGGGGTTTCTGCTGGATGAGACCGGCGAGGAAGCGGTGGCGATGATGCGGGCGGTGAAGCAGGCGCTTGATCCGCTGGGGATCCTGAACCCGGGGAAGATCTTCACGGGTTGAGTTGGCGACCTCCTCAAACTGAACGAGGCAGGCGTCCGCGCACTTCCTAAACTCAGTCGATGGACACCACCACCGCCCCGCCCGCCGGCGCGCTGCGCCAGTTCGACGATCTGCCAGGCCCGCGCGGCATACCGGTGTTCGGCAATCTGCTGCAGCTCGACTCGACGCGGGTGCACCAGCAGGTCGAAGCCTGGTGCGAGGTCTATGGGCCGGTTTTCAAGTTGCGCCTGGGCAAGCGCCGGCTCGTCGTCGTCGGTGACCATGAGCTGATCAACACGGTGCTGCGCGACCGGCCGGACGGCTTCAGGCGCACGCAGCGGCTGGAGGACGTGGGCGGCGAGATGGGCCTGACCGCAGGGCTGTTCGCGTCCAACGGCGAGGCCTGGAAGCGCCAGCGCCGCATGGTGATGGCCGGCTTCGACCCGGTGCATGTGAAGCGCTACTACCCGGCGCTGCTGCGCGTGGCCGAGCGGCTCGTCGGCCGCTGGCAGATCGCCGCGCGCGAGGGTCGCCGCATCGAGCTGCAGGCCGACCTGATGCGCTACACGGTCGACGCCGTCGCGGGCCTGGCCTTTGGCGAGGACGTCAACACGCTGCAGTCCGACGAGGACGTCATCCAGCAGCACCTGAACCGCATCTTCCCGATGCTGTTCAAGCGCATGTTTGCGCCCTTGCCCGTCTGGCGCTGGTGGCCGCGGGCCGAGGACCGGGCGCTGACGCACAGCGTGGCCGAGATCGACCGCGCCGTGCAGGGCTTCATCGCCAAGGCGCGCGGGCGCCTGGCCGCAGACCCAGCCCTGCATGCCGAACCGGGCAATCTGCTGGAAGCCATGCTGGTTGCCGCCGACGCGCCCGACAGCGGCATCGACGACGCCCAGGTGGCCGGCAACGTGCTGACCATGCTGCTGGCCGGCGAGGACACGACGGCCAACACGCTGGCCTGGATGATCTGGCTGCTGTGGCAGCACCCCGAGGCGCTCCGCCGCGCTCGCGCGGAGGTCGACAGCGTGCTTGCCGGCGCTGCGCTGCCGGACCTGGCGCAGCTGGCGGCGCTGGACTTCGTCGAGGCCTGCGCGCACGAGACGATGCGGCTGCGGCCGGTGGCGCCGATCAACACCCTGCAGGCCGTGCACGACACGCGGGTCGGCGACGTGCAGGTGCCGGCCGGGATGATCGTCATGGCGGTGATGCGCCGCGACGCGACCAGCGAGCGCCACCTGCCCAACGCCGCGGCATTCGACCCCGCGCGCTGGCTGGGCGACGCGAGGCAGGCGGGCGCGGCCAAGCGCCTGTCCATGCCCTTCGGTGCCGGGCCGCGCATCTGCCCGGGGCGCTACCTGGCATTGATGGAGATCAAGCTGGCTTGTGTCCTGCTGCTGCGCCATTTCGACATCACGGCGGTCGACACCCCGGACGGCCAGCCGCCGCGCGAGCTGCTGCAGCTGGCGATGGGGCCGGTGGGCCTGTCGATGCGGTTGAAGGGCCGCGCCGCCTTGCACGCCGCCTGAGGGCCGCTCACCGGCGCCCTGGCCGGGCACCGGCGGCGCCGACAAGCACCCTGCCGCAGAGAACGGGTTCCGCCATTGCGGGCGAGCCCATGAAAAACGCCGCCCGAAGGCGGCGTTGGCAGGTCAGCAGCAGCAGCTCAGAACATGGCCTTGACCTGCACGCCGTAGGTGCGCGGGTCGTTGATGAAGCCCGTCAGGTTGTTGAAGTCGATGGCGCCCGTCACGCGGACCTGGTTGGTCACGTTGCGCGCGAAACCGGCCACTTCGTACTTGCCGTTGCCCCACAGGTAACCCACGCGCACGCCGCCTTCGGTCAGGCTCTTGCCCGTGAACTCGGTGGACTCGTACAGGAAGAAGTTGACCTTGGAGCGGTAGGCCCAGTCGGTGTAGACATAGACCTCGTCGCCATTGGCCAGCGGGATGCTCCAGCGTGCGGTGAGGTTGTAGGTCCACTTGGGCGCGTTGGGCAGGGCGTTGCCGTCCACCATCGCGTTGCCGCCGACGATAGTGTCCTGCACCGTCGGGAAGGCACCCGCCACGCGCAGCGAGCCGCCCGGGGGCACGCCGAGCGCGGCGTCCTTGATCCTGGTGTTGTTCAACGAGCCGCCGAACGTGACCGTGAAGTCCGGCGTGATCAGCGCTTCGAGGTTGATCTCGGCGCCGTTGCCGGTGGCCTTCCTGGCGTTGAGCAGGCGGGTGGCGTTGCTGCTGCCGCCGACGGCGGTGAGCTGCAGGTCCTTGACGGTGTAGGTGAACAGCGAGCCCGACAGGCGCAGCGTGCGCTTGAGCAGTTCGCTCTTGAAGCCGACCTCATACGAGTTGACGCTTTCCGGGCCGGCCTGCGACTGGCCGGCGAAGGCCGACGCGTTCTGCATGGACGAGGCGCGGAAGCCGTTGGCAAAGCGCGCGTAGAGGTTGGTGTCGGCGTCGAGCTTGTAGGTGGCCGACAGGTCGCCGCTCCACTTGCCGTCGGAGGTCGCGGCTGTCGTGCCGGCGGAGGTGTTGAACAGGCCGGAGCCGACGTGGGTGGTGGACAGGTCCTTCTTGTCCTTGGTGTAGCGCAGGCCGGCGCGCAGCTTCAGGTCGTTGCTGACGACGTAGTTGACCGAGCCGAACGCCGCCCAGGCCTTGTTGGTCTGCGCGCTGTAGATGTGGTCGTTGTCGACGTGGGTGTTGGTGTCGAAGGTGATGTTGTCGATGGTGTACTTCTCGTCGAAGAGGTACACGCCGGCCTGCCAGCTCAAGGGCCCGGCGGTGTTGGACTCGAGGCGCACTTCCTGCGTGAGCTGGCGGTGGCCGTTCATGCCACTGCCGGTTTCCGACTGGAAGGGAATGCCCGGCGCTCCGGCCACGCCGCCGTCGATGTCGCCGCGGGACAGCGGCTTGACGTGCTCGTAGCCGGTGATCGAGTAGATGTTCAGCTCGGGCAGCGACCACTTCAGGCGCAGGCTGCCACCGGTCTGCTTGAGCGTCTGCGCGTTGACGCCGTTGAAGGCGACTTTGTCGGCCTCGAAGCCGTCGACGAGATCATTCGTGCCGCGCTTGATGGCGTTGGCGCGGAACAGGCGAGGGCTGCCCTCCAGGTCGCGCACATGCAGGTTGGCCAGGGCGCTGAACTGCTTGTGCGGCTCGTACAGCAGCTGGGCGCGCACGGCGGTGTCGCGGTAGCCCTCGGTCTTGGGCGTGACGGCGTTGGCGGCGGTGTTGTCGACCCAGTCGGCGCGGCGCTGGCTCTGCGCGGAGATGCGGGCGGCCCAGTCGCCGGACAGCGGCAGGTTGGCCGCGCCCTCGACGTTGACGGTGCCGTAGTTGCCCAGCGTGACGCTGGCATAGCCGTCCTGGCGCTTGCTCGGCTTGACCGAGTCGAACTTGACGACGCCGGCCGGCGTGTTGCGGCCGAACAGCGTGCCCTGCGGGCCGGCGACGACCTCCACCGCCGCGGTGTCGAAGATGGGGAAGCCCTTCAGGATGGGATTCTCCTGGATCACGTCGTCGACGATGACGCTGACCGGCTGCGAGGCGTTGAGGCGGAAGTCGGTGTTGCCGTAGCCGCGCAGGTAGAAGCGCGGGAAGGCGCGGCCGAAGCTGGACTCGATGTTCAGGCTGGGCACGCGGCCGGACAGGAAGCGCAGGTCCTGGCCGCCCGAGGCCAGCACGTCGAGCCGCTCGCCGCTGATCTTGGCAACGGCGTTGGGCACGTCCTTGATGTTCTCGGCACGGCGCTCGGCCGTGATGACGACGGTCTCGAGCTGGCTGCGGTCTTTGGCCGGCGCTTCCTGGGCCAGGGCGGAAAAGGCGGTACTCAAGGCGAGGGCCAGCAGGCTCAGGCGGGGTGCGTTCATCTGACAACAACTCCAAAAAAAGGCGGCCCAACTGCAGGGCCGCGGGCGATTGTGCGGACCGGCACAGGGCGCAACGGCGGCCACGCCGGGGTTGTTGCGCAAGTCTGACGGAGTAGTCAGTTTTCAGACGGGCGACGCTGGTGCCCCTGCACCGGCGGTGCGCGCGGGCGCACGAGAATGCGGCGCATGAAACGCCGCACCCTTCTCAGCCAGCTCGCCGCCCTGCCCGCGTTGTGCGCCCTCCTCGGGCCGGCCGACGCCGCCTCGGTCCCCGATTTCGCCGCGCTGGAGCGCAGCGTGCAGGGCCGCCTCGGCTTCTTCGCCATCGACACCGCCACCGGCCGCACGCTGGCCCACCGGGCCGACGAGCGCTTCGCCACTGCGTCGACTTTCAAGATCCTGCTCGCCGCGCGCGTGGCCCAGGGCGTGGAAGGCGGACGCTGGCAGTGGGAAGACGAGATCCCGTTGCACAGGAGCGAGCGCATCTCGCACTCGCCGGCCTTCGACCGCCTGCTGCCGCGCGGCCGGGCGACGCTGGCGGAGCTGGTGCAGGGCATCGTCGTGGAGAGCGACAACCCCTGCGCGAACATCCTGCTGCGCCACTGCTGCGACTCGCCCGCCGGCCTGACGATGTGGCTGCGCCAGCAGGGCGACGAGGTGACGCGCCTGGACCGCTGGGAGCTGGACCTGAACGAGAACGCCTCCGGCGACCCGCGCGACACCAGCACGCCGCGCGCCTTTGCGAAGACGCTGCAACACCTGCTGCTGGGCAGCGGCCTGACGCGGCCCAACCAGGCGCGGCTGTGGGCCGACCTGCAGGCCTCGCAGACGGGCCTGAAGCGCTTGCGTGCGGGCGTGCCGTCGCCAGGCTGGCGCGTCATCGACAAGACCGGCACCGGCTACCGCGGCGCCGTCAACGACGTGGCACTGGTGTTCCCGCCGGAGGGGCGCTCGCCGTGGGTGGTGGTGGCACTGCAGTCGGATTCCAGGGCCCCGACGGACGACCTGTCGGCCAACCTGGCTGCCGCGATGCGCCTGGTGGCGAAGGCCTGGACCTGACGCCATCACGGCCAACGCGAGCCGGCGCCAGTACGAGGCCCGCATGCACCGCGTGCGGCCCACATCGCCCGCCACCTGGGCGCCGCTGCACATGGAGGCGCTGGCCGCCGTGGCCCACGCCTCGCCCAATCACGTCCACCGTCTCGTCCTGGTCTTGATGGACCAGACGCTGGGCGACTACCTCGCGCGCCGGCGGCTGGAGAAGGCCGCGCAGATCGACTGCGAACTCTGCATCCCGGTCGCGCCACTTCAAAGAACGCGGCGGCGGGCGCGCCAGCCGAGCAACCCCAGGCCGAGCGCCATCAGGCCGTAGGTCGACGGCTCGGGCACGGCGGCGGTGATGTTCTGTGTTGCGTGCAACCACAGCTCGCCGTTGCCGGCGTCCAGCCGCACTTCGAACGAGCCCGGCGCAAAGCCGGCGAATGTGACCTGGCTGAAGCTGCCACTGAGCGTGCCGGCGGCATCGAGCACCAGCACGTCGGTGCCAGCAGCGAAGCTGCAAGCGCCCCAGCAGGACAGCGCCAGCGTGCCTCCCAGCGAGGCGTTCCCGTTGACGACGAGCAGGTCGTGCAGCGTGGCTGAGCCCAGCTCGATGTCCAGCGAGCCGGTTTCGCCCAGCACCAGATGGCTGGACAGCGTCAGTGTGCCGGGCGATGCGCCGGGGGCGATGTGGCCGACGTTGGTGAGGGTGCCCGCCGTGAAGGTGCCAATGCCCGTCAGCGTCCCGTCGTTGACGAAGTTGTACGGCAGGGCGATGGTGCCGCTGTGCACGTCCATGGTGCCGGTGTTGGTGACGGTCATGCTGCCCAGGTGGGCAGTGCCGGTGCCCTCGGTCTTGACGACGGTCCCGCTGTTGGTGAAGGTGCCACCGGCATAGACGTTGAGCAGGCGCACGTCGCCCTGCAGCTCCAGCCGACCCTGGTTGTGAAGCGTGTGGGACGGGTACTCGAAGCGCAGGTCCCCGGCGAGCGTCGCCGAGCCCTGGTTGAGGACGGTGCCGCGCACGTGGGTCGTGCCGGCGGCAAACGTGAGCTGGTGGTCGGCCGCGAAGGTCCAGTTCCCCTCGAGCGAGGCGTGCTGGATCTTTGTGCTGCCATGCAGCGTTGCGCCACCGGCGCCGCCGCCGCTGAAGTTGCCGCTGCTGAGCGTGAGGTTGGATGCGTCGATGCGGCCGGTGAACGTCGCAGCACTCTCGACCAAGACCTGCCCCGTGCCCATGAAGCGCGTGCCGTCATTGAATTGCAGCGAACCGCCGCTGAATTGCAGCGTGCCGGTCTGCGCCTCGATGACGCCGCTGTTGTTCGTGAAGTTGAGGCTCTGCACGGTGGACGTGCCGGTGCCGGCGACCTTGGCGAAGGTGCCGGTGTTGACGACCGTGCCGCCCGCGTAGGTGTTGATCAGGCCGATGTCGCCGCGCAGCTTGAGCGTGCCGGCGTTGTTGATCTGGTAGCTGGCGTACTCGAACAACAGGTGGCCGCTCGTGTCGAGGGTGCCGAGGTTGTCGACGGTTCCGCGGATGTAGCGGTAGCCGGCGCCGGTGGCCGCCAGCGTCTTGCCGCTGGCGACGGTCCAGGTGCCGTTGAGGCTGCCGTTGCCCGTCCAGGCGGCGCCGCTGGCGAGCGTGGCGGCATTGCCTGTGTAGCTTCCGTTGGTGAATGCCAGCTGCGCCGCGCCGAGCTGGCCGCTGACATTGGCGTCGCCGGCAATCTGGTACTGGCCGTTGCCGAGCAGGCGGGCGCCGTCGGCGAACGTGGTGCTGCCGGCCAGCATGACGGCAGTGCCACTGGCGGCCTGCAGTGTGGCGGTGCTGGCCAGGCTGAGCGAGCCGCTGTTGAACTGCAGCGTGCCGCTGTCGACGTTGACGTTGCCGGTGACGGAGGTCGTCATGCCCTGGACGAGCGAGCTGCCACTGCCGGCCGCGACGGTGAGCGTGCCGGCGTTGTTGAAACTGCCGCCGGCATAGACGTTGACGAGGCTGGCGCCGCCCTGCAGTGTCATGCCGCCCTTGTTGGTCAGCGCGTAGGAGCCGTATTCGAAATTGACGTTGGCGCCTGCGGCAAAGCTGCCGGTGTTGGTGACGTTGCCGCGCAAGTAGAGGGCCGGGCCGGCGCTCAGCGTGAGCTGGTGGTCGGTGGCGAACTCCCACTGGCCGGTCAAGGCGCCGCCGTTTAGCTTGGTGCTGCCGTGCAACTGGGCGGCCGCGCCGTCGTAGCTGGCGCCGGCGAGCACGAGGTTGCCGGTGTCGATGCGGCCGGCGAAGCTGGCGCCGCTGTTGACCACGACCGTGCCGGCGCCGGTGAAGCGCGTGCCGTCCTTGAACAGCAGCGAACCGCCGCTGAACTGCAACGTGCCCGTCTGCGCGTCGATCAGGCCGCCGTCGTTCGTGAAGCTCAGGCCCATGACGGTGGACGTGCCGGAGCCGGCCACCTTGGCCAGCGTGCCGGTGTTGACGAGAGTGCCGCCGGCGTAGACGGTAACGAGGCCGACGTCGCCGCGCAGCTTGAGCGTGCCGGCGTTGTTGATCTGGTAGCTGGCGTATTCGAACGAGAGCTGGTTCTGCGTGTCGACGGTGCCGAGGTTGTCGACGGTGCCGCGGATGTAGTGGCTGCCGGTGTCGGCGACCGCCAGCGTTTTTCCGGCGGCCACAGTCCAGGCGCCGTTGAAGCTGCCGCTGCCCGTCCACGACGCGTCGCTCGTCAATGTGGCGTTGTTGCCGGTGTATTGGCCGTGCGTGAAGACGAGCTGGCTGGCGCCGAGCTTGCCGGTCACGCTGGTGTCGGTGCCGATTTCGTAGCGGCCCGCGCCCGTCAGGTTCACGTCCTTGCCCAGCGACAGCGTGCCGCCGGTGAAGGCAACCGTGGCCCCGCTGGCGGCCAGCATCTGGGCGCCAGCGTCGAACGTGGTGTTGCCGGTGAACTCCAGCCGGCCCGTGGTCGCGCCGACGAGGCTGTTGGCCTTGAGGAACGAGGAGATGCCGACGAGCGACGTGCCCGTGCCGGCCGTCTTCACCAGGCTGCCCTGCGCCTCGTTGATGAAGAGCCCGCCGGCGTAGGCATTGAGCAGACCGACGTCGCCTTGCAGCCGCACCCACTTGCTGTTGCTCAGCGAGTGGCTCATGTAGTGGAAGTAGAGGTTGTCCGTGAGGTAGACGTAGCCGCTGTTCTGCAGCGAGCCGTCCAGCACCTTGGTGCCGCAGTTGCCGGGCAGGCACTGCACGGTGAGCGAGTCGCTCAGCGTGAGGGTGGTGGGCAGGCCGGTGCCGCTGAAGCTGCCGCCGTTCCAGGCGTAGTCCGCCGCCGGAGATGTCCCCGCCAGCACCAGCAGGCTGGCCAGGGCCACCGGGCGCAGCCGTGTCAGCGCGCGGCGCAGGGGGCGGGAGGTGGACGGGAGCACGGGCAGGCGGACGGCGGGCATGAAAACTCCAGGCAAGACATGGCACCGGTCGTCGGCCGGGCGGACGCGAGGGTAGTGGACCCCCTAGAACGAAGCCAGCACGTCTTCGAGGGGTGGCCCCGCGACTGCGGGGTTGGGAACACACGGTTGCGAAACCCACCCTTCGCGGGCGCGCTCGACCGGCTCAGAGCAGCGGCGCGAAGTCGCTGACCGTGCGGTCACGCCCCGTCTGCTTGGCCTGATACAGCGCCCGGTCGGCGCGGTCGATGGCGAGGTGCAGGTCCTCCCCCGGCGCGCACTCGGCCACGCCGGCCGAGAAGGTGATGCGCAGGCCCGGCACGACGGTGTCGAAGGACGTCTCGGCCAGGGCCTCGCGCAGCCGCTCGACGAGGGCGGCGGCGGTGTCGGCGCTGGCCTGCGGCGTGACGACGAGGAACTCCTCGCCGCCCCAGCGGCCGGCGAAGTCGGTGCTGCGCAGCGTGCCCTGCAACATGGCCGCGAAATGGCGCAGGACCGCATCGCCCGCCGCGTGGCCATGGCTGTCGTTGACGGTCTTGAAGTGATCGATGTCGATCAGCACCAGGCTCATGGTCTCGCCGCTGTGGCGCTGGTTGAGCTGCTCGGCGGCCAGGCGCTCGCTGAGGTGGCGGCGGTTGCTGATGCGCGTCAGTTCGTCATGGTGGGCCAGGTACTGGATGCTGGCCAGCGCCGCGCGCAGCTCGGCCGTGCGCCCGGCCAGCTTGGCGCGCAGCCGCGCCATGTTGACCGACAGCACCGACACCGCCGTCATCAGGATGGCCGCGAAGCTGAAGTGCAGCGCTTCGACGGCGGGCGGGAATTGCACCGGGTCGGCCAGCGCGCCGTAACCCATCGCGGCCGCCAGTGCCGCCAGCCCGAACAGGTAGAGCCCGAAGGCCTGGCGCTGCGACAGCACGAACATGCCCCACACCAGGTTGAGCAGCATGATGGCGATGATGGCGCCTCGCAGCGGCGGGTCGATGGCATAGCCCCAGGCGGTGATGAGGGCGCCGAAGAGGGATTGCGGCAACGTCAGCGTCGGGTCGCTGCCGAGATGCCGGCTGAGGCCGCTGCGCACCAGCAGGTAGAAGGCGGCGATGCCGGCCAGGCTGGTGCCGCTCAACCACAGCGCCGGACGGGGCTGCATCAGGCCGAGGTGCACCTGCACGGCAGCGTTCAGCGCGAACAGGCCGTAGACCACCAAGGCCAGCAGCGTCAGCTTGACGGCGCCGCGGCCCTGGCCTTCGGGGCCGAGCAGCCAGCGGGCCCAGCGTGCGGCGGCTGTCGAAACGGGTGGCTCGGGCTGCTGCACAGTGGTTGGGGGAGCGGATGGGCGGCGACGAGGATAGCCGCCGGCCCGCGGCCACGGGGCGGGATCACAGTTCGTTGCACAGCGAAGCATCGTGGTGCCGCGGCCGCCCACACTGGGTGCGTCTCATCACGTCAACAGCACCGCCATGGCCCACATCACCTGCTTCATCCGCTACGAACTCGATCCCTTCCAGCGCGAGGCCTTCCGCGAGTACGCGCGGAACTGGGGCCGCATCATTCCCCGCCTGGGCGGCCGGCTGCTCGGCTACTGGCTGCCACACGAGGGCACGAACTACGAGGCCTGGGGCTTGGTCGGCTTCGACTCCCTGGCCGCCTACGAGGCCTACCGCGCGCGGCTCAAGGCCGACCCCGAGGCGCGGGCCAACTTCGAGTTCGCGCAGGCGCAGCGCTTCATCCTGCGCGAGGAGCGAACTTTCTGTGAGGATGTGAAGCCATGATCGCCGTCATCTTCGAAGTCCAGCCCACCGAGGCAGGCCGCCAGGCCTACCTGGACCATGCCGCCGCGCTGAAGCCGCTGCTGGAGCGCATGGATGGTTTCATCTCGGTGGAGCGCTTCCAGAGCCTGACGCAGCCGGACAAGCTCTTGTCGCTGTCCTTCTGGCGCGACGAGGACGCGGTGCGCGGCTGGCGCGAGATGGAGCGCCACCGCGAGGCGCAGGCGGCAGGGCGAGGTGGGCTGTTTGCAGACTACCGGCTGCGCGTGGCCGACGTCGTGCGCGACTACGGTTTGAATGAGCGGGAGCAGGTGCCGCGATGAGTGCAGAGCCCCGCCTCGCCCGCGTTGCCGCTGCGATTGCCGACCCGACGCGTGCGCGTGTGCTCGCCCGGCTGCTTGATGGCCGCCTGCACACGGCGGGCGAGCTGGCCACGCATGCCGGCGTCACGGCCGCGACGATGTCCGCCCACCTGAAGCTGCTCGTCGACGAAGGGCTGGCACGCGTGAGGCCGCAGGGGCGGCACCGCTACTTCGGCCTGGCCGACGGCGACGTGGCGCATGCGCTGGAGGCACTGCTGCGCGTGGCCGATGGGCGCGATGCCGAACCTGCAGCCGATGTGCGGCGTTGGCAGAAGCCGGATATGCACGGGCTGCGGCATGCGCGGAGTTGCTATGGTCACCTGGCCGGCGAGCTGGGCGTGCAGTGGCGCGAGGCGCTGCTGGCCAAGGGCTGGGTCAGGGCTGCGGCGGATGGGCGGTATGAAGTCAGCGATGCGGGCCGTGAGGCGCTGGCGGAGCTGATGCCCGAGGGCTTTGAGGCGAAAGGACGACTGCTCTACGACTGTGTGGACTGGTCCGAGCGCCGAGACCATTTCGCCGGGCCGCTGGCGGTGGCGTGGCTGGAGGCCATGGTGGACAAGGGCTGGCTGCGGCGCGTGGCCGATGCGCGCGAGCTGCGATTGACGCCGCCGGGCCGTCAAGACCTGATCGAGCGGCTGCTAAGCTAAATCGAATGGCTCGTTCCGACAAAGCATCTGTCATTCAGCCATTCAAGCGATAGAGGCACACCATGCCTCGTGCCTTGCTCCTGCTGATCGCCGCCTACTTCGCTGCCAGCCTTGCCCACTTCGGCCACAACGCGCAGTACATCGCCTTCTATCCCGGCATGCCGGCCTGGCTGACGCCGGGGAAGGTCTGGTTGTTCTGGATCGCCGTCACCAGCGTCGGGCTGGCCGCGTTGGTGTTCGCGCGACTGGGCCTGTCGGTCGTCGCGCTGTTGACCCTGGCCGTCTACGGCGCGCTGGGGCTGGATGGCTTGCTGCACTACACGCTGGGCTTGTGTTCGCAGCACACCTTCATCGCCAACCTGACGATCTGGGCGGAGGCTACGACGGGGCTGGCGCTGCTACTGGCGTCGGCGTTGCTGCTCGCTCGGCGCGCTGGCGCAACGTGGGTCTTGCCAATGGAGAAACGCACATGAGCAGCACTGAACCCGAGCTGGGCAGGATCTGCATCCAGGTCCACCCCGGCCGGGTGCCTGCGCTGGATATTGCCCGTCTGGCCGAGGTCAGCGAGGCCGTGGCCCGGCGCACGCCGGGCATCCGCGGCATCGACATCTCCGAGGGCGAAGAGGACGGCGCCTTCGTCAACATCCTGTTTGCCGCAGAGGACCCGTTGACCTCATGGCCCGCGCTCAAGGAGGCGCTGCTGGAATCGGCGGAATTTGGCGAGGCGCTGAAGCTGTCGTGCATGTGCATGTGCACGGGCGACGACGGCTGGGACGACTACCTGCTGCTGTACCACTTCGATCCGGCGGTGCCGCTGGATGACCTTCCAGCGGGGGCGGGCGGCACATAGCCCTTCGACCTGCGGCCAAGCGCCCGGCCGGCAGAATTCCGCCACTTCGTCATCACTCGGTACTCAAACCATGGCTTGGTTGTTGCTCGTCGTCGCTGGCTTGCTCGAGGTGGGTTGGGCCATCGGCCTGAAGTACACCGAGGGCTTCACGCGCTTCTGGCCCACGGTGGGAACCGTGGGCGCCATGGTGCTGAGCGTCGGCCTGCTCGGCGTGGCGATGAAGACGCTGCCGGTGGGCACCGCCTATGCGGTGTGGGTGGGCATTGGCGCGGTGGGCACGGCGGCCTTGGGCATCGTGCTGCTGGGCGAGGTGGCGAGCGTGGGTCGGCTGGCGAGCTTGGCGCTCATCGTGGCTGGGATCGTCGGCCTGAAGCTGGCGTCCTAGCGCTTCCGTCTGGGCGGGACCAGCATGACGCCGCGCTTGTGCGTCGCGACGTCCCATTCGTAGACATTTCGCGTGCCCTTGTCGACAACGTAGTGGCCGAGCAGGTGGCTGGCGTCGGCGGGCTCCTTGGGGCCGTCGAAGCGCAGCGTGAAAACAAAGTCGGCGTCCGTCGCGTGGCGCTTGCAGCGGTAGTCACCGCGCTTGTTCTCGCCAGCGAGATGCAGAGCCCGCGCCGTGCCGATGAGCTTGAGGCAGGCCTGGCGTTCGGTCAGCCCAGCCGCCTTGGCCGGGCCGGCGAGCAGCGCGGCCAGGGCCAAGGCCATGAGCGCCGCAACCCGCATCAGGTGTGCTGGGCCGGCACGTTCCAGCGGCGCGTCACGTCGCCGCGCTGGTTGACGCTTTCCAACTGCACGGCGAAGCCCCACAGCCGGCCGACGTGCTTGAGCACTTCCTGAGCGCTGTCGTGCAGCGGGCGGTTGAGGTGCTGCACATGGCGCAGCGTGAGCGAGCGGTCGCCGCGCAGGTTGACGTTCCAGACCTGGATGTTGGGCTCCCGGGTGGACAGATCGTACTGGCGCGACAGGGCTTGGCGCACGTGGCGGTAGCCGCCTTCGTCGTGGATGGCGCTGATCTCGTATTCGCTCTTGGCTTCGTCGTCGAGGATGGAGAAGAGGCGGAAGTCGCGCATGATCTTCGGACTCAGGTACTGGCCGATGAAGCTCTCGTCCTTGAAGTTGCGCATCGCATGGTCCAGCGTGGGCAGCCAGTCGCTGCCGGCGATGTCGGGGAACCAGTCGCGGTCTTCGTCCGTCGGGTTCTCGCAGATGCGCCGGATGTCGGTGTACATCGCGAAGCCGAGCGCATACGGGTTCAGGTTGGCGCCGGCCTGCTGGTAGACGACGTTGGTGTGGGACTTGAGCCACTCGATCATCATGCCGTCGCTCAGGTAGCCGTCGTCATACATCTGGTTCAGCAGCCGGTGGTGCCAGAAGGTGGCCCAGCCCTCGTTCATGACCTGCGTCTGCCGCTGCGGATAGAAGTACTGCGCGATCTTGCGCACGATGCGCACGATCTCGCGTTGCCAGGGGTCGAGCAGCGGCGCGTTCTTCTCGATGAAGTACAGCAGGTTCTCCTGCGGCTCGTCGGGGAAGCGGCGGCTCTCGGCGGCTTCGTCCGGGCGGTCGGGCTTCTTGGGCAGGGTGCGCCAGAGGTCGTTGATCTGCGACTGGGCGTGCTGCTCGCGGTCCTTCACGCGCGCCTGCTCTTCGGCCAGCGACAGCTTGGCCGGGCGGCGGTAGCGGTCGACCCCGTGGTTCATCAGCGCGTGGCAGCTGTCCAGCAGCGTCTCGACGGCGTCCAGGCCGTGGCGCTCCTCGCACTCGGCGACGTAGTTCTTCGCGTAGACGAGGTAGTCGATGATGGACGAGGCATCCGTCCACATGCGGAAGAGATAGTTGCCCTTGAAGAAGCTGTTGTGCCCGTAGCAGGCGTGGGCGATGACAAGGGCCTGCATCGCCAGCGTGTTCTCCTCCATCAGGTAGGCGATGCAGGGGTCGGAGTTGATGACGATCTCGTAGGCCAGGCCCATCTGGCCGCGCTTGTAGTTGCGCTCGGTGCTGATGAACTCCTTGCCGTAGCTCCAGTGCCGGTAGTTGACAGGCATGCCGACCGAGGCATAGGCGTCCATCATCTGCTCGGCGGTGATGACCTCGAGCTGGTTGGCATAGGTGTCCAGACCGAAGCGATCGGCCGTGTGCTTGATGACGGCGTGGTATTCCTCGATGAGGTCGAAGGTCCAGTCGTTGGGCGAGGGCAGCGGCAGGCTCGGCCGGTTGGCCAGCGGCTTCATGCGCTGCAGGGGCAGGTGCTGGCGCCGGTCACGCGTGCCGGGCGGCGGGTTGGCCGGCCGCTCATGGTGCCGGCGGTCCTCTTTGCTGCTCATGCGCTTGCCCCTTCCTTTTTGAACAACTCACGGAAGACGGGGTAGATCTGCGAGGCCTCCACGGCCTTGCGCATGGCGAAGTGGCGGGCATCGTCGGAGAGTTTCTGGTACTCCTCCCACAGGTTCTGCTCGGGCTCGGCGACCTGCACGTAGGCGAAGTAGCGGCACAGCGGCAGGATCTTGTCGGCGAGCAGCTCGCGGCAGCGGCCGCTGTCGTGGTGCCAGTTGTCGCCATCGCTGGCCTGGGCGCCGTAGATGTTCCATTCGGTCGGCGAGTAGCGGTCCTTGATGATCTGCTCCATCAGCACGAGCGCGCTGGAGACGACGGTGCCGCCCGTCTCCGTCGCGTGGAAGAAGTTCTGCTCGTCGACTTCCTGTGCCTGCGTGTGGTGGCGGATGAAGACGACGTCGATCTTTTCGTAGTGCCGCGTCAGGAACAGGTAGAGCAGGATGAAGAAGCGCTTGGCGAGGTCCTTGCGGCCTTCGTCCATGGAGCCTGACACGTCCATCAGGCAGAACATGACGGCGCGCGTCGTCGGCACCGGGATGCGCACGCGCGAGCGGAAGCGCAGGTCGATGGGGTCGAGGAAGGGGATGGCCTTCAGGCGCGCGAGCAGGTGCTGGATGCGCTCTCGCGTCTCGGCCAGCAGGCGCGGCGTTTCCGGGCGGTCTTCCTTGAGCAGCTCCTGCTCGCGCGCTTCGAGTTCGTGCAGCTCGCGGCGCTTGTCCATGCCCAGGGCAATGCGACGGCCCAGCGCCCCGCGCATCGAGCGCACGACGTGCAGGTTGGTGGGCGTCCCGTCAGACACATAGCCGGCGCGCTGGCTGCGCCACTCAGGCGTGTCGGCCAGCGTCGTGCGGGCGAGGTTGGGCAGGGCCAGGTCCTCGAAGAAGACCTGCATGAACTCTTCCTTGGTGAGATGGAAGACGAAGTCGTCCTCCCCCTCGCCGGAATCGCTGGCCTGCCCGCCACCACCGCCACCGCCCTGCCCGCCTTTGGGCTTGGCGACGCGGTCTCCCTTGACGTACTCGGTGTTGCCGGGCCGCACGACCTCGCGCACACCGCCGTCGCCGTGGCCGAAGACGGGCTCCGTGAGGTCCTTCTTCGGAATCCGCACCTCCTCGCCGCGCTCCATGTCGCGGATGCCGCGGCCGTCCACCGCGCGCTTCACGGCCTCACGGATCTGGTCCTTGTGCCGGCGCAGGAAGCGCTCGCGATTGCCAATCGACTTGTTCTTGCCGGAGAGGCGTCGGTCGATGATCTGTTGCAGGGACATCAAACGCCTGCTTTCTTAACTGCTCTTCCTCACCCGCAGATACCACTCGCACAACAGCCGCACCTGCTTGGCCGTGTAGCCCTTGTCCACCATGCGCTGCACGAAGTTCTCGTGCTTCTTGGCGTCCTCGGCGCTGGCCTTGGCGTTGAAGCTGATGACGGGCAGCAGCTCCTCGGTGTTGGAGAACATCTTCTTCTCGATGACGGTGCGCAGCTTCTCGTAGCTTGTCCACAGCGGGTTTTTGCCCGCGTTGTTGGCGCGCGCGCGCAGCACGAAGTTGACGATCTCGTTGCGGAAGTCCTTCGGGTTGGAGATGCCGGCCGGCTTCTCGATCTTCTCCAGCTCGCCGTTCAGCGACACGCGGTCGAAGACCTCGCCGGTGTCGGTGTCGCGGTACTCCTGGTCCTGGATCCAGTAGTCGGCATAGGTCACATAGCGGTCGAAGATGTTCTGGCCGTACTCGCTATAACTCTCCAGATAAGCGGTCTGGATCTCCTTGCCGATGAACTCGGCGTAGCGCGGCGACAGCTGCTCCTTGATGAATCCGACGTACTTCTCTTCCAGCTCCTTGGGGAACTGCTCGCGCTCGATCTGCTGCTCCAGCACGTACATCAGGTGCACGGGATTGGCAGCGACTTCCGCCGAGTCGAAGTTGAAGACCTTGGACAGGATCTTGTAGGCGAAGCGCGTGCTGATGCCGCTCATGCCTTCATCAACACCGGCGTAGTCGCGGTACTCCTGGAAGCTCTTGGCGCGCGGGTCGGTGTCCTTGAGGTTGTCGCCGTCGTAGATCTGCATCTTGGAATACAGCGACGAGTTCTCGGGCTCCTTCAGGCGCGTGAGCACCGCGAACTGGCTCATCATCTTCAACGTGCCCGGGGCGCACTTGGCCTCGGCCAGCGAGGAGCTGCGGATGAGCTTCTCGTAGATCTTGACCTCCTCGCTGACGCGCAGGCAGTAGGGCACCTTGACGATGTAGACGCGGTCGAGGAAGGCCTCGTTGTTCTTGTTGTTGCGGAAGGTCTTCCACTCACTCTCGTTGCTGTGCGCCAGCACGATGCCGTCGAACGGGATGGCGCCGAAACCTTCCGTGCCCTTGTAGTTGCTTTCCTGCGTGGCGGTCAGCAGCGGGTGCAGCACCTTGATCGGCGCCTTGAACATTTCCACGAACTCCAGCAAGCCCTGGTTGGCCAGGCACAGGCCGCCGGAGTAGCTGTAGGCGTCCGGATCGTCCTGCGCATACGTTTCCAGCTTGCGGATGTCGACCTTGCCGACCAGCGAGCTGATGTCCTGGTTGTTCTCGTCACCCGGCTCGGTCTTGGCCACGCCGACCTGCTTGAGCACGCTGGGGTAGCGCTTGATGACCTTGAACTTGCGGATGTCGCCGCCGAACTCATCCAGGCGCTTGACGGCCCACGGCGACAGCACGCGGTTCAGGTAGCGGCGCGGGATGCCGTAGTCGCGCTCCAGCAGCGGGCCGTCCTCGGTGATGTCGAAGAGGCCGAGCGGGCTCTCGTTCACCGGCGAGCCGGCGAGCGCGTAGAACGGCACGTGCTCCATGAGCTGCTTGAGCCGCTCGGCGATGGAGCTCTTGCCGCCGCCGACAGGCCCGAGCAGGTAGAGGATCTGTTTCTTTTCCTCCAGCCCTTGCGCAGCGTGCCTGAAATAGGACACCACCTGCTCGATCGCTTCTTCGAGCCCGTAGAACTCGGCGAAGGCCGGATAGATCTTGATGGTCTTGTTCGCAAACAGCCGCGACAAGCGCGGGTCGTTGCGCGTGTCGAGCATCTGCGGCTCGCCGATGGCCTGGAGCATGCGCTCGGCAGCTGTGGCGTAGGCCAGGGGGTTTCTCTTGCACTCTGCGAGGTAGTCCTCCAGCGAGAGCTCCTCAACCTTGCTGCGCTCGTAGCGCTTTGCAAAATGACTGATGACGTCCATGCCGATCTCCTGCGGTTTGAACTCCACAGGGTCACAGGCACGATCCGTGCCCATGATCAGCTGGGGGGTTCTGATCGCGCCTCAACTGCAAGGCGTCATCAGAACTCTCCACTCGGGTGCTCGGCAGCTTGGGTTGCTCCGAGACCTCGTCCATCACGAGAATAAGCGCTGTACGTCCACCAACAAATCTCGTCGAGTTTTCGTTGACAGGGCGAGCCCAGCATACGCCCGGGTTTTAGGCAAGACCTGGCACTTTTCGGGGAAACCGCACGAACGAGGGGGCCTTGTGGCGCCCCTCAGACAAGCGTGAAGAAGTGTTGAGCAGCCCCGCCCGAAATGCCGCGGGGCAGCAAGGTCATCCGCACGGATCCTAGTGTTGGATGCGCCGCCATGGTCCGATGTCGGACGCCACCGCATTGCGCGGCGGCGGTGCAGCGGCGCTAGCCGCCGCGCAGCTTGTCGAGCAGGCCGGACAGCGCGTCCAGCGAGTCGAAGTGGATGGCCAGCTCGCCGCTCTGGCCGCGCTTGCTGCTCTTCTTCACGCGCACCTCGACGGTGGCGCCGAGGGCGTCGGCCAGCTCTTCTTCCAGCCTCAGCACGTCGCGGCTCTTGTCGCTCTTCACGCGCAGCAGCGGCGTCTGGCGCGCGGCGCCTTGGTGCCTTGCGACCAGCTTCTCGGCCTCACGCACGCTGAGCTTCTTGGCGGCGATCTCGGTGGCTGTCGTGATCTGCGTGGCGCCGTCCAGCGGCAGCAGCGCGCGGGCGTGGCCCATGTCCAGGTCGCCAGCCATCAGCATGTTCTGCACCGGCGCCGAAAGGTTCAACAGGCGCAGCAAATTGCTCGCCGCGCTGCGCGAGCGGCCCACGGCCTGCGCGGCCTGTTCGTGCGTCAGGCCGAATTCGTCGGTGAGTCGTTTCAGGCCCTGTGCTTCCTCCAGCGGGTTGAGGTCTTCACGCTGGATGTTCTCGATCAGCGCCATCGCGGCGGCCGACTCGTCGGGCACTGCTTTCACCAGCACCGGCACCTCGCGCAGGCCCGCAAGTTTTGCGGCACGGAAGCGCCGTTCGCCGGCAATGATTTCGTAGCTCACGCCGCCATGGGGGGCGATGGGCCGCACGAGGATGGGCTGCATGATCCCCTGCGCCTTGATCGACTCGGCCAGCTCGTACAGCGAGCCCTCGTCCATGCGCGTACGCGGCTGGTATTTGCCTGCCTGCAACTGTTCGAGCTTCAGCACGGAGGGCAAGTCGGTGGCGGGCGCCTCGCTGACCTTGGGGCCGAGCAACGCTTCGAGGCCGAGGCCGAGGCCTTTGGGTTTCTTGGTGACCATCGCCGGATTCTCGTTCAGAGACTCATCAGCAACTCCCGGCCCTCCGGCCAGTCGCCCAGGCCAGACTCGGCATTCAGATGACCACATGGCCCGGCGATGACCACGCTGGCGCCCCAGTCGGCCGCCATCAGCGTGCTGCGCTCGGGCGCGCAGAAGGGGTCGTCACTGCTGATGACCGCAATGCTGGCAAACGGCAACCGCGTGCGACGGATGGGACGCCAGTTGTGCAACTGGGGCGGCATGTCCTCGCGCTCCGTGTCGGGCGGCGCCACAAGCAGAGCGCCGGCGACGCGGGCGGTGTGTTGCGAATGCTCGGCCCAGGCGGCCACGAGCTGGCAGCCGAGGGAATGCGCTGCCAGCAACACCGGCTGGTCGTTCTCCAGCAGCACTTCGTCCAGCCGCGCCATCCAGTCGCCGCGGCGGGGCCAGTCCCAGTCGTGCTGTTCCACGCGCCGGTCGCCGTGCAGGGCTTCCCAGCGGCTTTGCCAGTGGGCGGGGCCGGAGTTCTGCCAGCCGGGGAGCAGGAGGACGCGCATCGCCCTCAGAGCGCAGCGAAATCC
This sequence comes from Roseateles sp. AC306, assembly GCF_979253795.1. Lineage (NCBI taxonomy): Bacteria > Pseudomonadati > Pseudomonadota > Betaproteobacteria > Burkholderiales > Sphaerotilaceae > Roseateles > Roseateles sp. AC306. The sequence continues at coordinate 47,109 of NZ_CEEDEB010000010.1, forward strand.
TGGGCGCTGACCCAGCGGCCGCTGGCCCCGTCGGTCGCCAGCACCGGCACCAGCGCGCCGGGCAGCACGCTTTCCACCGACCCCGGCGCGTTCGGGCCGCCCAGGTCGGTGCGCAACCAGCCGGGGTCGAGCAGGTTCATCGTCACCCCGGTGCCTTGCAGCTTGGGCGCGGTGTCGTAGACGAACTTGTCCAGCGCCGCCTTGGAGGCGGCATAGGCCATCAGCTCGGGCTGGTCCTTGATGCCCGACGTGACGTTGACGATGCGTCCCCAGCCCTGCGCCACCATCTTCGGCAGGAAGTGGTTGCACAGCAGGATGGGCGCCACCGTGTTGACGCGAAAGCTCAGCTCGTACTCGGCCGGCACCACGGTCAGGTAGTCCTCGTGGTAGGGCGTCATCACCGCCGCGTTGTTGTAGAGGATGTCCAGCGTGCCGCAGATCGCATCCACCGCGCCTGCCAGACGCTGCACGGCGGCGCTGTCGCTCAGCTCGGCGGCCACCTGATGGACCGTGACGCCCTGGCCGCGCAGGCGACCGGCGAGCGCGGCGGTGGCGTCGATGCTGCGGCTGTGAAGGATCAGCCGACAGCCTTCGCCAGCCAGCGCCTGGGCGACTTGCTGGCCGATGCCACGGCTGGCGCCGGTGATCAATGCCCAACGGTCAACAAGTGGTTTCATTCAGCAGGCTCCGGCAGACGACAAAGGATTCCATTATTCCCGTGCGGTTGCTGGGAACGCCTGTCACGGCGTATCTCGTATTCTTCGATCTTTGGTTTGTTGGCCGACGGAGAGAGAGCATGACGTTCAAGGTGTTTGTGGATGGCCAGGAGGGCACGACCGGCTTGCGGATTCACGAGTACCTCGCGGCCCGCAGCGACATCGAGGTGTTGAAGATCGACGCCGACAAGCGCAAGGACCCCGCCGAGCGCTCGCGCCTGCTGAATGCTGCCGACGTGGCCTTCCTGTGCCTGCCAGACGTGGCCTCGCGCGAGGCGGCGTTCATGATCAACAACACCCACACCTGCCTCATCGACGCCAGCACGGCGCACCGCACGGCACCGGGCTGGGCCTTCGGCCTGCCGGAGCTGGCCCGCGGCCAGCGCGGCGCTATTCAGGCCAGCAAGCGCATCTCCAACCCGGGCTGCCACTCCAGCGCCTTCATCCTGACGGTGCGGCCGCTGGTGGATGCCGGCCTGCTGCCGCGCGATGCGGCCGTCAGCGCCACATCCATCACCGGCTACTCGGGCGGCGGCAAAAGCATGATCGCCGAGTACGAGCAGCAGCCGCTGCCGGCCCAGCTGCAGGCGCCGCGCCCTTATGCGCTGGGCCTGAAGCACAAGCACCTGCCCGAGATGGCGGCCCACACTGGGCTGGCGACGCCGCCGGTCTTCCAGCCCATCGTCGGCCCCTTCTACAAGGGTCTGGCGGTCAGCGTGCCGCTGCACCTGAGCCAGCTGAAGGCGGGCACGACGCCCGAGCAGATTCACGCCGCGCTGGCCGCGCACTACGCAGGCGAGCGCTTCATCAACGTCAAGCCGCTGCGCGATGCCGCCACGCTGGACGCCGGCGCCTTCGACGTGCAGGCCTGCAACGACACGAACCGCGTGGACATCTTCGTGTTCGCCAGCGACACCCAGGTGCTGCTGATCGCCCGCCTGGACAACCTCGGAAAGGGCGCCAGCGGCGCGGCCGTGCAGTCGATGAACGTGCACCTGGGGCTGGAAGAGTCGCTGGGTCTCGTCTAGGCGTTGTGCGACAGCGCAGCGTCGCGATACTGCGGGCCTTCTCGATGAAGAGGCCTGTTCGTGAGCACATCCGGCAAAGCGCTTGAAAACACCCAGCTGCCGCCCGAGCATGAGCGGCTGCTGGACGCCGTGCACATCGCCCGCCCCGGCGACGCGCTGGGCCTGGCCGTTGCGAGCGTGGACGCCCGCTCGCGCCAGACCATGGCCCAGCAGGCGCTGCGCTGGACCTATCTGCTGCGCTCCCGCCAGCGCTGGCTGCGCGACGCCAAGGTGCGCGACCAGCACCAGGCCGACGCCGCCGAGACCCTGCGCATCCTGGGCCTGGGCCCGGCCGAACTGCAGGCGCTGGGCGAGGCGCAGATGCTGGTCGTGCGCGTGCCTTTCCAGCACGAGGCGATTTGCTGGGAGGGCCGCATCTTCCCGTGGGAATACGTGCTGGCCGCAGCCACGCGCGAGCAGCGCCGCGCCGCCGCCAAGGGCCCCAAGCCGCTGACCGTCATCCGCGAGCTGCAGGTGCAGCACGAGGTGGAAGGCGCGTGGCAGCCGGTGCCGCGCGCGGCGGTCGTCTTCCCGGCGTGGAAGGACTTCCGCGTGCTGTTCGTCAACGCGCTGCCGACCGAGTTGTGCGAGCGCTGGACGGTCGACGCCGAGCTGAAGAACCTGGCCGCCGCGCTGCCAGCCGACGTGCCGGCACCGCGGGTGCTGAACTACCCCAGCCTGGAGGAGCTGACCACCGAACTGGCTGCGCGGCCGCCGCATCTGCTGCACTTTGCGGGCATGGACAGCCACCAGGGCCTGCGCGAGCTGGGCTCTTTGATCGGCAAGGCAGCGATCGTCGAGGCGCCGGACTCGGACGCTGCCGACGCGCCCAGCCGCGTGCAGCTCATCGATGACCTGCTGGCCGATTCGCGCCGTGTGCTGGACGGCCTGCTGCTGCGCGGCGGCAAGGGCTATCCGCGCCTGGTGCATGCGCAGGCCCTGTCGCAGGCCATGGCGGCGGCCGTGGGCGGCACACCGCCCTACCTGACGACGCTGAACGTCTGGAACAGCGCCGCCCGGCTGGCGCCGATGCTGATCGCCGAGGGCGCCACGCGCGCGGCGCTGGGCTTTCAGGACGCCTTCGAGGACTCGCTGGCCGAGTACGCGATCACGCAGCTGCTGCGCCAGCTGTTCAGCACGGGTTTCGACCTGCCCAAGGCCTTTGGCAACGTGTGGGAGGAGGTGAGGGCGCTGCCCGAGTCGGTCGACGCGACCGGCGTGACGCTGTGGCTGGACGGGCCGGTCTTTGTCGACGTCGCCACCAAGGCGGAGCACGAGGCCCGTCGCGCGATGGCGGCTGCCGAGCGCAAGCCGGTGTCGAGCGAGGTGCGCTGCGCCATCGAGCCCTTCCCCGAACTGAACTACGCCGTGCTGCACAACGCCCAGCCGCTGTTCCGCCGCTTCGTGCTCAGCTGCGACGCGCCCGACCGGGCCGAGCCGCTGGACGTGGAAGTGGCCGTGCACATGGGCGCCGAGGAGGCGCGCTACGAGCGGCGCGTCGTCATGCAGCACGAACGCGAGAACCTCACCAAGGACATTCATGTGCCGCTGACGGCCGACGTGGCGCGCGGCGTGCACGAGGCCATCAACACCAGCCTGCAGGTGCGCGTGCGCCAGGGCGAGAAGGTGCTGTATCACGACAGCCACCGCCTGCGCCTGCTGCCGGTGGACCAGTGGCGCGACAACCGCCGCGACGGCCAATGGCTGCCCTCTTTCGTGCTGCCGCGCGACCCGGCGGTGATGAGCGCCATCTCGCAGTCGCAGCGCTACAACCGTGTGCTGCGCGACGACCCGACGGCCGGCTTCGAGGGCTACCAGTGCGTGCCTGACAACGCCGTCTCGATCAGTGGTCGCATCGACGAGGAACTGCTGCTCGGCGTGGACCGCCAGGTCGAGGCCATCTGGGCAACGCTGCTGCACGACTGGCAATTGGGCTACATCAACCCGCCGCCCAGCTACAGCAAGAAGCTCGACTCGCAGCGGCTGCGCATGCCCTCCACCGTGCTGGCCGACCGCGCCGGCACCTGCATCGACCTGGCCCTGCTGTTTGCGGCCTGCCTGGAGCTGGTGGACATCTACCCGGTCGTGTTCCTGCTCGAAGGCCATGCGCTGCCGGGCTGGTGGCGCCACCCGTCCTTCCGCGAGGAGTACATGCAGATGACCGGCAACTACAGCGGCGCCGTGCAGGCCGACGCCAGCGGCAGCTCCGCCGCCAACGCGCAGGCGGTGCCGTGGCACGCCGGCCGCGCGAGCTGGGACGAGGTGCGCGGCCTCATCCTCGACCGCAAGCTGGTGCCCATCGAGACGGTGCGGCTGACCGAGCACTGCGGCTTTGTCGAGGCCATCGAGGCCGGTGTCGAGGCGCTGAGCGACCGGGCCGACTACGACTCCATGCTGGACATCATCACGGCCCGGCAGCGGCAGATCACGCCGTTGCCGCTGTTGAGGGACGACCAATGACCGCCGCCAGCCAGACGTTGTGGGCCGAGGTGGGCGACCAGCTCGAAGTGCCCGCGCCCGGCGGCGAGGCGGGGCGCGCGCCCATTCAGCAACGCCGCCGTCGGGGCTTCGACGCGCAGGCTGCGGACGGCCGCGCCGCCGTGCGGCTGCTGCGCGGTGATGGCGAGGACGGCCTGTTGCGCTGGGTCTACGAGCCGCCGGTGCGCCAGCTCGGCACGCAGGGCCGGCGCAGCTGGCGCGCGTTTGCGCCCGAGTCGCGCGAGACCGTGCAGCGCATCGCTTTCCCCGAGCTGGGCGCCAACCAGCTGACCGACGCGCTGCGCAACCTGGACCGCCGGCTCAACCCGGTGCTGGCCGCCATCACGTCGCCCGCCGAAGGCCTGCGCCGCTGGAACGGCCAGGCCTGGGCGCCGATCGCTTCGGCTGAGCTGGCCGCGTTGACGGGCCGTGTGCTCGTGCTCGTGCACGGCACCTTCAGCGCCAGCGCGATGTACGCCAAGGAGTTCACCGCCACGGTGGACGGCGAGACGCTGCTCCAACGCCTGGCCGACGCCAGCGGCACTTACAACGCTGTGCTGGCCTTCGACCACCCGACGCTGAGCGTCGCACCCTGGCTGAACGCGCTGGCCTTGCGCGATGCCTTGGCGCCCTGCCCGGCCGAGTTCGACTTCGTCGGCCACAGCCGCGGCGGCCTCGTCATCTCCTGGCTGCTGCGCATGGCGCCCGAACTGCGCGCCCGCCAGGCGCTGTTCGTCGGCTCACCGCTGGCCGGCACGTCGCTCGCCGCGCCCGACAAGCTGCGCCAGGCGCTCGACACGCTCGCCAGTTTTGCTGACGCGGTGGCCGAGGTGGCCTCGCAGGCCCGCAAGGTCGCGCCGCCCGGGTTGCAGGTGCTGGCCCTGGGCGTGGGCGGCCTGGCCTGCGTGCTGGGCAAGGTGCTGGAGCTGGGCGCCCGCACGCCGCTGACCGATGCCGCCGTCGGCCTGGTGCCCGGCCTGCTGGCGCAAGGCCGCGTCAACAACAACCTGGAGCTGGCCCAGCTCTACCCGCTGCCGGGTGGGACGGAGGTGCGCGCCATCGGCGGCAGCTTCATGCCGGCCGAGGTCAACCAGCCGCTGTGGAAACTGTGGAAGCGCGTGACGAACCTCAAGGGCCAGGCGATGTACTACGGCGCCGACTTGATCTTCGACCAGCCCAACGATCTGGTCGTGGACAGCGCCTCGATGAACCGCCTGGGCGACCTGACGCTGACGGCGCCGCACTGGGAGGATCTGGGTGTGAGTGCGCAGACGCATCACACCAACTACTTTCAGGATCTGCGAGTGTTGAACTGGCTGGACCAGCGGTTGCGGTAAGCCCACCTCGGGAACGCTCGGACGCGGCGTTATGTATCGCGACACAATGGCGCCATGGCCCTTGATGACCGTCACCCACACCCCCGAGAGATCGCCCGAGACGAGCAGCTGTCCGCGCAGAGCGCCATGACCGGCAACGTGCTGCGCATCAACCGCGCGGCACGTCTGGAGACGGTGACCCTGGAGGGCGGCGCCCGGGTCTTCGTTATCGACGACTTCCTGCAGGATCCCGAGTCGCTCGTGAACCTGGCGCGTGATGGGGCGGCCGAGTTCCAGGTCATCCCCGGCCATGCCTATCCCGGCCCACAACGGGATCTGACGGGCGATGTTGCCGTCGAACTGGCCCACTTCTTCGAGCAGCAGATGCGCGCGCGCCTGGGCGCCAGGCGGTTGCTGGGGATGTATGCCCGCTTCGGCCGCGTCGTGCTGCCCGCCACGGAGCTGGACGCCCGGCAGCGGGTTTGCCATCGTGACGACATCGGTTTGTCAGCCGGCGAGTTGATGGGCGCCTGCGTCCACTACCTCTTCAAGGACGAGGCGCTGGGCGGCACGGTGTTCTTCCGCTCGCGGATGTCCGATGTCGACACGGTCCAGTTCTGCCGCGACGCCAACACGCTGGTCCCGAGCGCCTTCGGCGACAAATACGACATCCCGTCGGGCTACATGACCGAGAGCAACCGCTACTTCGAGGCCATCGGCCGCGTGGCCGCCCGATGGAACCGGGCCGTCTTCTACGACGGCGGCATCTTCCATTCCGGCGACGTTGGTAAAGCGCCGCCAGCCGCCTACCTCGAAGGCGCGGGCCGGCTGACGATCAACGCCTTCTTCAAGAGCCAGCGGCCCGACCGCTGAACGTCGCGCGCCCACTGGAAGGCTGATCCCATGTTCGACCACGTCAAATTCGGCGTCAGCGACTACGCCGCGAGCAAGGCCTTTTTCCTTCAGGCGCTGGCGCCTTTAGGCGTCCTGAAGGGCGGCGAAGGCGAGCCGTCGTACGGCATCGAGCTTTACGTCGACGGCCAGGTAGCCACGCTGTGCTTGTTCGAGACCAAGGAAAAGCCCGCGCAGCTGCACATCGCCTTCGTGGCGCAGACGCGCGAGCAGGTCGACGCGTTCTACCGCGAAGCGCTGGCGGCCGGCGGTACGGACAACGGCCCGCCGGGCCTGCGCCCGAAGTACCACGCGAACTACTACGCCGCGTTTGTCATCGGCCCGGACGGGCACAACATCGAGGCGGTTTGCCACGCGCCCGAGGCCTGACCGGCAGGCTCAGCGCCGCAGCTGCGCGGACGTGAACCGGCGGCCGGCCAGCGCCAGCTTGGTGGTGGCGCGGATGTCGTCCGACCCCGCGCCGAGCTGCACTTCATAGGTGCCCGGTGCGATGACCCAGTCGCCGGTCGACTCATCGAAGGTGGCCAGCAGCCGCGGGTCGACCGTGACCGCGCTCGTGGCGGTCTGGCCTGGCTTCAACGCCAGCTTGCCGAAGCCGACCAAGCGCCGGGGCGCTTCCCACTTGGCGCTTTGCGGCGCGCGGACGTAGACCTGGCCCACTGAGGCGCCTTCGCGGTTGCCGGTGTTCTTGATGGCGAACTTGACCGTCACGGGCGCGTTGGCCTTCTGGTCTGCCTTGAGGCCGCTCAGCTCGAAGCTCGTGTACGACAGGCCATGCCCAAACGCGTACAGGGGCTTGTGACCATGCAGGTCGAACCACTTGTAGCCGACCGCCGCGCCCTCGGTGTAGCGGACCGTGAACAGCGGGCCTTCCGACTTGCCGCCGATCTTGGGGCGGACGAGTTGGTCCGTGCTGGCGGGGAAGGTGAGAGGCAGGCGGCCCGACGGGTTGACCTCGCCGGTGAGGATGCGTGCGATGGCCTCGCCGCCATTGGCACCCGGGTAGAAGGCCGCCAGGATGCCCTTCACGTCCTTTTGCCAGGGCATCAGGACCGCGCCGCCGCTCTCGACGACGACGACCGTGTTCGGGTTGGCCTTGGCGACGGCGCTGACGATGGCGTCCTGGTTGCCGTCCAGGTTGAGCGACGGCGCATCGAGCGACTCGGCCGTCCACTGGTGGACGAAGACGATGGCGACATCGGCCGCGGCGGCTGCCTTGGCTGCGGCGTCGACGTTGGTACCGGCATCGAAGGCGAACTGCGTGGCGGGCAGCTGCTTCTGCAAGGCCTTCATCGGCGATGACGGCTGCCACACCTGGGTGAGCCAGCCGCCGGGGCCGAGGCCCGGCACGGCGTTGCCGCCGATGGGCGTGACGACGGCGGAGCCGCCGCCCGCGAGCACGGCCTTGTCGGCGTAGCTGCCGATGATGGCCACGCGCTTGGGCGCCGCCAGTGGCAGCACGGCGGCTTCGTTCTTCAGCAGCACCAGCGACTGCTCAGCCGCCGCCTGCGAAACCAGCGCGTGGGCGGCGTAGTCGATGGGTCCGGTCTTGAGCGGGTGATCGACCACGCCCTTGTCGAACATCGCCCACAGGATGCGCCGGGCCATGTCGTCGATGCGGGCCAGCGTCACGGAGCCGTCGTCGACGGCGTCACGCAGCGGCTTGGCGAAGTAGGGCACCTTGTCGAAGGGAAAGCCAGACTGCTGGTCCAGCCCGCCATTGGCGTCCTGCACCGTCGAGTGCACGGCGCCCCAGTCGGACATGACATAGCCCTTGTAGGCCCAGTCGCCCTTGAGCACCTTGTTCTGCCAGAAGGCGTTCTGGCAGGCGTAGACATCGTTGATGCGGTTGTACGAGCACATCACCGAGCCGGGGCTGCTTTTCTCGATGGCGAGCTCAAAAGCTAACGCGTCGCTCATGCGCAGTGCGGGCTCCGAGATCTGCGCGCTCACCAGCGTGCGGCCGGTCTCCTGCGCGTTGATCAGGTAGTGCTTGACGGTCGAGATGATGTGGTTGGCCTGCACGCCGCGGATCAGCCCGGCGCCCGTCTCGGCGGCCAGCAGCGGGTCTTCACCCGTGTATTCGAAGTTGCGGCCGTTCTGGGCCTCGCGGGCCAGGTTGACACCGCCCGCGAGCATGACGTTGAAGCCCGATAGCCGCGCCTCCAGGCCAATCATCTTGCCGCCCGCCTCGGTCACGCGCGGGTCCCAGCTGGCGGCGGTGGCCAGGGACGAGGGCAGGGAGGTGCGTTCCAGATAGGGGTTGCGCACGCCGATGGAGGCGTCGGCCTGGTACTGGGCCGGGATGCCGAGACGCGGGATGCCGGGGATGTAGCCGGCCGAGCCGGGGATGACCTTGGCGGCGACTTCCTTGGCGTTGACGCCGGGGATGATGGTGCTGTCCACCTGCGCGAGCTGGTCGCCGGACGCATAGCCGAACAGCAGCAACAGCTTCTCTTCCAGCGTCATGGCCTTGAGCAGCAGTTCGGTGCGCTGCGTGGACGTCCTGGCCTTGTCCAGCCAGGGCTGGGCGTCGGCGGCGAGCAGCGGCGCCGCTGCGGTGCTGAGCGCCATTGCCACAGCCGTGGCCAACAGGGAAGCGTGCATTGATTTCATGGCGACAGGCGCGCCACCACGAGGCGTGGCAGCGCTTTCAATAGCTGAGAAGGCGGGGCGGACTCTACAGCGCTGGCGGCGCCGTCTGCTCTTGCGCCGCATGCCGCTCGGTGCGGCCATCCACATGCCGCGCAAAGCGCCCGCCGTCGTCGCCGTGGACAGGCGCGGCATCGGGCCAGGGCCAGCCGCCGAACTCGGTGCGCCGGTAGTCCTCGAACGCCTGCCGCAGCTCCTGCTCGGTGTTCATGACGAAGGGGCCGTACTGGGCAACCGGCTCGCCGATCGGGCGGCCTTGCAGCATCAGCAGCTCGGCGGGTTCCGCGCCGTTGACCAGGGTGACGGCGGCGCCCGCCCGCAGCTCGATGGCGGACTTCACGTCCACCGCCCGGCCGTCGACGCTGAGGCGCGTGCCGGCAAAGAAGTAGAGCTTGCGGCGTGTGCTGTCGCCGGCCGCCGCGGGTAGCGTCCACTGCGCGCCAGGTTCGAGCTTGAGCGTCCAGATGGCGACGTCCGAATGCAGGCGCGAGGCCCAGGAGTCCGGTGGCGGCGCGAGCGGCTGGGCGATGCCTCCCGGCACGGGCAGGGCACCGGCCATGCAGACGACCTCGGTGCCGCGCCCCTCCGCGTCGACGAAGCGGTGCTGCGGGATGTCCTGCGACCAGAACATCGTGAAGTGCGGCTCCACCATCTTGCTGTCGGCCGGCAGGTTGAGCCAGATCTGGAACAGCTCCAGCGGGTTGGGCCGGTCGATGTGCAGCAGCGGGAACATCTCCGCGTGGACGATGCCCTTGCCGGCGGTCAGCCACTGCACGTCGCCACCGCCGAAGCGCGCACCGGCGCCGAGCGAGTCGGCGTGGTCGACGCGGCCCTGGCGCACGATGGTCACCGTCTCGAAGCCGCGGTGCGGGTGGGCGGGAAAGCCGGGCACCTGCTGGCCGTGGTACATGCTCCAGCCGTCCTTGCGCGAAAAGTCCGAGCCGATCTGCCGGCCGGCCAGCAGCGCCGCGTCCGGCCCGTAGCGGCCGTTGCCGCGCGGGTAGGCGTCGTCGTGGTGGACGCAGAACAGGAAGGGGTCGAGAGTCTCCCAGGGGAAGCCCAGCGGCGTGATGGCGATGACGGAAGAGGGCAGCATGTTTCGCACCCTAACGCGAGTCGGCTGCCCTTGCAGGCGGCGAGGTCTCGCTACTGCGCCACCAGCTCCACGCGCCGGTTCCGCGCCCGGCCGGCGTCGTCGCCATTGCCGGCCACTGGCGCCAGCGACGCCAGCCCCTTGGGCACGACCCGCTTCGCATCCACCTTGTACGGCGCCGCCACCAGTGCCGCGACGACGGCCTGGGCACGGGCCAGGCTGAGCTTCTCGTTGGCGTCGAAGCCGCCGACGTTGTCCGTGTGGCCGACGATCCAGGCCTTCAGCGCGGGCTGGCTTTTCAGCAGCTCGGCCATGGCTTCGAGCTGGGCCTTGGACTCGGGCTTGAGCTCGGTCTTGCCGGTGTCGAAGAACAGGCCCGTCAGTGTGACGCGGCCTTCCGCCGCCAGGCCGGCCTGCAACGCAGCCGGGTCCACGGTGACCTGGCCGGTCTCCATGGCCTTGGGCTCGACGATTTGCAGATAGGTGGCGACGAGGCCCGTCGTCGCGTTGGCGGCCAGCGAGTTGTAGAGCAGCACATGGGCTTCATGGCCGGGCTTGCCCAGCGTGCCGACGAGCATGCGGCCGTCTTCGGGAGACAGGGCCGAGGTCAGGCCGTAGCGGCTGCCGGTGGGCGTCTCGACGTCGCCCTTGGCCCAGGTCATGCCCTTGTTGGGCTCGCTCGCTTTCCACCAGGCGAAGTAGAGGTCGGCGCACTTGCTTTCGCACGAGAAGCGCTTCTTGAAGCCGGCGGCGTTCAGCGCCTGCTCGTAGTTGCGCCACACCTCCAGCGACGCCTTGCCGCGCGGCGCGATGTAGAGGGTGCGCGTGACCCTGCCTTCCAGATTGAGCGGGTCCTTGAACTGGCGGTTGTCGCCCTTGGCCATTTCGGCGCTGGCGGGCAGCACGGCGGCATCCCAGTTGGAGACGCTTTGGCCGGCGAGCCAGGAGCCGGCGAAGCGCTTGATGAGGGGATGGTCCGCGGCGCCGGGCAGGTCGACGACGGGTTTGTCGGCCGCCAGCGCGGTGGACTGCAGTGACGCGGCGACGAAGGCGGCGGCCAAGGTCTTCAGTTGCATGGGCAGGACAGGGTCGTGGGGTTGGGCGGCATGTTGACCCAGCTCGCGCAACTCGCTGCCCTGGGGTGGGCCTGCAAACGTGGGAGGCAGCGCAGGCCCACACGGGGTCGCGTCTTCAACGGCAGGTTCGCCAACCGCCGGTTTCGAGGTGGAAGTGGTCACGATGCGCGGCGTTGTAGTCAGGTCCCAGGACGCCGTGGAACCAGCGGCAGGCGCCGCCGTGCGCCTCACGCAGGAAAGCGCCCTCGGCGCTGCCATCGTCCCAGTCGCGCTGGACGCCCACGCGACGGCCGCTTCTCAGCACGAAGCCGGTGACGTCGAGGGCTTCCGCCGTGGCATGGCGGCTGCGCTGGGCGCCTTCGCGCCCGTAGACATTGCGGCAGGCGTAGCTGCCCACGTGCTGAAGCCGGCGCACCGGCTCGCCGAGATGGCGCTGCGCCGCGTCGGCCAGCGTGTGCTGTTGCCACATGGCCAGTGCCAGCACCGATGGGCAGGACAGCGAGAACGCGTCGACGTCGACGTTGCCCATGCCAGAAACGCGCCATGCATCGGTGAAGCCGCAGCCTTCGCCGGTGCGCCGGTCGGGCAGCGGCTCGGCGCGCCAGGGCAGCGCCCGGACGAGTTGCGCGCAGCGCGGCGGGTCGCGCTGCGCGCGCGTGAGCTTGAAGCCGGTGAGCCAGTTGGGCGGGTCTTGAACCACCAGCGGCGCGAACGGGTTGTGGCGGTCAGGCAGGCGCCACCAGCCTTGCTGCCAGCCAAGTGCGGCCATCGCCACGGCGAGGAGCAGTCCGAGCCCGAAAAACTTCATGCGGGCCTCCTGGCAATCCGCGCGCCTCGGGGCGTTTGGCGCCTAGCGGCGAGCCAGTTCGTACCGGAATTCGACGCAGGGTTCGCCGCGGAACTCCGTGTCGATCTGCTGGACGAGCGGCACACCGAGGCGCTCCAGTAGTCGAATGCAGGCGATGTTGCGCGCGTCGGTCTGGGCGTGGATGCACGCGACCGGCGTTTCGTCGAACACCAGGGCAACGGCCTCGCACACGGCGGCGCTGGCAATGCCCTGACCTTGCGCGGCCCGGGCCAGCGTGAAGCCGAACTCGGCCTCGCGGCCATCGGCGCTGACGTAGACGCCCAGGTCACCGAGCAGTTGGCCGGTCAGCTCGTCGGCAATGCCGAGCTGCGTCCACTGGCCCGGCTGGAAGAGCGGCGCGGCCGCCATCTCGTTCAGAAAGGCCAGCGCCTGGGCGTCGGACTTGGGCACCCAACCCTGCCAGCGGCCCACGTCGGGGTCGTTGCGGTAGGCCTGGAAGGCGGGCAGGTCTGTGGGTTCGAGGCGGCGGAGCTTCACACCAACTCTTGTTCGGGGCTGCGGTAGTGGTAGCGGTAGGCGAAGACGAAGCCCATGCGCGTGTACAGGCGCTTGGCGACCTCGTTGTCGCTGCCCACCTGAAGATAGGCCTTGCGGGCGCCCTGGGCGTGGGCGAGGGCCAGCAGCGCGCGGCACAGGCGGTCCGCGTGGCCCTGGCGCTGCACGGCCGAGGCGATGTCGTAGAGGCCGACGATGTCGCCGTCCACGACCATCTGGCCGCAGGCGAGCAGTACGCCCGTGGCGTCGTTGAGCGCGAAGCCCTGGTAGGTGACTGGGGCGTTAGCAATGCGCTCGGCGTGGGCGGCTATTGCCCTCTCGGACGAGCCTCGCAGCGTGCCGACGAGGGCGGCGTAGGCGTTGGCGTCGAGGGCCTGGAGGGCGACTGGTGCGGGCTCAGGAGTCAGGGAGCCCAGCACCATCACATCGGCCGCATCGAAGGCATTCCAACCCTTGGCAGCCAGGCGCGCGTCCAGGTCGGCAGGCTGGCTCCAGGGCGTCACGCGCACGGCCAACGGCAGGCCGGCGGCGTCATAGGCCTGCTGGCAGCGGGCCAGCAGGTCGTCCAGCGGCAAGCTGCCCTCGCGCAGCGCATTGATGCAGCGCGAGCGCTTGGCCTTGCCCGGCGACAGGCGGATCAGCCAGCCGTCGATGTCGGCTTGCTGCGGCGGCGCGCTGGCGTCCAGGCCGGCGAGTTCGGCGCGCAACGCCAGCAGATCGAGTAGCGGGTTCACTCGAAAACGCCGCGGGCCTTGAGGACGCCGCGCTTCTTTGCTTCGAACAACTCCGCCAGCGGCGTGCCGCGCAGGCAGATGGCGCCTTCCGGTGTGATCTGCCAGTCCGTGGCAGGGAACCACTCGGCGATCTGCTCGGGTGTCATGTCCCGCAGCGGTTCGACAACGGGTCGTTTGAGCGCGACAGGCTGGGCTGTGCTTGGGCCGCGCCGGGCTGGTGGCTCGAAACGGTCGGCCGACCCGCACCCCACCAAGGCGCCGTTGACGGTTTCATGGACGGGAAAGTATTGGTACTTCTGGTGGATCCACCGGCCGTCACTGGCCTTGGATACGAACAGCAGCACCTGGTCGTACCGGGCGAAGCGCGGCCGGCCATAGTGGTCGAACGCGTCGAAACGGATGATCGGTCCGTCGTACTGGCCGTAGACCGCTTTCAGCACGCGGTATTCCGCATGGAAAGCGGCGTCCATGACGATGCAAACCTGTTCGAGGGGTGGGTCTGGTTTGGCGCCGCAGCCTTGCGGTTCGAACGCTTCGACGCTGATCTTCTGACCGACAAAGGCGAACAGGTTGGCGTCTGCGCCGCAAGCAGCGCTGGCAGCCAGCGTCAGCAGCAGTGCGGCAAGGGCGTGCAGAGACCTGCTCATGGCAGTTGCAGCAGCAACGTGGGCTGGCGCCACACGCAACGCCACTCCGCAAGAGTCGCGCCGCCGAGTCCATCGGTCATGCCCTGCTCGGCGAACTCGGCGCCCATGCGGGCGTAGAAGCGCTTGGCGGGCTCATTGCCGTCCAGCACCCAGAGGAAGAGAGGTTGCGTGTGCTGCGGACCGAGCTGGGTCGCCACGGCCTGAAGCAGCCGCCGGCCAATGCCGCCGCCCTTGTGCTCTGGGTGGACGTGCAGGTTGTCGACCAGCGTGCCCCAGACCGGATCGTGGTGCAACAGCACATAGGCGAAGCCGATCATGTCGCCCGTGGCATCTTCGGCCACGACGCCAAAACCTGGCGCGGTGGCCGGGCTCAGCAGGCGTTCGCGCCAGACGGATTGGCGGTCGGCGACGACATGGTTGTCGAGGAAGTCGTCGGTCAACATACCGCCGTAGGCGCTGCGCCAGCTGGTGGCGTGGAGTAGAGCGACGGCGTCGGCGTCGGCCAGGGTCATCGGGCGCAGCGTGGCGCTGGAGGCCTTAGACATGCACTTGAATCTGCCGCACAGGCGCGCCTATGGCGTCACCCAGCTGTTTCAGAGCTTGTTCGGAAATCCCGGCGACGTTCGGATTGACAGCCTCCAGGAAGAATCGGCCGAACGCGACCGGCCAGCCGTACTTCAGCCCATTCAATGAAACGTCAGCGCCACAGCATGCTGCTATGACCCGCAGGTTCTCAAAGCCGCCGTCGGCAGCAGCCTCCATGGCGTCGCTCCACCAGTCCTCGGCATCGGCCCCACATGACTGGCAATGCGCGCCGGCCCAATTTCCGCCGGCATCCACAAAAACGACTCGCGCCTTGGTATGACTGACAACGTCGCTGGCCATAGGTAGCCAGCCGGAAAGTAGTTGCTTCGCCCGCGTTGCTTGATCGGCGCTCGGCACATGATCTGGGTCAACGGGAACGTAACGGAGCAGGGCGTCTGACATGGCAAGAGTCGCGGATGCCTATCGCATCGTCTCGATGCGAGCCACCATCTCCTTGGCGAACTCGACAAACGCCACGGCTCCCTTGGAGCTGGGGTCGAACACGACCCCCGGCAGCCCGTAGCTGGGCGCCTCGGCGAGCCGCACATTGCGAGGGATGACGGTGTCGAACACCTTGTTGCCGAAGTGAGTCTTGAGCTGGTCGCTGACCTGCTGCTGCAGCGTGATGCGCGGGTCGAACATGACGCGCAGCAGGCCGATGATCTGCAGGTCCGGGTTCAGGTTGGCGTGGATCTGCTTGATGGTGTTGACGAGGTCGGTCAGGCCCTCCAGCGCGAAGTACTCGCACTGCATCGGCACGATGACGCCGTGAGCGCAGCACAGGCCGTTCAGCGTCAGCATGGACAGCGACGGCGGGCAGTCGATGAGGATGAAGTCGTAGTCCGGGCCGGCGTCGGCCAGCGCGGCCTTGAGCCGGGCCTCGCGGCGCTCCAGCGCGACCAGGTCGACCTCTGCACCGGCCAGCTCGCGGTTGGCGCCGAGTACGTCGTAGCCGGCCTTGTCGGCTCGCGTCCTGGCCTCGGGCAGCGTGGCGGACTCCAGCAGCACGTCGTAGACCGTCAGCTCCAGCTTGCGCTTGTCAATGCCGGAGCCCATGGTTGCGTTGCCCTGGGGGTCCAGGTCGACGACCAGGACGCGCTGGCCGATCTGTGCCAAGCCGGCGGCGAGGTTGACGGTGGTGGTGGTCTTGCCGACGCCGCCCTTCTGGTTGGCGATGCAGAAAATCTTGGCCATGGGTTCTAGTTCTCGACTGCCAGCATCGTACCGGCGAGAGGACGGGCCGCCTCTCGGGCGCGACCCGTGAAGTGCCTCAGCGGGGCTTCATCCAGATGATGCAGCGCTGGACGTCCAGGCCGGGGACGGTCAGTTGTTCCACGTGAAACACCTCCACGTCGGCCGGCAGCGCGGCGATCTCCTCGGCCGGGTGCTGGCCCTTCATGGCCATCCAGACGGCACCTTCTCTGAGGTGCTGGCGGGTCAGGCCCGTGAAGTCGACCAGCGAGGCAAAGGCGCGGGACGTGATGACGCCGAAGGGCTCGGTGCTCAGTTGCTCCACCCGGCTGTGGACGCCACGCAGGTTCGGTAGCTTCAGCTCGGCCGCTACCTGCTGGATGAAGGTCGCCTTCTTGGCGACGGCATCCACGCATCTGACATCGGTGCCCGGGCAGCAGATGGCGATGACCACGCCTGGCAGGCCGCCACCGGCGCCGACATCCATGAGCCTGTTCGGTGCGCCATTGCGCTTCAGCGGCGTGATGACGGACAGGCTGTCGACCAGGTGGTGGCTCAGCATCTGCGCGGGGTCGCGCACGGCGGTCAGGTTGTAGACCTTGTTCCACTTCTGGAGCAGGGCCAGGTAGGCGAGCAACTGGTCAAGTTGGGTGTCGCTGAGATCCAGGCCAAGTTCGAGGGCCGCGCTTGCTAACGTGTCCTTCATGCAGCTTCCGCCTCGGCCGCGAACCCCTTGAACTTGCCCTTCTTCAAATGCACAAGCAGCAGCGAGACCGCCGCCGGCGTGATGCCGGAGATGCGCGACGCCTGGCCCAGCGTCTCGGGGCGGTGCTTGTTCAGCTTCTGACGCGCCTCGAAGGAGAGGGCGTGGACGAGGCCGTAGTCCAGGTCGTCGGGCAGCTTCAGGTGCTCGAAGTGGGCAGCGCGGGCGACGTCGTCCACCTGCTTGTTGATGTAGCCGGCGTACTTGGTGCTGATCTCAACCTGTTCGGCGACGAGGTCGGCCAGCTCCTGGCCCAATTCGGCAGTCAATGTTTCACGTGAAACGCCAGCCTCCGGCCGCGCGATCGAAGCGACTTCGGCGACGGTGTCAAACACGACACCCGGCCGGCGCAGCAGTTCGACCAGCGTGTATTCACGCTCCAGCGCCTTGCCAACCAAGCGCTCGGCGTCCGCCGCCGGGAAGATGCCGGGGTGAACCCAAGTTGTCTTCAGCTTCTCTGTTTCACGTGAAACAGCATCGCGCTTGCGATTGAAGGCGCTCCAGCGCTCGTCGTCCACCAGGCCCAGCTGGCGGCCGGTCTCCGTCAGGCGGGCGTCGGCGTTGTCCTCGCGCAGTTGCAGGCGGAACTCTGCTCGGCTGGTGAACATGCGGTAGGGCTCGGTCACGCCCTTGGTGATGAGGTCGTCCACGAGCACGCCCAGGTAGGCCTGGTCGCGCGCCGGCGTCCATGCGCCGTCGCCCCGCACCTGCAGCGCAGCATTCAGACCGGCGAACAGGCCTTGGGCTGCAGCTTCCTCGTAGCCAGTGGTGCCGTTGATCTGGCCGGCGAAGAACAGGCCCTGGATGACCTTGGTCTCGAAGGACGCCTTCAGCCCGCGCGGGTCGAAGTAGTCGTACTCGATGGCGTAGCCGGGGCGCAGGATGTCGGCGTTCTCCAGGCCCGGGATGCTGCGCACGGCGGCGAGCTGGATGTCGAAGGGCAGGGAGGTGGAGATGCCGTTCGGGTAGAACTCGTGCGTCGTCAGGCCTTCGGGCTCCAGGAAGATCTGGTGCGAGTCCTTGTCGGCAAATCGGTTGACCTTGTCCTCGATGCTGGGGCAGTAGCGCGGGCCCACGCCTTCGATGACGCCGGTGAACATCGGGCTGCGGTCAAAGCCGCTGCGGATGATCTCGTGCGTGCGCAGGTTGGTGTGCGTGATCCAGCAGGGCACCTGCTGCGGGTGCATGGCCTTGTTGCCCATGAAGCTGAACACCGGCACGGGGTGGGGTGGAGGCGTGCCGTCTGCCGAGGGCGCGCCGTCGCCCGGCTGCGCCTCGCACTTCGAGAAGTCGATGGTCCGGCCATCCAGGCGCGGCGGCGTGCCGGTCTTGAGCCGACCCTGCGGCAGCTTCAGCTCCTTGAGCCGAGCCGACAGCGACACGGCCGGCGGATCGCCCGCGCGGCCGGCGGCGTAGTTCTGCAGGCCGACATGGATGCGGCCGTCCAGGAAAGTGCCTGCCGTCAGCACGACGGCGCGGGCGCGGAACTGGATGCCGGCCTGCGTGACGGCGCCGACGACGCGGTCGCCCTCCACCATCAGGTCGTCCACTGCCTGCTGGAACAGCATCAGGTTGGGCTGGTTTTCCAGCCGGCGGCGGATGGCGGCCTTGTAGAGGATGCGGTCGGCCTGGGCGCGGGTGGCGCGCACGGCCGGGCCCTTGCTGCCGTTCAGGATGCGGAACTGGATGCCGGCTTCGTCGGTGGCGAGCGCCATCGCCCCGCCCAGGGCGTCGACCTCCTTGACGAGGTGGCCCTTGCCGATGCCGCCGATGCTGGGGTTGCAGCTCATCTGGCCCAGGGTCTCGATGTTGTGGGTCAGCAGCAGCGTCTGCGCGCCCATGCGGGCGGCGGCGAGCGCGGCCTCGGTGCCGGCATGGCCGCCACCGACGACGATGACATCGAATTCCTTGGGGTAGAGCATCTCGATCCTGGAAAGAACGGTGCCTGCGCGAGCGCTCAGGCGAACCGCGAATTTTAAGGAGTGGCTGTGGATAAGTCACCCCGTACGGCCTTGGCGCACGGCGGTCGCGCCGCAATGCAGCGCAATCCGGACGCTTGAAGCCCGGGGATGTGCCGTTGGTCGCGCCGCGCGGGCGGTACAGGTCGCTGCTGCCCACAATGCGCCGCTGTCTTGAAAGGACCCCCCATGCTTCGTCGCTTCGTGTTTTTGTCCGCCTGCCTGGCCGCATCCGGCAGCCTGCCGGCCTGGTCGCAAGCGCTGTCCGTACGCTTCTATCCGGCGCAGGGCGTTCATGCCTACGCCATCGATTCGGTGCGTGGGGTCCAGGGTGTGCTGGTGCAGAACATCGCCATCAGCAACGGCGGCAGCACGCCCGTCACGCTGGACTCGGTGACACTGGCCGTGAAGGGCCCCGGCACGCCGACCGACTCCCGGCTGCTGGAAGCTGCGGACCTGGCCAAGAGCGCCGCGCGCGGCAAGCAGATGAACGACGCCGGCATGATCACCCAGCTCGATTTCCAGTTCGGCGGGGCTGCGCTGCTGGGCCCCAAGCCGGTCTTCGCGTCCTCGGCGACGCTGGCGCCCGGCGAAATGCTGATGCTGGTGCAGCAGTTCCTGAGCTATCGCGGCAAGCGGCCAGCCGTCACCGTTCAGGTCGCGGGCCATGACGCCGGCCAGCAGGCGGTCAGCGCCGTCGCCTCGCTGCCCATCCTGGCTGGCGCGAAGAACAAGTACCGATTTCCGCTCGCGGGCACCTGGTTCATCGGCGCTGGCCCGTCGCCGCATTCGCATCACCGCTGGGTGGTGCCGCAGGAATTCGCGCTGGACATTGCGCGCATCGGCGAGGGCGGGCTGAGCTATCGCGGCCAGGGCAGCAAGCTCTCCGACCACTTCGCCTACGGTGCCCCCGTGCTGGCGGCGGCCGACGGCATCGTGCGCGTCGCGCGCCAGGACGCGCCTGAATCGGCGGATGACCTCCGCCGCCCCGGTGAGGAGCAGGCCGCCTACCTGAAGCGCGTCGGCGAGCAGCAGGACAAGCGCATGGCGCAGGGAGGCGACGCCATCATCGGCAACTACGTGCTGATCGAACACGCCCAAGGCGAGTCCACCGTGTATGCCCACCTCAAGACGGCCAGCGTGCGCGTCAAGGTTGGCGAGGCGGTGCGCGCCGGGCAGGTCATCGGCCAACTGGGCAGCAGCGGCAACTCCACCGAGCCGCACCTTCACTTCCATGTCTGCGACCGGCCCGACGCGCTGCGCTGTGCCGGTGTGCCCGTGAGCTTCGACAACATCGAGCTGCCTTATGTGGACCAGTTGCGCGATCTGCAGACCGGCGACATCGTCGTCACGAAGTGATCCCGGGCCGGGGCGCAGAATCGCGGCTGCCCATGGAATGCCGCCCCCACTGCGCCGCCTGCTGCATCGCCCCGTCGATCAGCTCGCCCATCCCCGGCCACCCGCATGGCAAGCCGGCCGGCGTGCGCTGCCTGCAGCTGGACGATGAGCTGCGCTGCATGATCTTCGGCCGGCCCGAGCGGCCGGCGGTCTGCGGCTCGCTTCAGCCCAGCGAGATCATGTGTGGCGACAGCCGCGAGCAGGCGCTGCGCTGGCTGGGCTGGATGGAGCGCGAGACCGCCCCGGCTCAACCTGTCTCGTCGTAGTGGAGACCTTACGGCTGTGGCCGGGACGCGATGTCGATGGACAGGATCTCTCGTTATCCAGCGCTCCGCTGCGCCCGGCGCGCCGAACAGCTCGTAACGACTTGACCTCCGGCGTCCCTTTGGCGGCCTCCTAGACTGCGGCGCCGCGCGCAGGCGCGGGTGCAAATGTCATTCAGGGAGAACCATGTCTGTCCGATCGAGAAAGCTGTTAGTTGCAGCAGCGCTGCTGGCCTGCGTGGCCGCCGCAAACGCTGCTGTGGAAGAACTGCGCCCCTACCCGAGCGCCAAGGCGCTGGGCCGTTATGACAACCCGCTGGAGGCCGGCGCGCTGCCGATCAGCCCGCCCGAGCGCATGCAAGGCAGAAACAGCAGCCGCCATCGCCTCCCCTATGAGGGCACGGTGTCCATGCAGCAGTACAAGCACCAGCCCGACGACAGCCCGCTGCTCATCGCCCGCCACTACGCCGGTCAGCTGAAGGAGCAGGGCTTCGAGCTCGTCACCATCTGCGACTTCCCCTGCAAGGCGCCGGGCGGCCCGAACGACGCCTCCGTCTACTGGCACCATGAGCTGGACCTTGCCCGGAAGCTGTCCTACTCGGCCTATGGCGACCGCGGTACCTATCTAATCGGCCACCGGGCCGATGCCATCGTCGCCGTGCGCGTGGGCACGGGGCAGGGCGCCTATGTGTCCACCGTCAAGACGGTCAGCGCGCCCGCGCTGGACCGCGCACCGCTGCTGGCCTACGTCGAGCGCCTGCGCGCGCCGGCCGCTGATGCGCCATTGCCGCCGCCCGTGGGCCGGCAGCCACGGCCCGCGGTGGCAGCCTCCGCGTCCACACCCACGCCGAGCGCCCACATCAAGGACGTGCAGCCGGCCGAGCTGAGCGCCTGGTTGCGCGAGAGCAAGGGCTGGGTGGTGCTGCAGCTCACCTCGTTCGATCGCAACTGCACCTACTGCGTGCCGTCCAATCCCGCCTTCCACGCCCTCGCCGAGCGTGAGGCGCCCAAGGGCTGGGCCTTCGCACGGGTGGCCTTCCAGCCGTGGACGACGGTCAGCAACAGCGAGTTCGTCACGCAGTACGGCGTGCAGGGCATCCCGGCGTACTTCACCTTCAAGGACGGCCAGCTCATGCGTCGCCAGAACGGCCACGCCGATGAGGCCACGCTGCGCCGGTCGTTGCTGGACGGCCTGCGCTGAGCAGCGGCGTCGGCGTCAGGGCTGAGACAGCGCCCGGGTCGGGCGCCAACGCGCCCGCCAGGCCTCGGCGCGCGGGTGGTCCCAGTACTTGTCGAAGAAGTAGTGCAGCACCGTGTTGGCCAGCGGCTCGACGAACGTGACGGCACCGGCCACCGCCATGCTGCCGGTCAGCGCATAGGTCACCGTGAACGAGGTACCGAGGTGGAGGATGCCGAAGCTGACGGTCTTGGTCATGGTGGCTATGGTTTGGCGAGATCGAATAGCAAAATGCTAATGATTCTCATCGCCGCCGGCCAATCGCTTGCGGCTATCCCGTCGATTGCCGTCTACGCTCCGTCGCCATGACGCCCACCGCCACGCCACCGCCGCCCGACAGCCTGCTGGCCCGGCTCGCTGCAGAGCGCGGCGCCTTTGCCGACGCCTATACGCTGCGGTTCCCGCGCACCGTCAGCCTGGCCGAGTTCGTCGAGGCCTTCTACACGACGCGCCTCTTCAAGGTCGAGCGTGCGCTGCTGGCGCTGTTCGGCAAGCCTTCCAGCGATGCGATGGCGCGGGCCGTGGCCCTTGGCGAGGGCCAGCGCATCGCCGTCTGGACCGTCCAGGCGCGCGTGGGCGACGAGCTGCTGATGCACGAGGACAGTGGCGCCACGCGGTCCTGGTTCAAGGCCCAGACGGGTGAAGGCGGCTCCACGACGCTGTGGTTCGGCTCGGCCGTCGTGCCGCGCCAACACAAGGCCGGCGAGGGCGCGCGCATGGGCCGCGTCTTCCATGCGCTGCTGGGTTTTCACCGCTGGTACTCCCGGGCGCTGCTCAAGGCGGCCGCACGCCGCCTGGCGTAACGCCTGGTTCAGCGCCCGGTGCCCGGACCGCTGATCTTCTCGGTCACCGGCTGCCGGGTCTCGAGGTCCTCAATCCAGACCTCGCAGACGTTTTCGGCGATCTGCCCGTTGACGAGGTAGCGCTTGCCTTCAGCGGGCGTGAAGCGCACCTCGCCGAATGTGCGGCAGCTCGCGTTCGACATGGCGAGCATGGGCGAGGCGTACTGCGTCGCTGCCTGGAGGCGCAGCTGCGCCGCGCGAAGCGGCAGTTCGTTGGTCAGCGCCACCGGCGTCAGTGTCATGCCGCTGCCCTGGCCGGCCCGTGTGGAGGCCATGCTGCTGCTGGCCAGGCGCCGGCCGTCGACCTGCGTGATCTCGAAGACGTGCAGCCGCTGGACGCTGACCACGACGACCTCGTCCGCGACGTTGGCCGTGGGGCCGGTGTAATCGGCCGGCGTGGCGGGCTCCAAGGCGCTGAAGCTCTTGAAGCTGGTGCAGCCGGCGAGCGCCAGCGCTGTCGTGGCCGCCGCGATGACGATGTGTTTCATGCGCAGCAGATTAACGTGCCACCGCTGCCCGCATCGACCGCGCCACATAGAACAGCGCCACCGCCGTCAGCGCAAAGCCGACGACGACGCCGGGCAAGACCTGGCCCCAGCGCAGCGTCTCGCCCTTGAGCACGGCCAGCATCAGCGTGTTCTGCGCCAGGCCCGGCACCCACACGTACCAGGCCGCGTCGCCGCCCGGGTTCAGAAGCGTGACCATCGGCGCCAGGCTGATGGCGGTGACGATCAGCGTGCTGCCGGCCTGCGCCTCCTTGAAGGTCTTGGAGCGGATGGCCAGCGCCATCAGCATGGCTGACAGGCCGGCCGCCAGCGGGATCTGCAGCAGCCAGAAGGCCAGCACCTCCGGCATGCCGAACTGGAACATCGCCTGGAGGCTGTCACTCTTCAGCAGCCACTGCGCGGGCACGAAGCTCAAGCTCGACAGCAGCGCCACGGCCATGCCCAGCAGCGCGACGGCGCCCCACTTGCCGACGACGATGGCCCCGTGCGGCGCGGGGTTCATCAGCAGCGGCTCCAGCGAGCCGCGCTCGCGTTCGCCGGCCGTGCTGTCCAGCGCGGCGGTCAGCGCGCCGTAGAGCACGGCCATGATGATGAACATCGGGATGATGCTGCTGAGCCGCGCGGCGCGGGCCTGCATGCTGGCCAGGTCGCGCTCCTCGATGTCGATGGGCTTGAGCAGTTCGATGGACACGCCGCGCATCGCCAGGTTCAACGACGCGCGCTCCTGGTTGAAGCCGTACAGCAGGCCCTTGACGCCGCCCACGCCGGCCTGGGCGCGCTGGTTGGCGCTGTCGCTCATCACCTCGACGACAGGCGCCTCGCCCGCCAGCAGCTTGGCCTCGAAGTCCGCCGGGATCACCAGCAGCGGCGCCGCCATCTTGCCCGCGCGCAGGCCCTTCTCGTAGCCCTCCCGGAGCTCTTCACCCTTGATCGAGAGGATGGTGTAGCTCTGGCGCTGCAGGTAGTTCACCAGCGTGGGGCCGTTGTCCGCGCCGTAGACCGCCACCTCGCGCTTCTCGGCGCGCTCCTCGAACGACGCGATCAGCCCCGACAGTGCCATCAGCAGCAGCGGCCCCATCAGCAGCGCGGGGACGAGGATGCGCAGCAGCGTGCGGCGGTCGCGCAGCGCGTCCGCGAGTTCTTTCGTAAAGACGATCCACGCGTGCTTCATGCCGCGACCTCCTCAGGGAATGCGAGTTTCACGAAGGCGTCCTCGAAGCGTTGTTCTCCGGCCAATTCGAGCAGCGCCGGCACGTTGCCGTGCGCCACGCTGCGGCCGTGGGAGACGATGACGACCTCGTCGCAGAGCTGCTCCACCTCCTGCATGATGTGCGTGGAGAAGACGATGCATTTGCCCCCACCCTCGGGGCTGCGCAGCCAGCGCAGCGCCTCGCGCAGTGCGCGGGTGGCCAGCACATCCAGGCCGTTGGTGGGCTCGTCCAGCACGATGTTGGCGGGGTCGTGCACCAGGGCGCGGGCCAGCGCCGTCTTCATGCGCTCGCCCTGGCTGAAGCCCTCGGCGCGGCGGTCCAGGATGGACTGCATCTCCAGCAGCCGCGCCAGCTCCTCGGCGCGCGCGTTGGCGGCGTCCAGCGCCATGCCCTGCAGGCGGCCGAAGTAGGCAATGTTCTCCCGCGCACTCAGCCGCGGGTAAAGGCCGTGGGCGTCGCCGAGGATGCCCATGCGGGCCAGCGCTTTCAAGGGCGCGTCCTTCACGACGATGCCGTCGCAGGCGATGTGGCCACTGTCCGGCGCCAACAGGCCCGCCAGCATGCGCAGCGTCGTCGTCTTGCCTGCGCCGTTGGCGCCCAGCAGGCCGGTGATGCGGCCGTTGGCGGCGGTGACGGTGACGCCCTGCACGGCATGGACCACGCGCTTGCTGCCGCGCTTGAACAGCCCGGCGCCGGTGCGGGTGGTGAACTGCTTGTGAACGTCCTGGATCTCGATCATTTGGCGGCCCCTGTTTGCACGGGCTGGAAGGCGGGTGGGCGTGGGATGCGCGTCGCGCAGGCCGCGTCCTGCGGCAGCGCGGCGGCATCCGTCTTCGCGTCGATGAAGCGGAACAGCACGTCGCGCACGCAGCCCACGGCCATGACGCCATGGCCCGCCTCGGGCACGACGAGGTGCTGCACCCGCTCCGGGTGGCCCACGCCCAGCGCCTTGGCGACGCGCTCGCCGTGGCGGGCCGGCGTGGCGGGGTCGGCGCCGCCGCTCATGACCAGCACGGGACTGGGCGCGGGCGGCAGCGTGTAGAAGCCGGCCGGCACGTCGCCACGGGGCCAGGTCTTGCAGACGCGGGCGTACATGTCGGCATCGACGGTCCGGTAGTCCTCGCCCGGCTTGTCGGTGGCATTGGCGAGGCGGGGCACGTCCTCGGCGCAGATGACCGAAAAGTGCATGCCCGCGGCGAGCTTCATGCCCTTGCCGCCGTTGAAGGCGGTCGTCAGGCCGAACAGGCCTTCAAAGCGGCCCTCGCTTGCCGCCGCATGGATGGCGGCGGGCAGCGCGGCGGCCAGGGCCGGCTGATAGAGCGGCGGCCGCACGGCGCGCAGCAGCAGCTCGCGGTCGACGGTGAAGCGCTCGGGCTGGCCGGTCAGCGGCTGGGCCACCGTCACCTGGCGGGGCAGCGAGGCGAGCAGCTTTTGCCAGTCGGCGCGCAGCTCGGGGTGGGTCTTGGCGTGGGCGGCGATGAGCTTGTCCAGCGCCGCCTGCGTGTCGGGCGAGAAGCTGGCGGGCAGCACCATGTCCGGCGGCGCGACGCCATCGATGACGGTGCGGCGCACCTTGGCCGGGAACTGGCGCAGGTACTCCAGCGCGGCGCGCGTGCCGTAGCTGCCGCCGACGAGGTTCCACTGCGGCACGGCCAGCGCCTCGCGCACGGCGTCCATGTCCTGCATCGCGATGGTCGTCGTGAAGAAGCGCAGGTCCCCGTACGGCAACTTCTCGAGCGTGGCGCGGCAGGCGTCTAGGCGCCGCATCTGCGCGGCGGTGTCGAGCTGCTCGGTGATGGGCAGCTTGGTTTCGTCGGGGCAGTCCAGCGGTGCGGACTTGCCGGTGCCGCGCTGGTCGATGAAGACGAGATCGCGGCGGTTGTTCAGCCGCGAGAGGCGCGGCAGCACGCGCGCGGCCACGTCGATGGCACTCTGCCCGGGGCCGCCGGCCAGCATCAGCACGGCGTCGGGCTGCTTGTTGCGTGCCATCGCCGGCACGACGAGGTAGTGGATGTCGACCTTCACGCCGTCCGGCCGCGCCGGGTCCAGCGGGCGTTGCAGGCTGCCGCATTGCAGCTCGTTGGGGATGCCGTCGATGCGGCAGGGCTTCAGCGGCGATGCGGCTTGGGCCGTGGCGGCGAACAGGGCGGCGGCAAGCGCGAGGGCGCGCCGGGCGGGAAAGGGCATGCAGGGCTCCAGGGACCGGATGGCCGCGAGTATCCGGGCCGCCGCGTGCGCCGCCGCTGTGAGAAGTCTGGCCGGCGGCATGGCGCGTCTGAATGGCCTCAGGCGCGTGCTGAACGGCGGCCTATGGTGCAATAGCGCCAGCTTCTCCCAACCTCCCACCAGCGGCCCCGCCGCGATGAAAGGCTGAGCGTGCAGACACTCGACGAGATGCGTGACCGTTGCCTGCTGACGCATGAGCAGCATGCAGAGATCGGCGCCTGGGTCAGCCAGGCGCGCACCCCCGAGGCCATCATGGCCATGCCGGAAGGGCTGTGGCGCACGCTGGAGCTGGCCAGCGTGCTGATGGATGTGGACGCCGACCTGCGGCGCGAACCGCTGCTGTCGGACGGGGTTTAGATCAGGCCTTGTTGACGGGCTTCATCAGCCCCTGACAGGCCGTCTTCGCCTTGGCATCGCTGCCGTCCAGCTTGCCGCAGACGCCATCGAGCTGGGCCTTGAGCCGGCCCACGGCTGCCACCTGGGCAGGCGTCTTGTTCCAGTCGGCCAGCAGCGTGGCGACCTTCTTCAGCGAGCGCGCGCTGCGCTCGTAGAAGGCGCCGGGGTCCTTGGCCGCCTCGGCAAACAGCTGGGCCGCGGCCTTCTCGATGCGCGGCGCGTCTTCCGGGCTCAGCTCGATCAATGCGGCGAAGTAGTTAGAGCCCCACTGCAGGCGCGTGGCCGGGCCCTCGCTCTTGTTGAAGGCCTCCTCGTACCAGCGCAGCGCGTCCGCCTTGCGGCCCTGCTTTTTCGCGTTGCCGCCGAGCTGACTCATCAGGTAGTAGGGCGAGTGGCTGCGCGCCAGCGCCGCCTTCAGCAGCTCGTCGCTGTCCTTCCACAGGCCCGCGCGCCCCAGCAGGTAGGCGGCCTGTGTGATGACGGCCTGGCGCTCGTAGCCGTCGGTGATTTCGCGGTTCGCCCTGGCCGCCTGGTCGCGTGCCTCGGTCATCAGCGCGGCGGGAATCGTCGTCGGATGCGGCTCTTCCCGGGCCGTGTCCAGCCGCGCCAGCTCGATGCGCGCCTGCAGCGCATTCAGGCGGTCGGCGCGGGACAGCGTCGTGTCTTCGTTGAGGCGCTTCAACGCGGCGTCGAACTCGGCGACGAGCTGGGAGCGCGTGTCGCCGGCGCCTGGCGCGACGGCGCGCACCAGGTCGGGTGCCTCGTTGCTCAGCACATCCATCTGGGCACGGCTCTTGGCTGCGTCTGCCAGCACACCGCGCAGGCGCGGCAGCTGGGCCGGGTCGGTGGCCTTGCCTTCAGCCAGGGCGCCGATGGACTTCAGCCACAGGCGCGTCGCCGTCTCGGCGTCCACCCCTTCGCTGGCCTTGGCGAGCTGCGTCAGCGTGGCCGGGCGTTCGGCCACCGGCAGCAGTTGCTGCTCGTCGGTCTCCCAGCCGTAGAAGCCCAGCAGCCGCCATTCGTTGGCCGAGAGCCGCTTGCCCGCCCTGGCATCGGCCAGCACGGCCTTGACCGGCCGGCCGCTGGACATGCCGAGCTGCAAGACCTTCATGACCTGGGCCGCATCCGCCTCGCCGGGCAGGCGGGTGATCTCGTTGCCGGCCGGGCTGAACAGGATCAGCGTCGGATAGCCGCGCACCTTGAAGCGTGTGCCCAGCTTCTGCGCGCCGGGGCCGTCGCCGTCTATGCCCACGGCCACGAAGGCCTTGCTCTGCTCGATGAAGTCCGCGCGGTTGAACAGCGTTGCCTTGAGCTGGTTGCAGGGCGGGCACCACTTGGCGCCCCAATACAGCAGCACGGGCTTCTTTTCGGCTAGCGCCTGGGTGAAGGCGCGATCGATGTCGGCATCGGCCGCAGCGGCCTGCCAGGTCACGCCGGGGCCGGAGCTCGCATGGCTGAGGGGCGCCGCAGAGATCAGGAGCGCGGTCACCAGGGCGGCGAAACAGAGGGTGTGCTTCATCGGGCCTGCTGGGTTCGATTGTGTCGAGGCTGCCATTGTGCGGCGCCTGCGGCAGCGCGGCATCTGCGTTTGCCGCACAAGCTTGTGCGCTCAGTAGCGCTACGAACCGTGGCGATGCGGCTCACCGCCACGTCTGTGCCGGCTGATGGCCTGCCGCTGCGGCTGACCCTCCACCGGGCAACCACCAGACCGCAGAGCTGCTGATCGACCTGCGCTGACCCCGCAGAATCGGCGCATGTCGGACCCGCGCTCATCTCGCCTAGACGATGCCCTTGCGGCGCTGCACGGGCACGCGCGGCCCGACGCGCTCGACGCCATGGCTCGTTTCGGCCTGACCGGCGAGGGTCGCCTCGGCTTGGCCGTGCCGACGCTGCGCTCGCTGGCCCGCGAGTTCAGGCGCGACCACGCGCTGGCGCTGGCGCTGTGGGACACCGGCATCCCGGATGCGCAAATCCTGGCCGGCATGGTGGCCGAGCCGGCCAGGCTGACCGTGGCGCAAATGGACCGCTGGGTGGCCGGCATGTGCGCCTGGGACGTCTGCGACCAAGCCTGCCTGAATGCCTTTGTGAAAAGCCCGCTGGCCTGGGACGCCATCCCGCGCTGGGCGGTGCGCGAGCCCGAGTTCGAGAAGCGCGCCGGATTCGCGCTGCTGGCCGTGGCGGCAGTGCACCAGAAGCAGCGGCCGGACGCCGACTTCCTCGCCCGCCTGCCGCTGATCGAAGCGGCGGCCGGCGACGAGCGCAACTTCGTCAAGAAGGCCGTGAACTGGGCGCTCCGCCAGATTGGCAAACGCAGCCCGTCGCTATGTGAGCCTGCGCTTACTGTGGCGGAGCGGCTTTGTGAACGCAAAGAGAAGTCGGCGCGCTGGATAGGTACCGACGCGCGCCGGGAGCTGGCTCAGCGGATCTTGTCGTAGTCCCAGCCCGGCCCGTCGATCTGCTGCAGGCGTCGCAGGCGGGGCCGGGCCGCCGTTCAGCGGCGTGGTTCGCGGTGCATGCCGGTTCTGCGCCATCACGCGCTCCACGCTGGACAGCAGGTTCAGCGAAAAGACCTCGTCAATGGGGTCCCGTTCGAAAACGGCCGGCCGGCGGAGCAGCTGCGCACCGCCGGCTTCAGCTCCAACGACAGGCCCGGACGGCGGCGTAGCGGGGCATAAATAGAACCTGACCCATTTTCATATCCCCCTTTAGGGGGAGTCGGGGGGAAGTGCCGGCGCCGCCTCCCCCGTCGTCCCACCCTCTGGGTGATGTCCCCCGAAAGGCCGGCCGCCGATGCTGAGGGTGTGCGTTCTTCAAGACGTCCAAGCCCTCAAACCGGAGCCCGCCATGCAACTCTTCAACGTCTCGCAACCCAGGTCCCTCGCCAAGCCGGCTGTCGCCATGACCGTGCCGTCGTGCGTCGCGGCGCCGGACGCTGAAACCGAGACCAAGCCCGAAGCCTGCGGCTGGTATGACTCCAGTTTCGACCTCGCCTCGGGCATGGAGATCACCGAGCAGGCCGACGACATGCTCTACCAGCTGTGCAAGTACTTCCTGAACTGACCTACAGCCGGCAGGCCAGCGTCGTCCCCTGCAGGATGGCTCGCTTCGCATCCAGCTCCCCAGCCTCCAGCGCGCCGCCGATCAGGTGCACGTTGATGCCCGCCGCCCGCAGCGGTGCCTCGAGTTCGCGCAGTGGCTCCTGCCCGGCGCACAGCACGATGGTGTCAGCCTCGATCAACTGCGCATCCGCCCGCTTTTCGCCATAGCTGACCCACAGCCCCTCGGCCGTGATCTGCTCGTAGTTGACGCTCGCCAGCATGTCGACGTTCTTCATCTTCAGCGCCGCGCGGTGGATCCAGCCGGTCGTCTTGCCCAGGCCCGCGCCCGGCTTGCCGGCCTTGCGTTGCAGCAGCGTGATCTGGCGCGCGGGCGCTTCCGGCGCCGGCCGCAGCAGCCCGGCGCGCACCTGCTCGGGGTCGCCCACGCCCCAGTGGCGGCGCCAGGCGGCGGGGTCAAGCGTCAGCGAGTGGCCGGCTTCCAGCAGGTACTCCGCCACGTCGAAGCCGATGCCGCCCGCGCCGACGATGGCCACGCGCCCGCCGACCGGCTTCTCATGCTTCAGCACGTCGATGTAGCTCAGCACCTGGCCGCGCGCCGCGCCCTCGTCCTGGCCCTTGATCTTCGGGTCGCGCGGGCTGACGCCGGTGGCCAGCAGCACCTCGTCGAAGCCCTTCAGCGCGCCCGCATCCACACGGCAGTTCAACCGCAACTCCACGCCGGTGACCTCGATGCGGCGGCGGAAATAGCGCAGCGTCTCGCTGAACTCCTCCTTGCCGGGGATGCGCCTGGCCATGTTGAACTGGCCGCCGATCTCGGCCGCGCCGTCGAACAGCGTCACCGCATGGCCGCGCTCGGCCAGCGTCGTCGCGGCGGCGAGACCCGCCGGCCCGGCGCCAACGACGGCGATGCGCTTCTTCCCGTCGACCGCGATCGGCCGCACGACGATCTCCTGCTCATAGGCCGCCCGCGGGTTGACGAGGCAGGTGGAGATCTTCTGCGCGAAGGTGTGGTCCAGGCAGGCCTGGTTGCAGGCGATGCAGGTGTTGATTTCGTCCGCCCGGCCCTGGCGTGCCTTCCTGACGAACTCCGCGTCCGCCAGGAAGGGTCGCGCCATCGACACCATGTCGGCCGAGCCATCCGCCAGCACGCCTTCGGCCACCTCCGGCGTGTTGATGCGGTTGCTGGTGATCAGCGGCGTCGTGATGCCCTCCTCGCGCAGCTTGGCCCGAAGCTTTGCGGTCACCCACGCGAAGCCCGCACGTGGCACGCTGGTGGCGATGGTCGGGATGCGCGCCTCGTGCCAGCCGATGCCGGTGTTGATGAGGGTGGCGCCGCCCCTGGCCACGCGCCGCGCCAGCTCGGCAACCTCTTCCCATGAGCTGCCGTTCGGGATGAGGTCCAGCATCGACAGGCGGTAGATGATGATGAAGTCCGGCCCCACCGCCTCGCGCATGCGGGCCAGGATCTCCAGCGGCAGGCGCATGCGGTTCTCGTAGGACCCGCCCCAGCCGTCCTCGCGCTGGTTGGTGTGCGTGACGAGGAACTGGTTGATGAAATAACCCTCCGAGCCCATGACCTCCACGCCGTCGTAGCCGGCCTCGCGGGCCAGCTTCGCGCAGCGGATGAAGGCACGGATCTGCCGCTCGATGCCGCGCGCCGACAACTCGCGCGGCGTGAACGGCGTGATCGGGCTCTGGATTCGGGACGGCGCCACGCACAGCGGCGAATAGCCATAGCGGCCCGTGTGCAGGATCTGCAGCGCGATCTTGCCGCCCTCGGCATGCACGGCATCCGTGATGAGCTTGTGCCGCCGCGCCGCGCCGCTCGTTGCCAGCGTGCCGGCGAACGGCTTGGCCCAGCCCTCGATGTTGGGCGCGAAGCCGCCCGTCACGATCAGCCCCACCTCGCCCCGCGCCCGCTCGGCGAAGAACACCGCCATGCGTTCGAAGTGCTTCCGCCCGTCCTCCAGGCCCGTGTGCATGCTGCCCATCAGCACGCGGTTCTTCAGCGTCGTGAAGCCCAGGTCCAGCGGCGCGAGAAGGTTGGGATAGTTCATCCGGCCCATGCTACCCAGCGCAGGCCGTCCGGAATTGGAGGAATCTCCTCAGTGACGCGCGCCCCTTTCAACGGACCGGCAGCCGCTGGGCAGCAACAGTTCTTCACCCGCTGCTAGACAGCGGCAATGGGGACATGGCCGGCTTGGGTTCTAATCGCCGGTCTGCGTTCTGGCCGCACCTTTGTTCACAAGGCCCGGCGTTCTGGTTTTTTCGGAGAGTTCTCGATGCGATTCACCCCTTGGGCCACGCGGTTGGCTTTGACGCTGAGCTTGTCGGCCACTGCATTCCTGACCGCCTGCGGCGGCGGTGGCGGCGATGGCGGCGGCAGCACCCAGGTGCGCCTGCTGAATGCGACGCGCTCTTACAACTCGCTTGACCTCGAGGTCAACGACAAGAAGATCAACACCAGCGTGGCCTACGCCAGCGTGGGCGAGTACGGCGGCGTGGACACCAACGCCACCGCCACCAAGGTGACCGCGAATCCGGTGGGCACCAGCATCTCGGCCACAACGCCGACGCTGACCGAAGGGTCGAACTACACCTACATCAGCTACGGCTTCGCCGGTGCCATTCGCACGACGCTGCTGCAGGAGTCGGAAGAAGCGCCGGCCGCCAACAGCGCCAAGCTGCTGGTTCTGAACCTCGCTCCCGACGCTGGCGCGCTGGACGTGTACGTCACGGGCGCAGCCGATCCCCTCGACACCGCCACCGCGCTGGCCACCAACCTCAATGGCGGTTCGGGCAGCGGCTACATCAAGATCAATTCGGGCAGCTTCCGTGTGCGCGTGACCGGCTACAACAAGCGCAACGACCTGCGCCTGGACATCCCCTCCGTCACGCTCGACTCGGCCAGCGTGAACACGCTGATCCTGACGGCAACCGAAGGCGGCGTGCTGGTCAACGGCATCACCCTGGTCCAGAAGGGTGCCGCCAAGAACTTCGCCACGACGCAAAGCCGCGTGCGCACCGTTGCCGCGCTCAGCGGTGGCGGCAAGGTGACCTCCAAGGTCAATGACCAGCAGATGTTCACCAGCGCGATCAGCCCGCTGATCAGCGACTACGTCACCACGTCGGCCACCGCGTCGAGCGCCACCACGATCACGTTCGCCATCGACAACGTCGCCAAGACGTTCACGACGCCGCTGCCGCCGCTCGTCGCCGGCAAGGACACCACGCTGCTCGTCTGGGGCGATCCGGCCAACCCGCAGCTGACCGTGCTGGACGACGACAACCGCCTACCCACCGTCAACGGTGACGTCAAGGTCCGTCTCGTCAACGCGCTGCCGACTTCGGGCGCCGGCTTGAACGTTGCCTTTGGTTCCGTCGCGTCCAACATCGCGGCTGGCAGTGCCTCCACGTTCAGCACGACGTCTTCGTCGACAACGGGCGTCCAGGTGGACCTGACCGTGCCGGCCGGCACGGCCTACACCAACCCGGCACTTGTCTTCCCCGCGAACAGCGTCTGGACCTTCTTTGCCGTGCCGACGACGTCGGGCATCACGACGACGTCGCCCATCGCCGGCCTGACCGCCCTGCCCAAGCGCGAGCGCCCGTAAGCGCACCGCCCCTTCGCAAAGCCCCCGTGCCCCCGGCCCGGGGGCTTTGTCTTTGGGGCGGCAAGAATGTGTCATGCCCTCGCCCACGCGCTTTCAACTGCAGCGCCTGCGCCAGCTCTGGCGCAGCGCCGGCTGGCCCTGCCAGGACCTCGTCGAGATCGAGCTCCTCGCCGCTGGCTGGGTCGAGCGCCTGCTTGAGCCCGATGGCCGCGAACGCCTGCGCGTGACCGACCTGGGCGTGAGGCTGATCGCCGACTCGCTGACCCGAAACCGAGCGGCGAGGGATGCCCACGAACTGCTCGTCGAGCGCGTCGCCACAGAGATGCAGCGCGCCGGCCGCATCGCCTGGCGCGGCTTGGCCTTGCGCGCCGGTCTGCCCCAGGACGACGGCAAGACGCTCTGGGTCAACGCCATGCCGGACGTCTATTCCATCCGCCACAGCACGGTCGAGGACTACCTCGAGCCCGCCATCCACGAGATCAAGGTCAGCCGCGCCGACCTGCTCGGCGAGCTGCGTCGGCCAGCCAAGTCCGCTGCCTACCGGGCGCTGTGCGGTCAGTGCTGGTTCGTGATCAAGGCCGGCATTGCCCAGGCCGAGGAGATCCCGCTCGACTACGGCGTGCTGATCGGCCACGCGACCCACCTCGAGCTGGCCCGGCCCGCGCCCCGACGCGCCTGCAAGCCCGACTTCCCCACCTGGATGGCCCTGGCCCGCGCGACACCGCTGCTGCCGCCGGACGACGATCCACAATCACCGCTCTGAACCGGAGCCGCCCGCCATGGCCGCAGCCAACAAGACCGTCCCGACCGCCGCCGACGTCGAGGCCTACCTTGCCGCCCAGCCCGAGGCACGCGCGGCCGACTGCCGCGCGCTGGCCACGCTGATGCAGCGCGTCAGCGGCCACCCGCCCGTCATGTGGGGCCGCATGGTCGGTTTCGGCCACCACCATTACGTCTACGACAGCGGCCGCGAGGGCGACATCTTCGAGATCGGCTTCGCCAGCGGTGCCGGTGGCAAGGGCGACATCAGCCTCTACGTGAACGCCACCGGTGCCACCCGCAGCGCCCTGCTCGCCCAGCTGGGCCGGCACCGCGAGGGCAAGGGATGCGTTTACATCAAGCGCCTGTCCGACGTGAACGCCGACGTGCTGGGCCAGCTCTGCGAAGCGGCGCTGCGCGAGGTGCGCGCATGAGCGGCGAGCTGCTGGCCGCCACCTGCCCGCGCTGCGGCGGCGGCTTCGAGTGCGGCGCCAATGCCGGCCACTGCGCCTGCTTTGGCATCCGCCTGAACGATGCGCTGCGCGCCGAATTGGCCGAGCGCTACCCCGGCGCCTGCCTGTGCCTGCGCTGCCTGCGCGAGTTCGTCGACGCGCAGCCCTCGCATCAACCCGTGATCGGCTCGGCCAGCGCCTCGGGCTGACCGGCTGCGGCCACCTCGGCCAGATAGCCCACCAGCCGCGCCGTGTCGCAATGCACCGTCAGTGAGTGGACGCGGCCCCAGCGCAGCTCGAACTCGTGCATGCCCACATTGCTGCCCTCTGCACCGCCTGGCAGCTGGAAGGCATCGCGCCAGCTGACGACGGCCCGCGTGCGCCAGGGCCAGCCGCTGACCCAGACGCCATCCAGCTCGAAGCGCAGCCCGGGTAGCAGGCGCTGCAGCCGGCCGTACCAGCGCGTCGTCGCAGTCAGGTCGTGGCGTTCGCCGCCCAGCGCATGCGCGCCCACCATGCGGTGCCGATGCGCAGCGGCGAACTGCGCCGGGATGCCGTCGTAGCGCCCCATGTTGAGCTCGGCAAAGGCCGCCCGCAGCTTGCGTTCGACGATGGCGTGATACATGGCGTCTCCTTTGGCCTTGCGGCTCGGACTGATCTTGACAATGTCAAGATAGGGCGCAGTATCCGCCTCGATCTTGCGCGTGGCAAGATGCGCCGCATGCCCAAGGCCGCTCTGCCCGGAAAGACCATGCCCGCCCCGCGGACCGCAGCGACCGGCGCCGCCAGGCCAAGGGCTGGCGCGCGCCCGGTCGCAGCGCCCACCAAGTCTGCTGCCACTGCGGCCAAACCTGCGGCCAAACCTGCGGCTGCACCCGCTGCCAAGCCGGCGGTC
Source organism: Roseateles sp. AC306 (assembly GCF_979253795.1). NCBI lineage: Bacteria > Pseudomonadati > Pseudomonadota > Betaproteobacteria > Burkholderiales > Sphaerotilaceae > Roseateles > Roseateles sp. AC306. The sequence goes on from NZ_CEEDEB010000010.1 coordinate 82,518, forward strand.
GAACGCGCCCCGCGCCCGCGCGCCAAGCCGGCGGGCAGCTACCACCATGGCGATCTGCGCGAAACCCTGCTCGACGCGGCCGAGGCGCTGCTGGCCCAGCGCGGCGCCTCAAACCTGAGCCTGCGCGATGTGGCGCGCGGCGCCGGTGTGTCGCATGCGGCGCCCTACCACCACTTCGCCGGCCTGCCCGAGCTGCTCACCGCGCTGGCCGAGCGCAGCTTCCAGCAGCTGGGCGCAGCCATGCAGGCCGCTGTCGAGGCCCATCCGGCCGATGCGCGTGAGCAGCTGCTGGCCATCGCCTCGGCCTACGTCGACTTCGCGCGCCGCCGCCCGGCACGCTTTCGGCTGATGTTCGGCCCGGTACTGGCCTCGCGCCACCAGCACCCGGGCCTGGACCGTGCCGCCGAAGCGTCCTTCCGCGTGCTGCTCGGCGCCGCCACCCGCTTCGACGCTGCCGCTGGCCCCCTGATCGCACTGACCGGCTGGAGCCTGGCCCATGGCCTGTCGCATCTGAGCCTGGACGCGGCGTTCGCCGGCCTGCCCCTGCACGGCCCCCTGCCCGAGCCGGCCGAGCTGGTTCGGCTCATGAGCGCCCGTCTGTTGGCATGATGGCCTCATGTCCCTGCTCGACCGCATCGCCCCGCCCCTGTTCATCTTCATCTGGGCGACCGGCTACCTCGCCGCCAAGCTGGCGGCGCCGTATGCCGACCCGCTGACCTTTCTCAGCTGGCGCTATGCCGGCGTGGTCGTGCTGATGCTCGGCCTGGCCTTCGCCGCGCGGGCGCAGTGGCCGTCGCGGAGGCAGATGCTGCATCTGGCCATTGCCGGCATCGGCATCCAGGCGCTGTACCTTGCGGGCGTCTGGGTCGCCATCCGCCAGGGCCTGCCGGCCGGCACGGCGGCCCTTGTCGTCAACCTGCAGCCGGTGCTGGTGGCCGCAGCAGCGCCGCTGATCGGCGAGCGCGTCGCGCCCCGCCAGTGGCTGGGCGTGGCGCTCGGCCTGGCCGGCGTCGTGCTCGTCATTTGGCACAAGCTCAGCCTCGGCGCGGGCTTCGGCCCGCCGCTGTTGCTGTGCCTGATGGCCCTGCTCGGCATCACCGCCGGCACGCTGTACCAGAAGCGCTTCGTGCCGCACTTCGACCTGCGCACCGGCCAGGTGGTGCAGTTCATGGCCTCGCTGGCCGTCACGCTGCCGCTGGCCTGGGCGTTCGAGCCCATGCGCATCGAGTGGAACGCGCATGTGCTCGTCGCCATGGCCTGGAGCATCCTCGTGCTGACGGCCGGCGGCATCAGCCTGATGTTCCACATGCTGCGCCACGGCCGCGTCACGGCCGTCACGAGCACCATGTATCTGGTGCCCTCTGTCACCTCGGTGATGGCGTGGCTGCTGTTCGGCGACACACTCGGCGCACAAGCCATTGCCGGCATGGGTGTGACGCTGCTGGGCGTCTATCTGGTGGTGGCCAACAGACCGGAGACCTCCGCATGAGCCCTGCACGGCCGCCCGAAAGGGCTCATTCCCGCTTGGCGGGACAGCGCGTAGCGCGAAGGGTGCACGTATGACCCGAGCCCACCACCAGTTCTGGCCCGCCCGCGTGCCGCACGCAATCACCACGCCGGCCACCGCCCTGCCCGACAACCTGCTCGTCAGCGCTCGCCGCTTTCCGCAACGGCCGGCGCTGGTCTTCCTGGGCCACACGACGACCTACGCCGAGCTGGCCGCGCAGGTCGAACGCCTGGCCGCCTGGCTGGCCCAACGCGGCGTGAAGAAGGGCGACCGCGTGCTGGTGGGCCTGCAGAACTGCCCGCAGCTCGTCATCGCCCATTACGCCGTCCTCAGCGCCAACGCCGTCGTCGTGCCGGTCAACCCGATGAACAAGGCGGCGGAGCTGAGGCACCTTATCGACGACAGCGGCGGCGTGCTGGCCATCACCAGTGCCGACCTCAGCGCCGAATGGCTGCACGCCGGCATGGCTGCCAAGGACCTGCTCGTCACGCGCCTGGCCGAGGTGCTGCCCGGCGGTCGCACCGATGGCGACGGTCTTCCCCCAGGCTGGGCCGATTGGCTCAACGCCGACATCGCCCTGCCCGACGGCGCCACCGCCTGGGCCGATGCGCTGGCCTGCACCGCCGCGCCGCCGGCACTCGATGTCGGCGCCGACGACCTCGCCCTGCTGCCCTACACCAGCGGCACCACCGGCAACCCCAAGGGCTGCATGCACTTGCACCGCAGCCTGCAGCACAACGTCTTCGCCGGCGCGCTGTGGGCCAACGGCAGCCAGGAGGACGTGGTGCTGGGCGTCGTGCCCATGTTCCACATCACCGGCATGGTGGTCATCATGCACGGCGCGCTGATGGGTGGCGCGGCCCTCGTGCTGATGCCGCGCTGGCAGCGCGAATACGCCGCGCGCCTCATCAAGGAGCACCGCGTCACGCGTTGGACCAACATCCCCACCATGGTCATCGATCTGCTGGCCAGCCCGCAGGTGGACAGCTTCGACCTCGGCAGCCTGATCTACATCGGCGGCGGCGGCGCGGGCATGCCGCAGGCCATTGCCGAGCGCCTCTGGCAGCGCTGGGGCCTGCGCTATGCCGAGGGCTACGGCCTGACGGAGACCGCCGCGCCCAGCCACAGCAACCCGCACGACGCGCCCAAGCAGCAATGCCTGGGCGTGCCCTACATCAGCTGCGACGCCCGCGTGGTGGACGCCGACACGCTGCGCGAACTGCCCGTGGGCGAGGCCGGCGAAATCATCGTCCACGGCCCCATGGTGTTCGACGGTTACTGGCGCCAGCCGGAAGCCACGCGTGCCGCCTTCATCGAGTTCGAGGGCAAGCGCTTCTTCCGCACCGGCGACATCGGCTATGTCGACGCCGACGGCTACTTCTTCATGACCGACCGCTTGAAGCGCATGATCAACGCGAGCGGCTTCAAGGTCTGGCCGGCCGAGGTGGAAAACCTCATGCACGCCCACCCCGGCATCGCCGAGGCCTGCATCGTCTCCGCGCCCGACGCCTACCGCGGCGAGACCGTCAAGGCCGTCGTCGTCAGGCGTGCGGGGCACGAGTCGCTCACCGAAGAGCAGCTGCGCGACTGGTGCCGCGCCAACATGGCCGCCTACAAGGTGCCGGCCCGCATCCAGTTCGTCGACAGCCTGCCCAAGAGCGGCGCCGGCAAGGTGATGTGGCGGGCACTGCAGGACAAGGAGCGCGCCCAGTGAGCGACGCCGCGCGGCTCACGGCGCTGGTGCGCGAGGCGCCGTGGTTCATGGCTGCGTTGCGTGCCGGCCGAGAGCTGGGCCTGGCGCAGTGGTGCATAGGCGCCGGCGCGCTGCGCAACCTCGTCTGGGACGCTTTGCACGACCAGCCGCGCTCCGAGCTGGCCGATGTGGACCTCGCCTACTTCTGCGGGCAGGACCTCAGGCCCGCGCATGATGCGGCGCTGCAAAGCCGCCTCGCCGAGCGCTGCCCGGGCCTGCCCTGGGAGGTGACCAACCAGGCCGGCGTGCATCTGTGGTTCGAGCGTCATTTCGGCCATGCCGTCGAGCCGCTGCACTCGCTGGACGAGGCCATCGCCAGCTGGCCCGAGCCGGCGACGGCGGTGGGCGTCTGGCTCGACGACGATGAGGTGCTGCACGTCATCGCACCCCACGGCCTCACCGACCTGCTCGGCATGCGCATCCGCCGCAACCCGGTGCGCGTCAGCGAACAGACCTACCGCGGGCGTTGCGAGAGCAAGCGTTACACCGAGCGCTGGCCACGGGTGGTGGTCGAGGTCGCCTGAGGGGCGGCTTTGCAGCGGGAGTCGTCTTTCGGGCGCAGAAGGCGAACGACCGAGATCAGCCTGAAGCCGCCTTTGATTTGGCCTGTCAGCCGGTGATTCCCTCACCTGGGCTTGGGTCAACCATTTAGCCAGTTAAACCTTGGGTCACAAAGTTGAACGCCGAGCGCGGTCAGGCCCTCGGCGCCAACGAAGCGTCGCTATGCTGTGCGGATACAGCGTCGCGCCTCGGGAGAGTGGATGTCCCCCCTAAATCACGCCTTCCTCAAGTTCGTGCTTCGTGCCGATCGTCAAGATGACGCGGTGTTGGAACGCACCTTCGTTGAGTTCGGGTCGGCCGTCTCGGTGCTGACCTCCGTTGACCATCAAATTGTCTTTGGCCGCCGGGGTACGGGGAAGACCCATCTGCTGACGCACATCCGCCAGTCACGCCGTGCTGCGGGCGAAATGGCTATTCAGTTGGACCTCCGGACGATTGGCTCAAGCAATGGCATCTATGGCGACAGCGCAACGTCAATCGTGCAGCGTGGCACGCGCCTCCTTCTAGAAGTCCTCGGCGCGATCCACGGCGCAATATTCGAGCAGGTTGTGGATCATGACGCCGCAGACCTCAGCGCCACCGGGCCGCTGCTAGATCAACTGGCAGATGTCATCAAAGATGTCCGAGTTGTCGGCACCACAACGTTTGAAGCGACCACTCTTGAAGAGGCAGGAGAGACAGCGCAGGCAAAACTTCAGGCCACGCTATCGCTCAAAGCTCCGAGCCTCGGCGCAGAGGCCACAGCAGGTCAGACCACCAAGAACGCCGCAAGCACAAAGTTTGTCCAGCAGGGCACCGAGGTCGCGCGGGTAAGTTTCGGAAACGTTGGCGCGGCCTTTCGCAAACTTGTGGCCACGCTTCCCAAAAAAAGGCTGTGGTTGCTGATCGATGAATGGAGCGAGATCCCCTTAGACCTGCAGCCGTATCTTGCTGACTTGCTTCGCCGCGCCGTCCTGCCTACACCGGGCATCTCTGTGAAGCTCGCCGCCATTGAGCAACGCAGCCGCTTCCTTGTGCCTAACTCGGTTACGGGCAACTTGGGGCTTGAGCTTGGCGCCGACGTGGCAGCCGCGGTGACCCTTGATGAATACATGGTGTTCGACAACGACGCTCAGCAGTCGGTCGCCTTCTTCAAGAAACTTGTCTTGCGCCACGTCCAGGACGTGATGACACAGGAGGGCGAAGCCCCTCCCAAGGATGAGGCGCAGCTCATCTCGATGGGCTTCACGCAAGCAAATGCCTTTGAAGAAATCGTCCGGGCCGCTGAAGGTGTCCCTCGCGATGCCATGTATCTGCTGACGTATGCGGCACAGCGCGCGAAGGGCGAGGCCATTTCGGTCAGCGATGCGAGAGGTGCAGCATTGCGCCACTATCAAGGCTCAAAGGACCCCAACGTCAGCGCCAACGATCAGGCGAAGCAGCTGCTTACTTGGATCATCGACAAGGTGATTAAAGAGCGCCAGACCAAAGCGTTTCTGCTTGAAGCAGGCCTAAAAGACAAGTTGATTGACTACCTCTACGACGAGCGCGTTTTGCATGTGCTTCGCAAGGGGATGTCTGCGCAGGACACACCAGGAGTCCGATATCACGTCTACGGCATCGACTACGGCTGTTACGTTGATCTCATCAACACCAAGGGTGCGCCGAAGGGCCTGCTTGATCTTGGCCAAGGCACCCAAGACTTTTCCGATGAAGTTCCAAAGACCGATTTCCGGTCAATCCGACGTTGTGTGCTGGACCTAGATGATTTTTACAAGCGAGACGACCCGGACCAGGGCGAATTCAAGCTAGTCGCCAGACCTTGACGCCGACGACGCCGCCGAACGCATAGACAGGTTTGAACGTCTGCTTTCTGGCGGTCTAACTTAGGCGTCATCCATGTCGGCTTTGGGTGAAAAGCTGTCAGCGGTCGGCCCCCACGTGAACGGCTGCCGCCAGCCTCAAGCCGCCACCTCAGAGGCTCCCCAACGACCGCGCACCTCGCATCGCTCCGGCATGCCTAACATGCCCACATGCCACTGACCCACCCCCGCTACGTCATCGCCGTGCCTGACTTGGCGCGGTCCGCTGCCTGGTATCGCGACGTGCTGGGCTTCAGCGTCCACGACATGGGCGACCCGGGCTGGTGCTGGCTGGAGCGTGATGCCTGCGTCATCATGGCCGGCGAATGCCCCGACGCACTCGCACCTGCGCTGCTGGGCGACCATAGCTACTTCGCCTACGTGCAGGTCGATGCCATCGACGCGCTGCACGCCGAATGGCAGGCCCGTGGCGTCGAGTTCATCAAGCCGTTGCGCGACGAGCCCTGGGGCATGCGGGAGTTCGGCATCCGCACCCTCGACGGGCATCGCATGATGTTCGGGCAGCCGACGGCATGAGCCTCGATCTCGTCAGCTGGCGCGCCGCGTGGCGGGCACTTGGCGCCGCCCCGAGCGACTCATTGCACGCCGAGCTGCTGGCTCGTTATGCCGAGCCGCACCGGGCTTATCACTCGCAGCAGCACCTGGCCGAGTGCCTGGCCCTGTTCGACGAGTTCCGCCACCTGGCGCAGCAGCCCGCCGAAGTCGAGATCGCGTTGTGGTTCCACGACGCGATCTACGACGTGCGCCGGCATGACAACGAGGTCCGCAGTGCCGACCGGGCGCGCGACGCGGTGCTGGATGCCGGCGCCGCTGCCGACGCTGCCGACCGTGTGGAAGCCCTGGTGCTGGCCACGCGCCACAGCGCTGCGCCGGCCACGGCCGATGAGCAGCTGCTCATCGACATCGACCTCGCCATCCTCGGCGCCACACCGGCGCGCTTTGCCGAATACGAGGCGCAGATCCGCGCCGAGTACGCGCATGTGCCGCCGGCCGTGTTCAGCGAAAAGCGCGGGGCCATCCTGGCGGGCTTCCTCGCGCGGCCGGTTCTGTACGGCACGCCGACCCTGCGCGCGCGCTTCGAGACCGCCGCGCGCGCCAATCTGCAAACCGCCGTCGCCGGCCTAGGCTGAGGCGGTCGATGGCGCGTTGAACGCCGTGCGTCCCGACGGCGCGAGCAGCAGGTACAGCAGTGGCCCGAACGACCCGGCGGCAACGGTCAGCACCGCGAACGGCCAGACCGTGCGGCCCGTCTGCCGCGCGTCGCGCACGATGAAGCCCAGCGTGATGAAGGACAGGATGATGAAGTCCAGCAGCAGCTGCCAAGTGCCGATGTTGGCCATGCAGGCTTGCCAGAGGCCGACGTAGCCCAGCTCCCACATTACGTAAAGCGAGTAGGCGCCGAAAGCGGCGAGGACGATGAAGAGAATGGGTCGCATGGTGATCTCCTTGGGTTGGGGTGGTGCCATCGTCGGCAGCGTCGCGCACCGTCGCAATGACCTCCGAGGTCATCGCCAAGCTGACCGGGCAGTCCTAAGGTGCAGGTCATGAGGTTCATCGTTCCCACCGTGCTCGCCCTTGTCGCGCTGCTGCATGCGCTGCCCCTGGCCGGTGTCCTCGGCGCAGAGCGCCTGGCGGCGCTCTATGGCGTCGATGCGCACGACGCCAACCTGCAACTGCTGCTGCGCCACCGCGCCGTGCTCTTCGGCCTGCTCGCCGCGCTGCTGGCCTGGGCTGCATGCAGGCCGGCCCTGCACGGGCTGGGCCTCGTGGCGGGCGGTGTCAGCGTGGTGGCCTTCCTCGTGCTGGCGATGCTGGGCGGTCCGCTCAACGCGGCGCTGGCCACCGTCGTCAAGCTCGACCTGGCGGCGCTGATACTGCTGCTCGCCGCCGGCATCGTCCACCTCCTGCGCCCTGCCATGCCATGACCGCCACCTTCGCCGCCCTGCGCAAGCGCCGCCGCGTCAGCCAGCTGGAGCTGTCGCTGCGCACCGGCGTTTCGCAACGCCACCTCAGCTGCATCGAGACCGGCCGCTCACGCGCGGGCCGCGAGACGCTGATCGCCCTGCTCGACGCGCTGGGCGCCTCGCTGGAGGAACGCAACCAGGCCCTGCTCGCCGCCGGCTACGCGCCCGCCCACGCCGAGCGCACGCTGGACGCGCCAGAGATGGCACCGGTGCGCGCGGCGCTGGAGCAGCTCATCCACGCCAACGGCGCGGCGCCCGCGCTGGTGCTGGACGGCGACTACAACGTCGTCATGGCCAACGCCGGCCTGGCCCGGCTGATGGCGGTGTTAGGCCTGCCGGCCGACGAGATGCTGAGCCAGCCGCTGAACCTGCTGCGCGCCGTCTTCGCTCCGGGCGGCCTGCGCACGATGTGCGTGGACGAGGCCTGGCTGTGCAACGAGATGTGGGCCCGCGCCAGCCGCGAGGCCGAGCACCTGCCGCGCCTGCGCGCGCTGCTCGCCGAGCTGCGCCCGACGCTGCAACCCTGGACCACTGCCGAGACCAGCAGCCAGCTGCCCGTGCTGGCCTTCCGCCTGCGTTCTGCGGACGGGCGCGTGCTGAGTTTCTTCTCCACCATCACCAGCTTCGGCACGCCGCTGGACATCACGCTGGCGTCGCTGAAGGTGGAGCACCTGTTCCCGACGGATGAGGTGACGCGGCGGGCGCTGGCGGAGGCGGATTGACTTGGCGAAGTGCAGGTCCAGGGAACTCGGGGTCAAACAACAGAACTCTGCGTCAAAGCCGGGCTAGCGCGTCTTGGGTGTTTGGTGAAATCAGAGTCAAGCAAATGGAACGGCGTGTTCTAGCCGCCCATACCCGGCCGCGCCGTTGTCTAGCCCGGCCAGATGCAACCGACTCGCTACTAGCATCAGGGCAGCGGCTCCCTCATTGAACCTTGAACTCGCTTCTCACCGAAGTGGGGAACCATTGCATATGACCCTTCGAATGATCGTTCCCATGCTCGTCTGCCTCGACGCCGCACAGCAGATCGAGTTCTACAAGGCGGCATTCGACGCCACGGAGCTGTCCCGACGCGCGGGCACCGACGGCCGCGTCATCCACGCCACCCTGTCTTTCCATGGCGCTCTCTTCATGGTGCATGACGATTCACCTCACCTCGGCAGCCGGCCACCAGAGTCAGACGGCAGTTCGCCTGTCGTCAACTACCTGTATTGCGACGATGTGGATGCGCTGATCAGCAGGGCTGTCGCGGCGGGGGCCCAAGTTTTGATACCCGCAGCAGACCAGTTCTGGGGCGACCGCGTCGGTCGCATCATGGACCCCGGCCACCATGTGTGGAACGTCTCCGCGCGGATCGGCAGCTGAGGCAATGCAGTTCACCAAGAAGCTGCGCGAGGGCGTCAGACGGGGCGACATCACGACCAGCATTCGCGTCTGGCAGATGCCGCGAGTCAAGGTGGACGGCCGCTATCCGATGGAGGGTGGATACATCGTCGTCACATCCCTTCGACAGATCGAGTGGAGCGATATCTCGGATTCCCTCGCGCGCGAGTCCGGCTTCCGCAACCTGGCCGACCTGATGCAGACGGCCAAACACGGCACCGGGCAAAAACTCTACTTCGTCCGCTTCCGCTATGAAGGCTCTGACCATGCGCTTTGACGCCAACGATTGCCTGCACTTGGGCGCTGACCTATCGGTAAGCCGAGGCAGCAACGCCAGCCCGTTTCACGGCTTCGCCGGCTTCACCTTCACGCCGGTCTTTATGGCGGGGGACGCTCCGCACGGCGGCGAAATGCACCCCGACGGGGACGAGATCCTCTATGTCGTTGCCGGCCGCATTGCCGTGACGCTGGAACTCGACGAAGTGCAGACGTTCGAGGTCGGCCCTGGCCAGGGCTTGATCGTGCCGCGTGGGGTCTGGCACAAGGTGCACGTCCTTGCCCCGGCAGAGATGGTCACGCTGTCGCCCGGACCCAAGCTCGAATTTCGCGCGCCGCGCTAGTAGCAAACCTGCAGCCGTAGGCGCTGTAGAGCCGCCTGTTTGACACTGGGTTCCCTACCCCCAAGCGAGCGACGGTTTCGGGCTGAATCCTGACTTGAGTCGCCGCATATCGGCTAGGGGATCGTGACGCGGTGCTTGTTGGCCGAACCCAGGGGGTACTTCCCCCAGCGATACCCCAGATACATCCCGACGGAAGAGTCGTACCCCTGGATCGTGACGTTGGGAAACTGTTTCTTCATGGAGTTCTTCAACCGATGGGCGAAGCTGTTGTCGGCGCCGGCCGCATCGCTGCGGGCGCTGTAGCAGGCGTGAATGCGGATGACCACACTGGACGTGCGGGGCAGGCCGTGCCGCAGGAAGAGGGCGTGAAGCTCCTCGTAGGAGCAGGACTCATCGCCAGTTCTCATGCCGTCGTTTCCCCATGATTCCGTCGTCAGTTCAATGTCGCCAGGAGAGCAATGGCCCATGACGTAGATCCGGTCCGTAGCGTTGGCGTAGTTGGCCAAGTCGACGGAGTTCCTGCCCATTTCACCCAGGTACCTGAACCGCGCAGAGCCGAAGGTCGGCGCGACGAAGTGCAATGACAGCTTGGACGACTGCACGCCAATCGTCTTGCCTAACATGCCGATGTAGTGGTTCGGGTCCAGGAACGGATGGAGATAGAGCGGCTTGGGCATGGGGGGCCTTTCTCCCTCGAGACGAGGTGTGCGAACAGTTTTGGCATTAGCAGAACGCGCCGGCGCATGATGCATCGCCGCGCGCGCGCCGAACAGGGGTATCAGTCCCGTCTCGCAAGCGCTTTGCGACCCCTGCGCTCGGCCGGTCCTGCCAGCCGCTCTTACCGCGCGCTGGACGGCGACTGCAACGTCGTCAAGGCGCACGCGCGTGGCGGACGCTTCACGCGGGCTGGGCGCGCAGCAGGCAGTCCATGAAAGCCGCGCAGGCCTGGCCGGCGTCGGGGTGGCTGCGCCAGCGCTGCGCCAGTGCGCGCAGCGCGGCCCTTGCTTCGCGGGGCATGGTGCCGTCCAGCGGGTCATCGGCCACGGCGCACAGGTGGTCGGCGTACAGCCGGCGGGCGTCGGCGTCGCAGTCCATGAGCTCCAGCACCGCGCCGGCCAGCGTCTGGAACTGACCCGGCGCCAGCTCGGTCTCGCCACGCCGCGGCCAGGTGGCCAGGCACAGGTACTCGATGGGGCCGAGGCTGCGGCGCTGCGCGCCGGGCTGGTGCGCACCCCAGGCCGCGCGGGAGCCGCTTGGCAGGCGGCCCTGGCTGAGCGACTGCATCAGCGTCTGCGCGACGGCGGCGCGGGCGGCGTATTCGCCGCGCTGGTTGACCTCGGCCAGCACGCGCAGGAAGGCCGGATAGAGCTGGTCGCCCAGGCCCCGGCAGACGGTTTCCATCAGCGCAACTGCGCCTTCCTGGCGCGGGCCCAGGTCCAGGCAGCCGCCAATCAGCGCCTGGGCCGCATCGGCCCAGCGCGGCTGGGCCAGCAGCTCAGGCAACGAGAGCCGACAGCACGCGTTCGGCGTGCTGCTGCACGCTCAGGCGCTGCTGGTCGGGCGCCACGTCGGCACGCAGCGTGACGCCGCCGCTGGCGCCCAGCCCCTCCATCCAGGCCGGTTCGCCCCCCGCGCGCGCCGGGGCGGCCGGTGCGCCCAGCGGGCGCAGGGACGCCACGGAGAACAGCGAGGCAGTGGGTGGCAGGGGGGCGCCGATCATGGCCGAGGGGGGCGGTGGGTGGAAGTTGGGAGCCAGCTTATCCAAGCCCGCGCGCCAAGGCGATTACGGCTGCCCCTAATTCGCGGGTCGCCCTCACCCGGCCTTGCACTTGGCGAAGACGTCGCGTGATGCGTTGAACGATTCAAGCCGCCAGCCCTGTGCCGTCCATTGCGCGGTGAAGGCGTTGCCGGCGCTGACGCGTGCTTCGCCGACGCGGGACAGCGGCGGCATGTCCAGCTGCGGCGTGTCGGTGGCCTTCAGCAGCTGGCCCAGGTCGGTGCGGCCATCGGTCGTCGGCACATCGGGCATGCACGGGGCCGCGTTGCGCATGATGGACGCCGGCGCCTTCAGGTAATCGGGGCCTTCGGAGAACAGCAGCTGCGGCTGCGACAGCCGTTGCAGCAGCGCGCCGTCGCGTTGGGCGACGGCCTCGCGCAGCTGGCGCCAGAACAGCACGAAGGCGTGGTCGCGGTCCACACGGGATTGGCAGCCCTTGCCCTGGGTCGACACGGCGATGGCTGCCGGCAACACCAGGGTGCCGCAGCGCGCCGGCTCCAGCGCCAGGGTGTAGCCGCCGGCGGCACGCCGCACGGTGGCGCGCAGGCGGCTGCCGCCATGGATGCTGTCGGTCCACTCGAAGCGCCACGAACCGTCGGGCAGCGCGCTGGCGGCACCTTGCGTCTGCACGTCGCACTCGTGCGTGCCGGACGTGACGTACACGCCCGCGCCCACCGGCGCGCCGTCGGCGCCATGGCTGATGCTGGCGGTGAGCTGCTCGTTGGGGCGGCACACCAGCTGCGTCGGCGGCGCGCCGGCGCCGACCTGTGCATGCACGCAGCCGCTGGCCGCCAGCAGTGCGGCAGTCAAGCAGTGGGTTGGCAGGGAGTTCAGTCTGCGGGCCATCGCCGCAGTATCCGGGCCACCACCGTGCGGCCCTGTCGCCGGCTTGGGCGTCAAGGCGCGCGGCGCACGCCGATGGCGTCCGACAGCTGGCGGCTGGACCGCGTCACGCCATCGGGGCCGCCCGGCATGGTGCTCTGGTTGCCGCCGATGACCGTCACGCGGCCGTTCGCCTGCACGGACTCGATGATGGCGACATGGCCCTGCGCCGGATTGTTGCCGCGCGGGAAGACGATGACGTCGCCCGGCCGCACATGCGCGGCATCGCGCGGCACGGCCTGGCCCCAGCCCAGCCAGCTGCGCGCGGCGGCGCTGCGCGTGCCCTGCACGCCGGCCTGCTGCATCGTCCAGTTGACGAAGGACGAGCACCACGATGTCTCGTCGTTACGCGCCCGCAGCGTGGTGGCCTGGTGATACTCGACGACGCGGGCGTTGTCCTGCCGGCCGCGCACCTCGTTCGTGCCCAGCTCGCCGCGCGCAATGCCCAGCCAGCGAGGTGCGCCGGCCGCAGCTGGCGCGGTCGCGGTGGCCGGCGTCGTGGTCAGCAGGCCCTGGCGGGTCAGCGCCGTCTCGACGGCATTCGTGCGTCGCTGCTGGTCGGCGCGGATGACGGCCTGCACCTCGGCCTCAGTGGGCGTGCGGCCCAGCTGGTTGCGCGCGATGGTGGCGAAGCCGCTGCCCGCCTGGCCGCCGCTGGCGAGGCGGAAGCGCTCACCGGTCGACGCGTCGACATAGCTGTTCACGCGCAGCTGCGTGAGGTGGGCGGCGTCGATCGGCTGGCCGCGCAGCGTGCCGAGCTGGTTCAGGAAGCGCTGGGCCGCGCTGGGCGACTGGTTGTAGAGGTCCAGGTAGGCCGAGGCCAGCCGTGCGTTGCCGGGCTCCAGGCCGGCGCGTCGGGCGGCGGCCTCGTAGGTGGGCAGGCGGCCCTGCAGCGTGGCGAGCTGGCGGCGGTCGGCGTCAGCGGGGCTGCTGGCGGCATGCTGGTAGGAGAACGAGCCGCGGTTGTGCGCCGCGTTGCCAGGGTCGGTGTGGCCGCCGTAGGCCCGTGTGAAGCCGCCGTCGGGGCGGCGCGTGCCCTCGGCATTGCCGATGACGATGGCGGCGGCTGCGTTGGAGCCCAGCGTGGGGTCGGTGAAGTGGCGCAGGTCCAACGTTGGGGCAGTCCGGTTGCCGTCGGCGCGCACCAGGCCGGGCTCGGCGAGCTGGCGCATCGTCGCGTCGCGCAAGTCGGCAGGGTCGGCGCCGAGGACGTTGTGCCGCTCCAGCGCACCGTTGGACGCCACCGTGCCGTTGAAGGTGTCGCGATTCGCCACGTTCGCGCGATAGGCCGGGTCGAGCATGAAGACAGGCGACAGCAGGTTCAGCACGCCGCGCAGCGGGCCGGCGGAGGCGAGCGGGAGCGAGTCGGTGACCTCGCCCAGCGGCGGCAGGTTCAGCACGTCGCCGGCGTGGATCAGATCGGGATCGCGCAGCTGCGGGTTTGCCGCCTGCAGCGCCTGCAACGACACGCCGTGGTCGCGGGCAATGGCATGCAGCGTGTCGCCGGGTTTCACGACGGCACGCTGGGCATCGGGCAGCTGCAGCCGCGTGCCGGGGTAGATCACATCGGGATTGCGCACCTGCGGGTTGGCGGCCAGCAGCGCATGCAGCGACACGCCGTGCTCGGCGGCAATCCGGTGCAGCGTGTCGCCGTGCCGGACCTCATGGCTGCGGCCGGCGGCCGGCGAAGGGTCGCTCGATGTGGATGGGGCCGACGCGGTTCTGGAAACGGTGGTCATGGCATGCCTCGCTGCTGTGCCGCCATTTCAGGCCAGTGGCGGCGGCCGGGCAATTGCGGGCGCTGCTATTTCAGGACGTACACCGGCGCGCCGCGCTAGGGTCGGCCGCAATATTCAGCCGAACACCCGCTGCAGCACGTCGCGCACGACGCCGGGGCGGGCCAGCAGGTCCTCGTTCAGCAGGGCCACCAAACTGCCCAACTGCAGCAACAACACCAGATGGCCCACGACGCCCTTGAGGGACATGGACAGGCTGAACACATTGAGCTGCTGCGCGTAGCGGTTGACGAGACCCAGCACGCCATCCACCAGGTACAGCAACACCAGCGACGGCGCGGCCAGCATCAGCGCCAGCCGCAGCATGCGGCCGAACTCGGCCTCGAAGGCGAGGCGCCCGGCGGGCAACAGCGACCAGCTGCCGTGCAGCGGCCACAGCGCGAAGCTGTCCAGCAGCGTCGCGGCGAACAGCAGGAAGCCGCCCGAGGCCATGAACACCCAGCTCGCCAGGCGCGCCAGGAAGGCGCCGGTCAACGAGGTCTGGTGGCCCGACAGCGGGTCCATCACCTGCGCCTGCGTGGCGCCCACCTTGTTGTCGATGAGCTGTCCGGCCATCTCGAACGACCACATCATGCCGGCGTACAGAAACCCCAGCCCCGCGCCCAGCATGGCCTCGCGGCCGTACAGCTGGGCCCATTGCCAGCCGCCCAGCGTCATCGGCCTGACGTCCTGCACCAGCAGGCCCAGCAGGCCCAGCGCCAGGAACATCGCGTTGCGGATCAGCGCGGGGATGAGGTCCTGCGTGAACAGTGGCACCAGCAGCAGCGCCACCGCCACGCGCATCGTGCACAGGCCGAGCATCAGCGCGGCGTCGGTCGGGTGGCCGACCCAGAACTCCAGCATCAGCGGTTGATCCTGACGAGGCCCGGGAACTCGGTGAACACCTTGTCGCCCAGCCGGTACAGGCTGCCGCCCAGCAGCGAGGCGGTGATGAAGAGGGTGACGACGATGGCGAAGAACTTGGCCACGTACTGCACCGTCTGCTCCTGCAGTTGCGTGGCCGCCTGGATGAAGGCGATCAGCAGGCCGACGATGGCCGCGACCAGGATGGGCGGCGCCGACAGCAGCAGCACCAGCCACAGGGCCTGCTGGGTGAGCTGGATGACTTCGCTGTTCATGTCTGGTAGGTCAGCACGAGGCCATGCGTCAGCTTGACCCAGCCGTCGATCAGCACGAACAGCAGCAGCTTGAACGGCAGCGACACGGTGGTGGGCGACAGCATCTGCATGCCCATGGCCATGAGGATGTTGGAGATGACGAGGTCGATGACGAGGAAGGGCAGGAAGATCAGGAAGCCGATCTCGAATGCCACGGTCAGCTCGCTGACCGTGAACGCCGGCACGATGACGAGGAAGTCGCGCTCCGTCAGCTCCCTGGCCTGCTCGGGCTTCAGGCTGCGCTGAGCCGTCTTCAGGAAGAAGGCGCGCTCCAGCGGCCGGCTGTGCTTGATGAGGAAGTCGCGCAGCGGCTCCTTGGCCGTGTCGGCCGCAGCGACGAGCTGGCTGGTGGAGGCCTTGGCGGTGGTGGGCATCTCGGCCAGCCGCTCCTGCATCTGCAGGCCCACCGGGTACATCACGTAGACGCTGAGGATCAGCGCCAGGCCGTTCATGACGACGTTGGGTGGCACCTGCTGCAGGCCCATCGCGTTGCGCAGCAGGCTGAGCACGACCACCAGCTTCGTGAACGACGTGACCATGACCGCCACGAACGGCGCCAGCGCCAGCAGGACGACGGTGATGAGGGCCGAGGCCGGTGTGAAAGTACTGAGGTCCATCAGACGGATTCGATTCGCAAGGCTTCGCCGCTGCCCCAGGGCAGCAGGCGCCCACGGGCGCGCACCACCTCGGGCCGCGCGGTGTGGATGAGCTGGCACACGGTTGGCGCCACTGGCGCCGGGCCGCGCCAGCCCAGCACGAGGTCCACGGGCAGTGGCTGTTCCCAGCGCGCCACCAGCTGCCAGGGCAGCTCGGTGTCGGCGGCGGCCTCGGCACGTGCGCGCGGGCGCGGCGCCGCGGGCGCCTCCAGCAGCAGCAGGCCGCCAGGTTCCAGCGCGGCCAGGTCCTCGTCGCCCAGCCACCATTGCGCCAGCACGCACTCTGCCGGCGCGGGTTCCCACAGCAGGCCCGGCACATCAGGCGCCGCGGGCAGCGCGCGCAGCGCCGCCCACGGCAGCGCGAGCCTGGCCTCGGCCTCGGCACCCTGCCAGCGGGCCTGCGCCATGCCGGGCGGCTCGTCGCCCTCGGCCTCCAGCCATTGCCAGGGCGCCCCCGCTGCGAGGCCGGCCGCGGCCAGTGCATCCAGCAGCTCGCCGGCCATGTCCAGGACGACCGCCGCCTCGGCCGCGCAGGGCGGCAGCTCGCCGGACGCAAAGCCGTTGGCGCGGATGCCGAGCCGCGCCGGCCCGCTGCTGAACTGCCAGCTGGCCGCGCGGGCAAAGGCCTGCGGAACGGAGCTCATGCGCGGCGGCTGACCATCATGCGGGTCAGCTCGGTCACCGCGCGGCACTTCATCTTGCGCATGCCACGCGAGCGGTACAGCTCCACGCTCTTCAGCGACAGCTTGATCTCGTCGGCGATGTGCTTGTTCATCAGCCCCTTGACCACCAGCGACAGCACCTGGCGTTCGCGCGGCGACAGCAGCTGCAGCCGGCGCTCGAACTCCTCGCGCGAGCCTTCCACATCGGCGTCGTCGCCCAGGTCCACGTCGGTGGGCGCGAACGCGCGATCCAGCGCCGCGCTGAGCGCCGCGTCGTCCAGCGGCTTCTCCAGCAGCGACACGGCGCCGCGCTTTTGCATCGCGGCCACGGCCAGCGGCACATCGGCATGGCCGCTCATGTAGATGACGGGCAGGTGGATGCCGCGCTCGCGCAGTGCGTCGTGCAGGTCCAGCCCCGACAGCTCGGGCATGCGCACGTCCAGCATCAGGCAGGTGGACTCCGGCCATGTCGTGCCCACGGCGACGCGGGCCAGCGATTGCAGCGCGTCGCGCGGGTCGCCCCAGTCGCGCACCTGGCAGCCGAAGCCTTCGAGCCAGAAGCGCAGCGAGTCACGGAATTCGTGGTTGTCGTCCACCACGTAGATCTGCCGAGGTGTCATGCGGTCTTCTCCAAGATGGGTTGATTCGCCGCCGCCAGCACCGGCAGCGCGAAGTGAAAGCAGCAGCCGCCGCTGTCCCGCCGCGTGAACCACAGGCGCCCCTGGTGCATCTCGATCAGCGAGCGGCAGATGGACAGGCCCAGGCCCATGCCGTTGGGCTTGGTGGAGCTGAAGGGCAGGAACAGGCGCGCCTCGGTCTGCGGTGTGATGCCGGGGCCGTTGTCGCCCACGCGCAGCTCGGCGCGGCCGGCCTCCACGCGCAGCTCGATGTCGATCAGCGGGTCGTCCGGCCGGTCCAGCCGCAGTGCATCCAGCGCGTTGCGCAGCAGGTTGATGAGCACCTGCTGCAGCATCACGCCATCGCCCTGCACGGGCACGGCCGCATCGGGCAGGCGCAGCGCAAGCCGCACGGCCTCGCGCTGCAGGTCCCAGTCCAGCAAGGCCAGGCTCTGGTGCACCAGCGTCACCAGGTCCAGCCGCTCGGCCTTGGGCTGGCGTGACTGCGTGTACTCGCGCACGCGGCCGATGATCTGGCTGGCGTAGCTGACCTGCGCGACGGCCTTGTCCAGCGCCGCCAGTTCGTCGGTGCTGTCGGGATGGCGGCGCGCCACGCGCAGCTTGAGGCCGCGCAGCAGGTTGGCCGTCGCGCCGATCGGCTGGTTCAGCTCGTGGGCCAGCACGCTGCCCATCTCGCTGACGGTCAGCGAGCGCGACGTGAACAGCAGGCCCTCGCGGTCATCGAGCTGGCGTTGCAGGTGATGCAGGCGCTCGCGGTCGTCCACCAGGCGCAGCAGCACGTGGCGGGCATCCACTGCCACGCGCTGCGCCAGGTACTCGCCGCTGAGGCCGCAGCGGCTGCGCTGGCCCTGCGGCGCGGCCAGCGCACTGGCCAGGCCCGGCAGGGCCTGCGCCCAGTCGGCTGCCAGCCCGCCGGGGTCTGCGGGCAGCAGCGCCTGCATGGGCGCGTTCAGCGCGACGAGGAACTCGCCATCCAGCACGGCCAGCGCCTCGTTGAGGTCGCCCAGCGCGTGCAGCAGGTCGGTATCGAATCGGTTCATGCGCCCTCCCAGGGCCATAGGGCCTGGTTGCACAGCAGCCAGGTCATCGACGGCCGTGCGCTCAGCAGCGCCCGCAGGCCGGCACTGGCCGGCGCCTGCACCAGCACCTCGGCCCATTGCGCGATGCCGGGGGCGGTGCCGTCCAGCCGCAGTTCGCAGCTCACCTGGCCTGGCGCCAGCCGCAATGCGCCAGCCAGCTCGCGCAGCGTGCGTGGGCGGCCCTGCGTGGCCAGGCCCAGGCGCACGGCCCACCAGCGCTCGCCGGTGGCCGGGCGGGCATTGCGCCAGCGCGCCGGCCAGCGTCGCCAGCACCAGCTGCCGTCGCGGCCCGGCTGCAGGCTGGCCAGGCCGGCCGGGCTGGCCAGCAGCACCGGCAGGCCCGCGCGCCAGGCCTGCAGCGCCGGGCGCAGCGCCGCGGCAGAGGCGGGCGCCGCGGCGGCCTCGCGCAGCCGTGCCAGCAATGCGTGCGCCCAGGCAGGCATGTCCTCGGCCGGTTCGGCGGCAAGGTCGCCGGCCTCGGCCGATGGCTCCTCGGGCTCCTCAGGCTCGGCTTCGCCGACGGCGTCGAAAAGCGCACGCCAGGCCGCGGCATCCTGCGCGCGCCAGCGCAGCTCGGGGCCGTTCTGCAGTGCCAGCGGCGTCAACAACGCGGGCGCCAGCGGCAGCACCGACGCATGCGCATCGACAGGCGCCGCCAGCAGCGACGGCGGCAGCGCCGCGCCCGTCTCGCGGGCTGCGTTGGCGGGGCCGGCCAGCGGCACACCCGACTGCGGCAGCTCGTGCGAGCTTCCCGGCGTCTCGACGACCGATGGGGCTTCTGCCTCGTTGGCGGCAGCGGCCTGCAGCCAGGCCAGCCAGGTCTCGGCGGGGTTGACCGCCTGCACGCCGGTGATGCCGCTCATGGCTGCACCTCGTCCACGCGCCAGGCTCTCGTCAGCGGCTGGCCCTGCAGGCGCGAGCCCAGTACATCGTGGCCGTTGTCGCGCAAACGCTTGTCGAGGTCGGCCAGCTGGCGCCGCGCCTGCGGCTGCAGCACGGCCGGCACGCGCAGCTCCAGCAGCAGCGGCGCCTGCGGCTGCGCCTGCTCGACGCGCAGCTGCCAGGCGGGCCCGGCAGCCGGCAGCTCGACCCGCCAGACGCGCGGCGGCGCGGCCGGGTCCTGCGCCAGCAGCGCCTGCACGCGCTGCACCGTCGGCGTGGCCAGCGGCGCGGCAAACGGCGTCTCGGGCTCGGGCAGGCGCGGCGGCGCGCCCACGGCGGGCAGCAGCGGCGCGAGCCCGGGCTGCGGCTCGGCGGCAGCCGGCTCCGGCGCGTGCGCCCGCTGGTAGACGCTGCGCCAGTCATGCTCGGCGAGCGTCGCCTCGGCCGGCGGCGTGTCGGGCGCGGCGCCGGGCCGGGCCTGGCGCAACAGCGCGCCCAGGGATGCGGAGAAGATGGACAGCATCATGGCGGCGTCATTGCAAGCTGCGGAAGGCGTCTTCGGCCTCGAGCTCGGCGTGCTGCTCGCGGGCCTGCAGCCGCAGGCGGCGCTGGTCCAGGATGGTGGCGTCGACAGCGGCCTCACGGGCCTGGGCGCGGGCCAGTTCGGCGCGGCAGCGGGCCACCTCGGTCTGCGCCCGTCCCAGGCTCTCCTGGTCATCCAGCAATGCGTACTCGTCGCGCTCCAGCCGCTCCGCCAGCACGTCGCGGTGGGCCTGCAGCTGGGCGTTCCAGCGCGGCATGTCGGCGCTGCCTGAGCCGCCCCAGTGCCGTGCCAGCCCGTCCAGGCGCACAAGACCCTGCTCGATGCGGGCCTCGCAGGCCTCGACGACGGCGCGCGCCTCGCGCTCCGCAGCCATGGCGCGGGCCAGCGCCTGGCGGGCGCGCTGCACGCGCAGCTGGCGCAGCCGCAGCCACTGGCGCGCGTCGGCGTCAGGCAAGGTTGCGGTCATGGCAGTCCCCTGCGCGCGGCGCTCATGCCACGATCTCCCGCAGGTGCTGCAGGCAGCCGTCCCAGTCACTGGGCTCGTGCGAGCCCTGCTGCAGCAAGGCCTTGATCTGCGGCATCCGCTCGATGGCCCGGTCGGTCAGCGGGTCGCTGCCGGCCTGGTACTCGCCCACGCGCAGCAGGAACTCGACCTCCTTGTGTCGCGCCATCAGCGCGCGCAGGTGGGCGGCGTCTTGCTGCTGCTCGGGAGTGGTCACGCGCGTGAACACGCGGCTGGCGCTGGCCAGCACGTCGATGGCCGGGTAGTGCTGCGCCTGCGCAAGGGCGCGCGACAGCACCAGGTGGCCGTCAAGGATGGAGCGCACTTCCTCGGCCACCGGGTCGCTGCCTTCCTCGTCTTCGGCGAGCACCGTGTAGAACGCGGTGATGCTGCCGTGCGCATCGTTGCCGGCGCGCTCGAACAGCCGGGGCAGCTCGGCAAACACCGAGGGCGGGTAGCCGCGGCGCACGGCCGGCTCGTGCGCCGCCAGGCCCAGCTCGCGCAGGCCGCGCGCAAAGCGCGTGACCGAATCCATCATCAGCACGACGCGCGCGCCCTGCGCACGAAAGCCCTCGGCAATGGCCGTGGCCGCATGGGCCGCGCGGACGCGTTCAAGCGCCGGCCGGTCGGACGTGGACACGACGACGACCGAGCGCGCCAGGCCCTCGGCGCCCAGGCTGTCCTCCAGGAATTCGCGCACCTCGCGGCCGCGCTCGCCGATGAGGCCGATGACGTTGACCTCGGCGCGTGTGCTGCGCGCCAGCATGCCCAGCAGCGTCGACTTGCCCCCGCCGGCCATCGCGAAGATGCCCACGCGCTGGCCCTCGCCGACGGTCAGCAGCGCATCGATGGCCCGCACGCCGCACACCAGCGGTTCGTGCACGGGGCGGCGCTGCAGCGGCGGCGGTGCGTCGCGGTACAGCGGCACGCGCGGCAGCGCGTCCAGTGCCGGGCCGCCGTCCAGCGGCTGGCCGAAGGCGTCGATGACACGGCCCAGCAGGCCGCGCCCGCTGGGCAGCTGCGCGACCTCGTGCAGCACCTCGACGGCGGCGCCCACCGGCAGGCCCTGCAGCGAACCCAACGGGGCCAGCACCGCCTCGTGGCCCTGGAAGCCGATGACCTCGGCCAGCAGGCCCGGCTCGTGCGGCCGCTGCGCGTCGAACACGCGGCAGCTCTGGCCCACGCGCGCCTGCACGCCGGTCGCGCGCATCAGCGTGCCGCCGGCCTGCACGACGCGGCCGAGCGTGGCGACGGTGCGCACGCGCTGCAGGCTGCGGCGCAGGTGGTCGGTGGCGTGCAGGGCGGATGTCACGGCTGCTCGCTCCACATCCGCACCAGGCGCTGCAGCTGCGTCTGCAGACCGGCGTCGGCGGTGCCGAACTCGGTGGTCAGCCGGCAGTCGGTCTCGGCCAGGTCGGCGTCGGCCAGCAGTTCGGTGGCGGCGAGGCCGGCCTGGTCGGCAGGGTCCACCGCCTGCAGCGCGGCGCGCAGCCCGGCGAGCTGGCTCGGGTGCACGTGCAGCCGCCAGGTGCGCGCGGGCAGCAGCTCGCGCGCGGCCTGCGCCGCCAGCCGCGCCACGCGCTCCTGGGCGGGCAGCTCGCCCAGCAGCTTCTGGAACACCTCCAGCGCCAGGCCCGCCACATCCTGCTGCAGCCGCGCGCGATGCTGCTCATGCAGGCAGGCCAGGCGTGCGATCTCGTCGGCCACCAGCGCGCGCGACTGCACCTCGGCCTGCACCAGCCCTTGTGCGAGGCCGTCCGCGCGGGCCTGCTCGCAGGCGGCATCCACGCGTGCCTGCTCCTGGGCCAGCAGCTCATGGAGCGACGCCAGCAGCTGCTGCGCCTGTTGCAGCGCCGGCACCTCGGCGGCACGCAGCACGCGGCGGTCCGACGCAATGCCCGCGCGGGCCTGCGGGTCGCGGTGCCAGAGCAGGAAGCTGTGGTTCATGTGGCCACCCGGTCGTGCAGGGCCAGGGTTTCGCGCAGCACGGCCAGCGCCGTGGCTTGCGGCATCACCCAGGCGGCCACCGGCCCCAGCCGGCGGCTGGTGGCATGGCGCAGCGCCCCATGCGGCAGGCCGGCCAGCAGCACGGCGGCACCGGCCTCGGTGAACTGTTGAACCAGGCTCTGCGGCGTCGTGACCTCGGGCCAGCCGGCCAGGCTGGCGGGCAATCCATCGGGCAATGTCGGCCAGTCGGGTGCGTCGCGCAACGCGCGCCACCACGGCGCGCCCAGCGCCGAGCGCGCCAGCTCGCGCAGCGGCCCCGAGATCCACAACCGCAGCGCCGGCGCAGCCAGCACCGAGCCGCAGCGCAGGGCCAGCACCAGCAGCTCGGCGCGCTCCAGTGCCAGCCAGCCGGGCGCGGCGTCGAGCTGCGCCCAGGTCAGCGAGCGCGCCTCCACGGGTGCGTCGGCAAGCAGGCAACGGGCCACGCGGGCGCGCAGGTGCCGGTCAGTCATCAGCCGCTCCCTGCAGTGCGGGCTGCGCGGTGGGCAGGCCGGCAGCCCGGCGGCGGCGCCAGGCCAGCCAGCCGGCCGTGCCGAGGCTGGCGGCGCCCAGCGCGATGGCCAGCGCCAGCACGGCGGTGGGCTGGTGCTCGGGCGCTGGCGTGGCCACCGGCGTCGGCTCGGCGGCGAAAGCGACGACCGACACGCTCTCGTAGGGCAGGCCTTCGACGCTGTTGACCACCAGCGCGCGCACCTTGGGCAGCAGCGCCTCGACGTTGAAGCCGGCGCGGTGCTTGATCATCACGGAGGCCGACGAAGGCTGGACCTTGTCGGACAGCGGATGGCGCTCGGGCACCACCAGCGTCACGCGCGCCTGCAGCACGCCGTCGATGCTGGTCAGCGTGTGCGAGAGCTCCTGCGACAGCGCGTGCATGAGGCGGGCGCGCTCCTCCACGGGCGTGGAGACGAACCCCTCGCGCTTGAAGACCTTGCCGAGGCTGTCGAAGTCCTCGCGCGGCAGGCCCTGCGCCTTCAGGATCTGCACGGCGCGGGCGAAGTCGTCCTCGGCGGTCTGCACCTCGAAGCCGTCTTCCTTGGCGCGCTTTTGTGCCGGCACGCCGGCCAGCCGCAACGCCGAGACCATGTCGTTGGCCTGGCGCTCGTCGAGCTTGGCGTAGAGGGTCTGGTCGCCGCAGGCGCTGAGCAACAGCGCCAGGGCGAGTGCGGGCAGGCTGCGCTTCATCAGGATTGCTGCCTGAAAAGTTGCTGCAGACCTTCGGACGTGCGGTTCGCGATGTTCGAGGTCAGCTGGCAATGGAACATGAACTCCTGGCAGCGCACGGTCAGGTTGACCAGTTCGCCGGGTGTCAGCGTCTGGCCCGAGGCGGCCGCCACGCGGGCGTCGCGGCCCAGCGACGCGGCCTCGGCGTTGATGTGCTCCAGCGGTTGCACCAGGCGTTGCATGGCCTGCGCGGGCGCCTCGCTGGCGTGCGCGTCCATGCGCTGCATGGCGCCTGCCAGCGCGCGCTCGAAGCCGGCGGCGTCCGGCGCCGGCCCGCCCAGCAGCTGCAGGCCGGACAGCGAGGCGCCGGCGCCCAGCTGAACGTCCTGCACCGGGGCTGCGATGGCGAGGCCGGGCGTCATCACTGCTTGCGAGCCATGGTTTCGAGCGCGGAGCCCACCGTGGACACGGCGGTGTGCGAGCTGCTGGCCAGGAAGCTCATCTTGAGCGACATGGCGGTCAGCTCGGTGATGTCGGCCGGCTTGTCGCCGCCCGCGCCGACGGCGGCGGATTTGGTCTCGATATCGCCGGCCTGCTTGTCCAGGGCCTGGCCCCAGGCGTCGGCCATGGCTTCGAACCAGGAGCCGCCGGTCTTGGCGCCGCCGGTGCTGTTGGTGGGGGCGGTGGCGAGGGTGGTGAGAAGTGCGTTGGACATGGAAACTCCTTGTGGGAGGGTGGGGGGAAGCGGGTTCAGAGCACCAGCCGCGTGCGCTGGCCGTCGCGCTCGACGATGACGGCGCGCTCGGCGATCTGCACGACACGGTGGCCGCTCGGCAGCAGCGCGCCGCTGAAGTAGCGGCTGCCGTCGGCGGTGACGAAGTAGGGGCTGTCGGCGTTGTCGACAACGGCGACGAGGCGCTTGGCGGGGTCGTCCGGCGCCGCGACGGGCGCGGTGGCGGCCGGTGCGGGTGGCTGGTTGTCCAGCCGCAGCGCGGGCAGGCGGGCAATGTCCCGCCGTGCAGCGCCGGCGGCGGCCTGCAGCCGTGCGGTGTCGCGCTCCTGCGTGTGCACCACCAGCTCGCCGTCGGTCGACCAGCTGGCCTGCGCCTTGATGCCGTGCAGGCGGAACAGGTCGACGACGCTGGCCGAAGGATCGGCCGCCGCCACGGCGGCAGGCGCGGGCACCGGGATGGCGGCCGCGATGGCTCGGCCGGCCTCGCGCAGCGTCAGGCCTTGCGTGGCCACATAGAGGCTGCCCACCAGCATGAAGATGCCCAGCGCGGCCAGCGCGCCCTCGGCGGCCGGGTGGTGGCGCACGGCCGCGGGTGTGCGGGCTGCGGCACGCGGGCCGGCCAGCAGCTCGGGGCCGTCGTGCATGACGGGCTCGGGCCATTCCTCCTGGTCGGCCGGGCCGTAGGCGACGAGGTTGTCACCCAGCTTCAGGGGCTGGCCCGGCGCCCAGGCGTGCACCTCGCTGCCTGGCACGAGCGGCCGGTCGGCCAGCGTGGCGACGCCGGAAACCAGCTGCAGGCCCACGCGGCCCGGTGCGGCGGGCACCAGGCGCGCCTGGAAGTCCACATGGCTGAACAGCAGGATGTCGGCGAACTGCGTGTCGCCCTGGTTGGCCGTGTTGTAGGCGCACAGGACCAGCGCCTCCCCGGTGTCCAGCCACGCGCGCGCGCCGACCTGGCGGCCGGCCAGCACGCGCAGTTCCAGCGCGGCGGCAAGGGGCTTGTGCGGCATGGGCATGGCGGTCACTCCTGGACGGCGACGACGGCGGCGGGCGCGACCTGAGCGCTTGGGGCGGAGGGGCTGGGCAGTGGCTGGCGGGCCTTCTCCATCACGTCGGCAGCTGCCTTGCTGCTGGCCAGCCGCGGCGTGATGAGGAACATGCGCTCGATGCGCTGGCCGCCCTTGCGCTGCGTGCGGAACAGGTTGCCCAGCAGCGGGATGTCGCCCAGCAGCGGCACCTTGTCGACGCCGGCCGTGGAGCTGTCGCGCACCATGCCGCCGATGAGCAGGCTTTCGCCCTCAGAGATCAGCGCCTGGGTGTTGATGCCGGAGCGCTCGACGATGGGCAGCTGGTCCACGCTCTGGCCGGTGAGGCCGCCGTCCTCGATCTGCACCAGCAGCTTGATGCGCGGCACCCCGTCGCCGTCCTTGTCGTCCCGGAACACATGCGGCGTGACGCGCAGCCGCGTGCCTGCCGTGACGTTGAAGAGGTCCACCTCCTCGCGGCCGGCGACGCGCACGTAGTAGGTCGAGCTGTTGTCGAACACCGCCTCGACGTTGGAGAGCGTGACGACCTGCGGGCTGCTGACGACCTTGGCCGCGCCGTCGCTCTGCAGGGCGGCGATGCGCGCCACGAAGGGGTAGCGGTCGCCGATGACGGCGGAGATGACGCCACCCTTGGCCGCGGGCGTCGGGTCCACCTGGCCGTTCAGGCGGTTGTCGCTGGCCGTGCCGTTGCCGAACATCAGGCTGGACAGGCCGTGGTTGTAGCGCCAGTTGATGCCGAGCTCGCGCATGCGGTCGGTGTTGATGTCGATGATGGTGGCCTCGATCTCGAGCGACTGCGGCTCGACGTCGAGCGACTTGATGAGGGCGGCATAACGCTCCAGCCGCTCGGGCAGGTCGCGCACGATGACGGCGTTCAGGCGGGGGTCGGCCTCGATGCGCGGGCTGAAGTCGTTGGGCGGCGGCTCGGCGGCCTCCTGCTGCGCTGGCGCGGCATAGCCGGCCTGGCTGAGCGCAGCCACCAGCGTCTCGGTGCCGCGCACGCCGGGCGCGGCCTCGTCCACAAGTCCCAGCGTGGTCGTGCCGCCAGGCCCGCGCCGCGCGGCGCCGCGCAGGCGCTGGCTGCCCTGCGCGCGGGTGGGGTCGCTGGCCTGGGCCACGTGCTGCCGCTGCGGCTGGCCGGCCAGCGAGCGCAGGATGCTGGCCACGCCGGGCAGCGTGGTCTGCTGGCCACCGAAGCTCATCGGCACGTCCTGCGCCCACGCGTAGCGCAGGTAGAAGATGCGGTAGTCCGGCAGCGGCTGCTGTTCACGCGGGGGCGTCCAGCTGCTCATGGCCACGGCGGCCGTCGTGGGGCGCACCTGGCGGACCAGTTCATCCACCTGCTGCACGAAACGCTTGGCCCCCACCGCCAGCAGCGCGCCGTCGTCGCCGAACTTCAGCGTGTTGCGTGCGTCGGGCAACTGCAGCGCCTGCGCGGCCCGCTGCACCTGCGCCGCTGCGGCGGGTGTGAGCAGCCAGGTGCGCGTCTGCGTGTCGCTGGCCGGCACGATGTAGATCACGCCGCCGTCGTAGTAGCTGAGCAGGTTGTAGGCGCGGCTGACGTCGCGCAGCAGCTTCGGGGGCGAGCCCTCGAAGCGGCCGTTGACCTGGCCCTGCACGCCGCTGACGACGACCGGGATGTCGCTGCCGGAGAACAGGCTTTGCAGGAACTGTTCGATCGGCTGGTCACGCGCCTCGACCTTGAGCGGATGCAGGCCGTCGGGCAGCGGTGCAGCCCGCGAGGGCATGGCTTGGGCCAGCAGCAGCGTGGCGGCTGCCGCAAATCGGAGAGTGGAGGTCATGCGGCGAGCAGGGCGGCCTGGGGAGGCGCGTCGAGGCTGGTGTGGCCCGGCGGGGGCAGGTGGTACAGCGGCGTGAGCCGCAGCGTCGGCAGCAGTTCGTGGAAGGACAGCACGGGGGTGTCGAAGCAGTCGGCCTCGATGAGCTTGCGCAGGTGCCAGCGCAGATCGATGGCGCAGACGATGGCCTGCGGCTGCAGCTCGGCAATGCGGGCGCGCAGCTCGGCGGTCAGCAGCTGGGCCTGCTCGGGCGCGATGGCCATCTGGGCCACGCCGCCGTTGACATGCAGGCTCTGGCGCAGCAACGCCTCCAGCTCCGGCGACAGCAGCAGCGCCTGCAGCTCGCCGCCGGTGCAGATGCGGTGGTGGGTCTGGCGACGCAGCGCGATGCGCGTCATCTCCGTCAGCGCCTGCACATCCTTCTCGCGCTGGCTGGCGTCGGCCAGCGCTTCGAGGATGTCGCGCAGGTTGCGGATGGAAACCTCCTCGGACACCAGCCGCCGGAGCACCTCGGTGACCTTCTGCACCGGCAGGGCGCGCAGCACTTCCTTGACGACATCGGCCAGCTCGGCCTGCGCCCGCGTGAGCAGTTCGCTGGTCTCCTGGATGCCGATGAACAGCGATGCGTTGCGGCGCAGCGCCTGGCGCACCTGCTCGGCAAGCGCGTTTGCGTCGGTCGTCACCGCACCGTCGGCCAGCGGCACCTCGTGGGCCAGCAGCCGCCAGCCGTCGCGGCCCACGCGCCCGTGCAGCGCCAGGCGCGGCAGCGGCAGGCCCTGCTCCAGCTGCAGCTCATCCAGCATGCGCTCGATGGCGCGCGTGGCGGCCACGCCGCCGTCGGCCAGCAGCGGCTGCGGCAGCTCCAGCAGCAGCGGCACCGACGGGCGCACGCGCGGTTGGGCCGTCTTCAATGCGGCGGGCTCGGTGCGTGCGTTCTGGCGCTGCGGCAGGCGCTGGTTCAGCCAGTCCCGGCCCCAGCCGCTGAGCATCACACCGGCCGCGCCGAAGGCCAGCGCCAACAGGCCGAACACCAGCGGCGGGAAGCCCGGCACGAGGCTCAGCATCAGGCAGATGCCGGCCGCCATCAGGTGCACGCGCGGCTTGGCGCCCAGCTGCTTGCGGATGGCGTCGCCCAGGTGGCGGTCGTGCTCGTCGTCGTTGGTGCGCGTGACCAGCAGGCCCGCAGCCATGGCGCCCAGCAGCGCCGGGATCTGCGCCACCATGCCTTCGCCGATGGTCAGGATGGAGTAGCGGTGCACGGCGTCGCCCATGCTCAGGTCCTGCTGCAGCACGCCGATGGCCAGTCCGCCCAGCAGGTTGATGAGGATGATGACGATGCCGGCGATGGCATCCCCCTTCACGAACTTCATCGCGCCGTCGAGGCTGCCGTGCAGCTTGCTCTCCATCTCCAGCGTGCGGCGGCGGCGCTTGGCCTCGTCCTTGTCGATGAGGCCCGAGCGCAGGTCGGAGTCGATGGACAGCTGCTTGCCGGGCATCGCATCCAGTGAGAAACGCGCCGCCACCTCGGCAACGCGCTCGGCGCCCTTGGCGATGACGATGAACTGCACCACCGTGATGATGAGGAACACCACCAGGCCGACGACGAGGTTGCCGCCGGCGACCATCTTGCCGAACGTGGCAATGATGTGGCCGCCATCGGCGTGCAGCAGGATCAACCGCGTCGTGGCGATGGACAGCGCGAGCCGGAACAGCGTCGTCATCAGCAGCACGCTGGGGAACACCGAGAACTCCAGCGGCCCGGTGACGTAGACGGCGATCAGCAGCAGCACGAGGCCCGATGCGATGTTGACGGCCACCAGCATGTCGATGAGCCACAGCGGCAGCGGCAGCACCATCAGCGCCACGATGGCGACGATGCCGACGACCAGGAACAGGTCGCTGAAGCGGGCGATCAGGCCTTCGCGCGGCAGGTCGGCCGCGGCGAAATAGCCCGACAGGCCTTCGGTACTGCCCGCGCGTTTGAGCGTGCTCATGCCATGCCTCCCAGGCTCCGGCGCAGCTCGGCGTAGACGGCCAGCACGTCGCGCACATAGGCCTGCGTCTCGGCGAACGGCGGCACGCGGCGGCCGTGGCGTTCCACGGCCCCTTCGCCGGCGTTGTAGGCCGCCAGCACCAGGCGCAGGTCGTTGCCAAACCGGGCCTGCAGCCGCTTCAGATACCTGGCCGACGCCTCCAGGTTGGTCTGCGGCAGCAGCAGCTGGCGCTCGGCATCCGCCACGCCCAGGCCGCGGCCGGTGGCCGGCATGACCTGCATCAGCCCGCGTGCACCGGCGGCCGAGACGGCATGACTCTGATGGCGTGACTCGATGTGGGCGACTGCGTGCAGCAGCAGCGGGTCGATGTCGTGACGCTGCGCCACGTCCGCCATCAGCGGGGCCAGCGCCCGTATGCGGGCCTGGCCGGCGGCGTCCTTCGTCGACAGCGGCAAGGGCGTGACCGGCACCGCGCGCGGCAGCGCCACCGGTGCCGCGATGGCGACCTCTGCCGCTGCGGCTGCGGCTGCGGGCGCGTCGCCCGGCAGCGGCGCGGTGGCCGAGCGGCTGCGGACCAGCGTGGTGGCACACAGACGCTGCGTCAGAACGAAGCCGCCAGCGCCGGCCGATGAAGCTTCGTCCAGCAGCGACTCCGCCGAAACGTTGCGGCAGCCGGTGCCGGCCTGCGCGGCCGCGCCCAAGGCTGCTAACGCACCCATCGCGATGACCTGGCAAAGCCGTTGAAACCTGAGCACTTGGCGTTCCCCCTCTGAACGGGCCGGACTATGCGGGCAAGCCGCCAGGGCAGGTTGACTCTTGAAAGCAGAAGTAACTGACTGACCAGTAGGAATTGCTTCTTTATGTAGATGCCCTACCCCCACGTTTACGCGTCGAAACATTTGGTGCGCCGAGCCTGTTCCAGACCGGGCATCGTTCGGCCCCGCAGCTCCCGAACCCACCTGCTAACGGCATGGTGGATGGCACCCCTAGAAGTAGGGCTGTTCACGGAGCTGTAAACAAGTTTTCACAAACCCCGTTTGCACCCCCTAGAAATAGGTGTTAGGGAACCATGGCCGACGACAGCGGCGACAAGACCGAAGAACCCACCCACAAGCGCCTTCAGGATGCCCGCAAGAAGGGCGACGTTGCCAAGGGCAAGGAGCTGACCAGCACGGCCGGCCTGCTCGCCTGGCTGGTGATGGGCGCCCTGTGCCTGGGCTTGGGCGTCGAGCGCATGGCGGCGCTGTCGGACGCCCTGCTGACGCGCATCGGCACGGGCTGGCGCCAGGAAGGCTTTGCCCATGTGGCGGCGCTGCTGGGCTGGCAGAGCGTGGAGCTGGCGGTGCTGCTGGTCGGGCTGCTGGTCATCCCCGTCGCGGTCCTTGGCACGTTCATGGAATACCTGCAGGCGGGCCCGGTGATGGCGTTCGAGAAGGTCGCGCCAAAGATGGAGCACCTGAACCCGGCGGACGGGCTCAAGCGCATGTTCTCGCTGGACAACCTGGTCGAGCTTCTCAAGGGCATCCTGAAGACCGCGCTGCTCCTGGCCATCGGCTGGGCCGTGGCCGTGGCACTGCTTCCCGACGTGATGCGGCTGGCCAGCGGCGGCGACCGGCCGGTGCAGCATTTCGGCGCAATGGTCTGGGAGGCCACCGTGAAGGTGCTGGCCTGGACGGTCGGCGTGTTCGCCGGCGTCGCCTTTCTGGACACGCTGTGGACCCGGCACCGCTTCACGAAGAAGCTGCGCATGAGCATGCGCGACATCAAGCAGGAGATGAAGGAAAGCGAGGGCGACCCGCTGCTGAAGCAGCAGCGCAAGCAGGCCCACGCCGAATGGAGCCAGCGCAACCAGTCGGCTGCGGCGCGCGGCGCCAACGCGCTGGTGGTGAACCCCACGCACGTGGCTATCGCCATTGACTTCGAGTCCGGCCGCTGCCCGGTGCCCACCGTCAGCGCCAAGGGCGAGGACCATGTCGCCCGCGCAATGCGCGAGGCGGCCGAAGACGCCGGCGTGCCCATCGTGCGCAACGTGCCGCTGGCGCGCGAGCTGCTGGCGCGCTGCGAGGAAGGCGAGGTGGTGCCGCCCGACCTCTTCGACGTGCTGGCCGAGGTCATCGTCTGGGCCGAGAGCGTGCGCGAGCAGCTGAAGTGGGAGTCGGCGCGCGCCGACCCGCACCGCCGCCACGAAGTGCCGCACGAGCCGCCACGCCTGCGGCCTGCGCCAGGCGAGGACCTGACGCGCCACCCCGACATCGACGCACGCACCGCTGCGGCCTGACCATGCAAGACCTGATGCTTAACCTCGCCAGCACGGTGCTCGCGCTGGCCTTCGTCCTGCTGCTGGCCTGGGTGCTCATCAAGGGCTGGCGGCGCCTGCAGGACCGCGGCAGTGGCTTGCCCGATGCCGGCGAGGCGCTGCGCTTCGTGCGGGCGCTGCCACTGGGCGCGCGCGAACGCGTCGTGCTGCTGGACCATGCGGGCGAGCGCTGGATGCTGGGCGTCACGGCCGGCGGCATCAGCCTTCTGGCGCGCTGGCCACTGCCCGGCGCCGCCGGTACGCAGGGCACCACGCCGCGGGGCGACGCATGACCGCCTTCTCGCACCGTGATGAGCGCGTGCTGCTGCGCGAGTTCGTTGCCGGCGACGCACCCGACATCCAGCGCCTGCATGCCGATGCCCGCGTGCGCGCGCTGTTGCCCGATGCGCAGCCGTTGCACGACGCGCGATGGGCGCAGACCTTCGCGTCCTGCCTTGGCGACTTCTACCGCCGCCATCCGGGCCTGGGCATCTGGCGTTGCGACGTGCCCCAGCCCGGCGGCGCTCGGTTCGCCGGCTGGTTCAGCCTGATGCCGTTGCAGGCAAGCCCTGGCACTGCCCGGCTCGGCGTGCGGGACGGCGACGCCGAGCTCGGCAGCCGCCTGTTGCCCGAGCACTGGGGCAATGGCCTGAGCCTCGCCGGTGGTGAGGTGCTGCTTCGCCATGCGTTCGAGCGGCTGCGGCTGCGCGCCGTGTGGGGCATCTGCCACCCTGAAAACCGCAGCGCCGCCGCCTGCCTGCGCGCGCTGGGCTTCACGCCGCAGGGCCGCGCGCCCTACGAAGGCCAGCCGTCCGACCACCACGCGCTGGACGCGGCGACCTGGTCGCTCGTCCGCTCTCTCAACCACCGGGAACGCCTGCGCCGCCAGCGCCATGCCGACCGGCAACCCTCCCTCCAACCCGCATGAACACGACCACCGCTTCCCCCAACCCCTGGCAGGCCGCCCTGGGGCGCCGCATCGAGCAGGCGCTGGCGCAATCTCGCCTCGCGCACGCACCGCTGTCCGACGGCGGCGAGGACGGCGGCGCCACGCGTTGGCGGCTGCCGCAGCGGCCCGACGAGCCGTCCGGTGCGGCCGGTCCGCTCGGCCAGATGCTGGGCAGTGCCGCGCAGCCCGGGCTGCTTGCCAATTGCCTGCAGCACTACCGCAAGCAGCTCGCGGCGAACGCCCCCGAAGACGACCTCGGCGCAGCGCTGGCGGCCTATCTGGGCGCATGCCGCCAGGCGCTGGACCGGGAGCCCTTCAACCAACACCGCTGGCAGGCCGTGACGCAATGGCTGAAGGCCTGGGTCATCGACGAGCTGCCGTGGGACGACGCCCCGCTGGCGCAACGGCAGGACGCTTTCGAGCGCTTTGCGGTGCTGACGGTTGCCCTGGGCGAATGGACCGTGCAGGCCAGCCGGCAGGGCAAGGCCCAGCAGGCCTCGGCCATGTGGATGGCACGCACGACCCTGCGTGAGCAGCTGGGGCTGGACCTGACCGTAATGGGTGCCGCACTGCGCCACCTCGACGTCGCAACTACGGCCAACCCTAGCGCGCGGCACGCCGAATTAGGAGCAGCCGCAGATAGGCAGCCCGGGCGCGGCCCCGTGTAATGACACCCGTCAGAGCCGCAGAGTTTGATGAAACCTTGGCGACGAGACACGCAGCGGGTTCGGTGTTTTTTTCAGTCGCCACCGAATGCAATGCCTGGACTTTCCATCAATCACTGCGGCATGTTTGCCGCGCAAGCAAACCTTTTTGGAGATAACCATGGGATCAGCAGTTAGCAGCGTTCTGGGCGGCGTTGGCGGTGGCGGCGGCGCAGGTGGCATCCTCGGTGCCGTCGGCGGCATCGTCGGTGGCATCTTCGGCGGCCCCATCGGCGCCATGATCGGCCAGGCCATCGGCGGCATGCTGCAACAAGCCGTCGGCGACGCCACCAAGCAGGCCGTCGACACGCTGCAGAAGGAACATGGCATGCCCAAGTTCCTGGCCAGCGAAGTCAAGGCCAAGATCGACGAAGCCGTGCAGCAACTGCTGAGCAACAGCCAGCAGGGCGTCACGCCGGAAGCCGCCGGCCACGCGAAGGAAGTCGCTGGCGACTGGATGCAACAGTTCATCCAGGATTCGGCCAAGCAGATCGTGGCCGAAGTCAGCAAGCAGATGAAGGCCGAAGGCAAGGGCGGTGACAGCAAGGCCGGTGCCGAAAGCTGGTTGATCGCCATCGCCAAGGCGATGGGCGCCGCGATGGGCGACCGTGCCGCCAAGCTGGTGGACCTGTCCAAGCGCATGACCGAAACCAAGACCGGCGGCGGCAGCGACGCACAGCAGAAGGCTGCCAAGGAAATGCAATCCTTGAATGCCGAATTCCAAGCCACGTCGCAGGAATTCCAGCTGATGCAAACCACGATGTCGACGGCCATCAAGGCCATCGGCGAAGCGATGTCCAGCGTCGCCCGCAAGCAGTAATCGACTGCTTCTCTCGTGCCCAGGGTGCCTTGCCGCGCCCTGGGCTTTTGTCTTTTCAAAGTAGGAACCGGTCATGGTGGTACTCAGGCATCTTTCCCTCGCATTGGTTGTGCTTCTTGGCGCGTGCGGGGGAGGAGGTGGTGGTGGCGACGCAGCCGTGGCGCCGCCAACAGGCACACCCGCGCCCGTGCCCACGCCCACGCCCGTTACGCCGCCCCCTGGCGCCACCTTCAGCACCTATCAGCAAACCACGCTGCCCGGTCGGTTGCTGATGAACTCACCGCGCGGTGCGCAGGCCGTGCTGCTCGACCTGAAGACCGGCCAGCGCAAGGACCTGCCGCACACCAGCGGCGCCACGGTCGACAGCGACAACTGGTCGGTGAGCGCCGACGGCAGCGTGCTGCTGCGCTGGAACCGTGACACCAACACCAGCTATCCGCTACAGAAGTTCGACGGCTCGACGCTGCAGCCGGTGGGCTCGGAAGCCGCGCTGTCCAGCGGCCTGGGCGCCTATGACCTGCGTCTGAGCCCGGACCGCAAGTACTTCCTCGCGCAGATCGAAGACGGCTTCCCCAGCTTCGAGCGCCGGTTGACCGTGCTGGATGCGGCGACCCTGACGGTCGTCAAGCGCGGCTCGCTGCTGGATGGCGCCAGCGTGGTCGGCGACCCCCAGGCCTGGCTGCCGGACGGCCGCTACATCTATCTCGTCGGGCGCAAGCTCTATGCGTCGTCGCCCAGCGCGTCCAACGCCGAACTGCTGGCGACATTGAACGTGCCCGCGAACGACTCGACCGGCAGCGACGACCTGGTGGGTCAGTCCGAACTCGCCGTCAGCCCCGATGGCAGCCGCATCGCCTTCACCTGGTTGCAGCCGCGCGCCGGCAACACGGCGACGGTGGACACCCACGTGTACATCGCCAGGCTGGATGGCAGCGAGCTGAAGAAGATCACCGAGGTCGAAGACGCCGCCGACCCCATCCCACACAACTTCGGCAGCCCGACTTGGTCGCCTGACGGCAACTGGCTGGCGTTCGGTCTGTTTGTCAGTGCTTCCACCAGCGCCCCGGTCTGGCCCGGCGAATTCAGCGGCTCCAAGATCGTCGGTACGACAGGCTGCGACATCAGCCCGCTCTATGTCGTGCCGGCCCAGGCCGCCACGCAACGGATCAGCCGCAGCACGCTGCGCACCGATCTGGCGGTCAGGGTGCAGGCACCGACGGCGGGCGAAGCGCAGTGGGTGAGTTCATGCGCCAGATTCAAGTGGGTGCCGTAACGCCTGGTCGCTGGCCTTGCGCGTATGAACAAGGGATTGTTGGCACCCCCGCGGCGCACCAACATGCAAGGCCCGGCGATGCCCCTGTCACCCACGATTGACCTGATTCCGTGATGAAAAATCTCCTGACCCGCTTGACGGTTCCGCTGGCCGCGATGGCCGCCCTGGCGACGCCGGTGGCACGGGCGGACTACCCCATCATCCAGTTCGCCCAGACCTATGCGGCGCCGACGTCCAACTTCATCAGCAATACCTTCCTGAACCAGGAGGCGATGATCGACGCGACGCGGCCCGACGCGCCGCAGAGCGCCAGGCCGCCGGCGCCGCTGGGCACGCCGCAAGTGGCGCGCAGCGCGACCGAGCTGGCGCAGGCCGCCCCGGCCGCGCAGCGGACGCAGCTCGAGAAGGTGTACACGCAGCTGATGCCGGTCTACCAGCAGATCGAGCGTCAGCTCGGCTGGCCGCAGGAGGACCTGGCCGGCGCGATGGCCGCCGTCGTGGCTGGCAACTACATGGTGATGACGGGCACCGAGCTCAGCGATGCGTCGGTGACGGCGGCCGGCAACCAGCTGCGGTCCAGCGCCGCCGTCCAGGACCGCCTGAGCCAGCTGACGCCGGTGGACCGCCGTCGCCTGTACGAGCAGTGCGCCATGCTGGGCACGTTCATGGCGGTGGCCATCAAGACCATCCCGCAGCAGCCCGCCAATGTGGTGGCCAACCTGAAGCATTCCGCACGCGAGAACCTGCGCGTCATCCTGGGCAGCGCGGCCGACACCGTGCGCTTCACGCCGCAGGGCATGCAGCTGCGTTGATTCGTTAGCTGCGTTGCGCAAGCGGGCCGAGCCCGTTTGCATCCGCCAGGTTGGCGGCCGGCGCCAGACTCACAGATAGTCGCCCTTGGCGGACATCTCCAGCCGCCGCAGCGCGTCGCTCACCCAGCGGTCGCGACGCGCACCGTGCAGCGCGCCCTCCGCCCGCATGCCATCGGCCCAGCCCTGCGCCGTGCGCGTCGCCGCAGCCAC
Source organism: Roseateles sp. AC306 (assembly GCF_979253795.1). Taxonomy (NCBI): domain Bacteria; kingdom Pseudomonadati; phylum Pseudomonadota; class Betaproteobacteria; order Burkholderiales; family Sphaerotilaceae; genus Roseateles; species Roseateles sp. AC306. The sequence continues at coordinate 118,547 of NZ_CEEDEB010000010.1, forward strand.
ATCACCGCCGCACAGCAGCTGCGTGATGGCCCAGAAATCCGCGTCGCTGAAGGCATCGGGCACGGGGCTGCGCAGCAGCACCTCGGCGCGCGTCCACGGCGTCTCGAAGAAGGGCTGCGCGGGATCGAACAGGCGCGGCGCGTAAGGCGCCCCGAGCACGTCGCTCACATGCGCGGCGAAGAACAGCGCCTCGCCCTCCCGGCACTCCCGCGCAGTCCCTGGCCGCCACCAATGCTTGTGCGGCTGCCAGGGCCACAGGTTGCGGGGCCACACCGGCGCCCCCCCCAGCCGATGCGGCGCCAGCACCGCGCGGCGCTGGGCCTCGGGGCAACCGGGCCAGGCTCGCGCCAGCGCGGCTTGCAAGCCCGGCGGCAAGGTCTGCAGATCAAGGGCGGCCATGGCCGCCGACCTTACCAAAGCTTGATGGCGTTCCAGGCCTTGCTGGCGCCGCTGCTGACGCTGTCCAGGCCGGAGGTCAGCCCGTCCTTGAGCGTGCTGGTGAAGCCGACGGCCTTGTCGACGGCGCCGATGGCGTAGTGCACGCCGACGCCCACGCCAAAGCCCACCACGGCGCCCACGGCGGTGCCGGCCACCGGCACAACCGAGCCCACCAGGGCACCCACGCCGGCGCCGGCGGCGCCAGCGGCCAAAGCGGTGCCGGTGTCCACCACCGTGTTGGCCACGGCGCGCGAGCCGCTGATCTCGCCGGCACGGTAGGCCTGCACATTGGTGTAGCCACTCACGCCGGCCTGCACGATGGCGCCGACCGCGCCACCCGCCTTGATGACACTGGTGTGCCGCGCCAGCACGTCGAAGCCCTTGGCGGCGGCGCCGCCCACGACGGCGCTCTGGGCGGCTTCCTGCGCCACCTGCCCGGCGTTCACCTGCTCGCCCCTGGCGGCACGCACGCCCGCGTCGACCAGCGAGGCCGCAGCGCCGCCGACGGCGCCATAGCGCGTGGAGGGCGCGCGCGGATAGCCATCACGTGCGCCGGTCAGCGCCTGGCGTGCCCGGTCCAGCTGGGTCGTGCCGCGGCCTTCGAGGCCTTCGTTGGCCGCCGCTAGCGGCCGGCCCTTGGCATCGGCCGTCGCGAAGGAGCGCGTGCCGTCGGTCGCCCTCACCACGGCCGGGCGCACCCCCGGACGCTTGTCCAGCGGGCCGTCCTGGTAGGTGCGTGCGTCGGCAGGCATCGCATCGATGACGCCGGCCGCAGGGCTGCGGGACACCACCGCTCCGTCCACCCCGTGGCGTGTGACGGACAGCGGCGTGACCTGGCTGGGCTTTGTGTTGCGGGTGACGATGTCGATCTGGTCACCGCCGACGGCTGCGGGTGCGCGCAAGCCGCTGGCGCCGTTGTCTGACGCGCCCTTGCCGGCCTGTTGCGGCAGCGTGTAAGGGTGCTCGCCGGTCAGCTGGTGCAGCCAGCCGGGTTTGTCGCCGCCCTTGGGCTGCACCAGCGCCGCCTCCGGCAGCTTTGCCAGGCGAGCGCCCTCGGCCATGTCGGCCACACCACCCTTGCCCTGCGCATCCGGCGTCGCGGTGTAGCGCATCTCGACGACGCTCTTTTCCTTCAGCGGATGCTCGCCCGGCTTGGCGTAGACCGCGTTCTCGCGCAGCAGGCCGGCGGCGTCGGGCGCCGTGTAGATCATGCCCTGCCCGCGCGCGTTGCTGCGCCCCGGGCCACCGTAGTTGTGGTTCAGTGCACCGGCCTCGTAGTCCGTCTTCGTCGCGCGCAGCACGTTGCCGTCGAATGCCTGCTGCGGCGCCAGTCGGCCGGCCTCGTAGGCCTTGGTCTGCAGCGACCGCACCAGGCCTTCACGGCCACCTGCGGCGGCCACGCCGGCGACGGCCGGATCCAGGCGCGTCGACTCGGACGCTGCAGGCAACACGACCGGCTGGCCGGCAGGCAGGGACTGGGCTTGCGCCAGCGTGGGGTTGGCCTCGCGCAACGCGCTCTCGCCAACGCCGTAGCGCTGCGCGACGTCGGCAAGGCGGTCGCCACGCTGGGCGTAGACGGTGTCGGATGCGGGTGGCGGTGGCGTGCTTGGCCGCCAACCGGCGGCTTCCAGGGCTTGGGGCATGAAGCGCTCCTGTTTCAAGGGTCATTCGGTCGCAGGTCCCATTGCAAGCGCAGCGGCTCTTTCGCGCCAGCTGCGGCTGGCCGCAATTCGGGGCAGCCGCAGCTGGGGTCGCCCGCAGTCAGAAGTCGCAATGCCGCCCGGCGATGGCATCGGCCGTCGTGCGCGCCCAGAAGTTCAGTTAGGTGGGCGGCCGTGCCGGATCAGGTTCGACATCGGCTCGCCAGGAATGAGATGGGCGGCCTCTTGGGCCGCCCATCAAGGCCGGTCGGGTGGGACCGTGCCTGTTACCTGATCGACGCCGCCGGCCGGTGGCCGGCGTGTGCCGGAAGGTCAGAACTCGAAGCGCACCACCGTCAGCGAGAAGCGGTGGGCGTCGCGCGTCTGCGGCTCGCGGTCGTTGTTGCCGGCCGAGGCCAGCGCACTCAGGAAGGCGCCGCTGAACGACACCGACAACAGGTTGCTGAACATGTTGATCAGGTCGCGAGCGAACTCGCCGACACGCGCCTGCGTGGACGCGTCCACGCCCGGGTTCAGCTTCAGGTCGGTCTTGTTGATGTAGTTCTGGTCGACCTTCTTGATGTTGCCGTTCGCGTCCACGCCCAGGTAGCCGGCGCCGGCAGGGTTCTCCTGCAGGACGTTGCCGTCGTCGTGCGTCCAGTCCAGCACTTCGCCGTAGCCCTTGGCCTCGTTGATCTTCAAGTCGCCGACCTTGGTGGTGTCCACACCGCTGATCTGCACGCCGTAATCGCCGTTGGTGATGTTGACCTTGCTGGCCAGCGTCATGTTGTTGCCGGCGTCCACCGTCTCGATGGTCACCTTCGTGCCGTCTTCCAGCGCAAAGGTCGTGGTGCCCCAGAAGTCGAAGGCGTGCTTGCCGTCGATATTGACGTGCGGGTCGCCCCAGATGTTGGTCGTCTCGCCGGTCTTCTTGTTGAAGATGTTGACGTTGTTGTCGTCACCCGCGGTGATGCGGTAGTTGTCGTTCTCGAAGACCGCCTTGCCACCGCTCATGTGCGTGCTGGCGTTGGTGGGGTTGGATGCGTCGACGGCTGCAGCCGTCGGGTTGAACGAGGCGGTGCTTGTCGCCTGGATGGTGGTCATGGGGTTGCTCCTCTGAGATGCCTTTTCAGTCGCGCAGCCATTGCACGCGCAACGGCCCGGGCCCGCCAGCTGCGGCCGCCCGCAATTCGGGGCAGCCGCAGCTAGGGTCCGCCGCAGAGGGCTGCGGCCGCTCGCTCCCGCTTGCTGCCGCAAGACCCTGGGCGCCGCCGCAAGCTCTGGCTTTGGCCGACGCGCCCACAGCGCTATCGTTGCGGCCCCTGCACCCCACTTCTTGACCATGCCCCGATACGTCGCCCTGCTCCGAGGCGTGAGCCCGATGAACTGCAGCATGCCCGACCTCAAGCGCAGCCTGGAGGCCGGCGGCCTGGCCGACGTGAAGACGCTGCTGAGCAGCGGCAACGTGGCCTTCACGGTGGCGCGTACCTTGCCGGGCCCGGTGTTGCAGAAGCGCGTGGAGAAGGCCATGAAGGACGGGCTGGGCCGCAGCTTCGTGACGCTGGTGCGGCCCAGTGCCCATCTGCAGCAGCTGATCCAGGCCGACCCCTTTGCCGAGTTCGACCTGCCGCCCGCAGCCAAGCGCGTCGTGACCTTTCTGCGCAGCCCCGGCGCAGTGGCGGAGGTGGCGCTGCCGGTGGCCGCGCACGACGCCTGCATCCTCAAGCGCATCGGCGGCGAGGTGCTGTGCGCCTACGTGCCCAACGAGAAGGGCGCCGCCTTCATGCACTTGCTGGAAAGAACCTTCGGCAAGGACATCACCACCCGCACCTGGGACACCGTCGCCAAGTGCGCACAGGCCTAGGAGACGCCATGCTCGCCGTGCTCGACCACCTGCTCATCCCCGCCCGCGACCGCCGCGCCGCCGCCGAGCGGCTGGCTGCCATCCTCGATGTGCCCTGGTCCGCGCAGGCGGCGGTGGGGCCGTTCAGCGCCGTCTATGTGTCGGGCGATCTGACGGTGGACTTCGACGAGGTGGCGTCGGGTGCCGAGGTGCCGCTGCAGCACTACGCGTTTCGCGTCAGCGACACCGAATTCGACGCGCTGCTGGCGCGGCTGAAAACACTCGGCATCGCCTGGCGCAGCACGCCCATCGGGCCGGACGATTTCCAGGTCAACACCTACGGCGGCGGGCGCATCGTCTACTGGCGCGAGCCCGATGGCCATGCGTGGGAGGCGCTGACGAAGAGCTATGCACGCCAGCCCGAGGCAGTGAAATGAGCGAGCCTGGAACGCCCGGTTGCATCCGATGCGTTTCGCAGCAGGCCAAAACCTGACGGCACAAACTCGGCGCCTCGGCTTGCGATTTCGCGGCCGGTGCGGCGCCTGTTCCTACAACGATCAGCCGCGGGCCGCCTAAGGTGCTGGATAGGGCGGCGCACGGTGTGTCGCCCGTTCTCGATGTAAGGAAGAAGCAATGTCCAATCAGCGCCAATCCAGCGACAAGCAGCAGCCGCAGAGCGGTCAGAACATCCAGCAAGGCGGCCAGAACCGCGATCAGAACGCTGGCCAGCAAAACCAGTCCGGCTCCGGCCGGGATACGCCCCAGCAGGGCGGTGGGTCAGCCCAGCAGCAGGGCGGCAAGTCGGGCCAGCAGCAGGGTTCCAAGAACCGCTGATGCGCCGGGTCATCAGCGCTTAGCGCGATGCGCTGGCGCTGAGCAGCAACCACACGCCATGTCTGTGTTGGGCGACCGGACATGGCGTGTCCACGTCGAACCCAGATTCAATCGAACCAGTCGGCCAGGTGACCCATCTGGTCGCGCTTGGTGCGCAGATAGCGTTCGTTCTCCGGGCCGGGCGCCGTGAGAGACGACTCGCGCTCCACCACCTCGATGCCGAACTCGCCCAGCGCCGCCACTTTCAGCGGGTTGTTGGTCAGCAGGCGGATGCGGTGCACGCCCAGGGCGCGCAGCATGCAGGCGGCGGCGTCGTAGCGGCGCGCGTCGATGGGCAGGCCCAGTTGGGTGTTGGCCTGGATGGTGTCGGCACCGGCGTCCTGCTCGGCATAGGCGCGCAGCTTCTGCACCAGGCCGATGCCGCGGCCCTCGTGACCACGCATATAGACGATGGCGCCGCGGCCCTGCGAGGCGATGCGCGCCATGGCGCTTTCCAGCTGCGGCCGGCAGTCGCAGCGCAGCGAGCCGAAGACCTCGCCGGTCACGCATTCCGAATGCACGCGCACCAGCGGCGGCTCGTCGCCAGGCTGGCCGGCGAGGTCGCCCATGCTCAGCACGACGTGCTCCTGCCCGCTGTCGCTCTCGCGAAAGCCGTGGATGGCGAACTCGCCATGGGGCGTCGGCAGGCGGGTGGAAACGATGCGTTCTATCTTCATGGTCAGCGCGCATTCTCGCCGCCGAGGGGAAAACCCGGTGTCGCGCAGGTTAGGCTTTTGCCTCCACCGTCTTTCCAGGAGTGCCCATGGCCCGCAACATCGAATTCAAGCGCCCGGATGGCGCGTCCGTGTCCGGCTACCTGGCCGAGGCGGCCCAGCCGCTCGGTGCCGTCGTCGTCATCCAGGAATGGTGGGGCCTGAACGACCAGATCCGCGGCGTGGCCGACCGCTTCGCGCTGGCCGGCTTCACGGCCCTGGTGCCGGACCTGTACCGGGGCAAGAGCACCGTCGAGGCCGAGGAGGCCCACCACCTGATGACGGGCCTGGACTTCGGCGATGCCGCCTCCCAGGACCTGCGTGGTGCGGTGAGCTACCTGAAGGGCCTGCAGCTCGGCAGCGGCAAGGTGGGCATCACCGGCTACTGCATGGGCGGCGCGCTCGCCGTGCTGGCGTCGACGCTGGTGCCGGAGGCCGACGCAGCCGTCGTCTGGTACGGCATGCCGCCGCTGGAATATGTGGACGCCAGCAAGATCAACATCCCGCTGCAGGCCCACTGGGCCACACAGGACGAGTTCTTCGCGATCAGCGGCGTGGACGCGCTGGAAGCCAAGTTCGCCGAAGTCGGCGTGCGCTACGAAGGCCACCGCTACCTGGCCCACCACGCCTTTGCCAACGAGGAGGCGCAGGGGCCGGGCCGCATCGCCAAGACGCAGTACGACGCGGCCTGGGCGCAGCAGGCCTGGGACCGGGCGATGCGCTTCTTCGGGCAGCACCTGGGCTGACAGGCATGGCCACGGCGCTGCAGCGGCTGCTCCCCGAGCTGCGCGCCTGCACGCATTGCGAGCCGGCCCTGCCACTGGGCGCGCGACCCATCTTCCAGCTGGACCGGCGCGCGCCCATCCTGATCGCCAGCCAGGCGCCGGGCCGCATCACCCACGCCAAGGGCCGGCCGTTCGATGACATCAGCGGCGACCGCCTGCGCCACTGGCTGGGCGTGTCCCGCGAGACTTTCTACGACCCGCGCTGCTTTGCCATCCTGCCCATGGGCATGTGCTTCCCGGGCACAGGCGCCGGTGGCGACCTGCCGCCGCGGCCGGAATGCGCGCCGCTGTGGCGGCGACGCCTGCTGGACGCGCTGCCCAACGTGACGCTGACCCTGGCCATCGGTCAGCACGCGCTGGGCTGGCATCTGCAGAGCAAGGCGTCGGTCGATGCGCTGGTGGCCGGCTGGCGCGATGGCCTTGCCAAGGGCCTGCTGCCGCTGCCCCACCCCAGCCCGCGCAACCAGCGCTGGCTGCGCAAGCGGCCCTGGTTCGAGGCGGAGGTGCTGCCGGCGCTGCGTGAGGCCGTGGCGGAGGCGCTTGCCGGCCGCCGGGCCTGACCCCTAGCGCCGCTCCCCCGCCAGGATGGCCTGCCGCAAGGCCTCGCGCTCGCTAGCCAGCACGTCGGCCCGCGACGTGAGGGCCACGGAACGCCCCCACACGACATCGTCCACGACCAGTGCCAGCACGGCGCCCGCAACCGCCGTGGCGCTCAGCACCAGGTCCGGCAGCCCGCTGTAGGCCAGCAGCAGCGTCAGTGGCGCCAACCCCAGCCGCGCCCAGGCGGCGAGGCGGAGGTCGCGTTCGATCAGTGGCAGCACGTCATCGTTGAAGGGGTCGTTGCGCGCGCCGCGCAGCATGTTCAAGGTGCCCACGCCACCAAAGAACGCGACGACCGCGGACGAGCGCAACCAGACCTGCGGCCCGGCGTCCAGCAGGTAGACCATCACGTAGACGGCGGCCCCGGCGCCGAAGGACAGCAGGGCGTCCGACATGCGCGAAGGAAAGCGCACGAGCGCCAGCATGCGGAACAGCCCGCTCCAGCACGCAATCAACGTCAGCAGGCTCGCGATCACGAGCAGCCATGGCCGCTGAGCTTCCGGCATCTCCAGCACCCGGCGCAGCAGGAAGGCGACCAGCCCGCCCGTGAAGATGGTGTTCAGCGTGTTGAAGGTCGTGAAATGAGCGTCTCTCAGTCGCAGGCGCAGCTCCCGCGCCGCCTCGATCGGTAGCTGGTTCATCGGCCAGTCCTCCCGGGAGGCGATGGTAGCGACGGGCCCGGTGGGCGCCTAGAACGCGAGCAGGCAAGGTGGCCCTCAGAACGCCAGTGCATTCGTCGCCTTCACTTCTTCCATGACCGCATACGTCCGCGTCTCGCGCACGCCCGGCAACGTCCAGATCACGCTGCCGATGAACTCGCGGTAGGCCGGCATGTCGCGCACGCGGGTCTTCAGCAGGTAGTCGAAACCGCCGGCCACCAGGTGGCATTCCAGGATCTCGGGGCGGGCCTGGACGGCGGCCTTGAAGGTGTCCATCACGTCCTGCACCGTGCGGTCCAGGTGGATCTCGATGAACACGAGCATGGCCGCGCCCAGCTTGGCCGGGTTCAGCCGCGCTTCGTAGCCCAGGATGTAGCCGTCGCGCGTGAGTCGCTTCACGCGCTCCAGCACGGCGGTGGGCGACAGGTGCACTTCCTCGGCCAGCTTGAGGTTGGAAATGCGCCCGTCGGCCTGCAAGGCGCGCAAGATGCGGGAGTCGGTCTTGTCCAACCTGGGTTCGTCGCTCATCTGGATTTTCGTCGGCCGCTCTGGCAATCCTTGGAATTTAATTCAAGACTGCTCTGAATACATTGCTGATCTCACCAGGAGTTAGCCATGCCCACCTTCACCGCCCCGCCCGAACAGCCGCGCCTGCCGGACCCCTACCGGGCGGAGGCCGCCGTGGTGCAGGCACTGGCCGAACGTGTGGGCTCGGCGCTGGACTGGCCTGGCGTCATCGCCATGGCGGCGCCCTGGGTGGAGCAGGTGCGGCGCAATCCCGCGCCGTTCTGGGCGATGGAATCGCTGCTGCGCGAGTACCCCATCACCAGCGCCGAGGGCCTGGCACTGATGCGCCTGGCCGAGGCGCTGCTGCGCGTGCCCGATGCACCCACCGCCATCGCATTGACTGCCGACCAGCTCGGCCGCGCGGACTTCGATGGCGCGTCAGAAGGCAGCCCGCACAAGATGCTGGCGGCGCTGTCGGCGTCGGCCATCTCCATGTCCAAGCGCTTTTTGCCGGGCGCCGAGGACGACGGCGGGCTGTTCAAGCGCCTCGGCGCGCAGACCGTCGTGGCCGCCACCGTGCGCGCCATCCAGCTGCTGGGCCGGCAGTTCGTGTTGGGCCGCAACATCCGCGAGGCGATGGACGAGGCCGACGATGCCCGCAAGGCACAGAAGAACCTGCGCTTCAGCTACGACATGCTCGGCGAAGGTGCCCGTACCGAAAACGACGCCCGCCGCTATCAGGCGGCCTACATCGGCGCCATCAAGGCCATTGCAGCGGGTCAACGGGCGGACGGCCCCGAAGCTTCGGACGGCATCTCCATCAAGCTCAGCGCCCTGTTCAGCCGCTACGAGGTGCTGCAACGCGACCGCGTGTTCGCCGAGCTGCTGCCGCGCGTGTGGGAGCTGATCGAGCTGGCCGCCAGCGCCAACATCAACCTGACCATCGACGCCGAGGAGGTCGACCGCCTGGAGCTGTCGCTGGACGTGCTGGACACGCTGGCCGCGCGCATCGCCATGCTCTACCCGCAGTGGCGAGGCTTCGGCCTGGCCGTGCAGGCCTACCAGAGCCGGGCGCTCGCCGTCGTCGACGAGGTCGCGGCCATCGCCCGCAAGCACGGCCTGCGCTTCATGGTGCGGCTGGTGAAGGGCGCCTACTGGGACGGCGAGATCAAGCGCGCCCAGGAGCTGGGACTGACGCACTACCCCGTGTTCACGCACAAGCAGCACACCGACGTGAGCTACCTGGCCTGCGCCCGCGCGCTGATCCAGCATGCCGACGTCATCTACCCGCAGTTCGCCACGCACAACGCCGGCACCATCGCCGCCATCGTGCAGATGGCCCGTGCCACCGGCGCCGCCTTCGAGATGCAGCGCCTGCACGGCATGGGTGAAGGCGTCTATCGTGAGGTGCTGAAGGACGGGTCGATCCCTTGCCGCGTCTATGCCCCGGTCGGCGAACACTGCGACCTGCTCGCCTACCTCGTGCGTCGCCTGCTCGAAAACGGGGCCAATTCCTCTTTCGTGCACCAGCTGGCCGACCCCAGCGTGCAGGTGCCCGAGCTGCTCGGCTCGCCGCTGCTCGACGTGCGGGACACCAGCGCGCTGCCGCTGCCGCCGGCGCTCTACCTCGACGGGCAAGGCCAGGGGCGCGCCAACTCCACCGGTGCCGACCTGACCGCACCGGCTCAGCGCCGGCCGCTGAAGGACGCGCTGGCCAACGCCGCTGTGCGCGCCGTGCCTGAGGCCACGGCGGCTGAAGTCGACGCCGCCATGCAGCGCCTGCACGCCGGCTTCGCCGCCTGGAACGCACGCTCGGTCTCCGCCCGCGCCGGCATCCTTCGCCGCGCCGCCAACGACCTGGACGCCCGCCTCGCCGAGTTCTGCGCCCTGCTCGTCAAGGAGGCCTTCAAGACGCAGGCCGACTGCGTCGCCGAAGTGCGCGAAGCCGTGGACTTCCTGCGTTACTACGCTGACCAGGCGGAAGCGGAGCCGGCGCTCATGCAAGGCCGCGGTGTCTTCGTCTGCATCAGCCCGTGGAACTTCCCGCTGGCCATCTTTGCGGGCCAGGTCGTTGCTGCGCTGGTGGCCGGCAATGCCGTCGCCGCCAAGCCGGCGGAGCAGACGCCCTACGTGGCATTGAAGTTCGTCGAGCTGCTGCATCAGGCCGGCGTGCCGGCCGATGCGCTGGTGCTGCTGCACGGCCCGGGCGACACCGTCGGCGCCGGCCTCGTGGCCCATGCGCACACGGCGGGCGTCTGCTTCACCGGCTCCACGGCGGTGGCGCAGATCATCAACAAGGCGCTGGCGGCCAAGCCGAACTCACCGATCCCGCTGATCGCCGAAACGGGCGGCCTCAACGCGATGGTCGTCGACTCGACTGCTCTGCCGGAGCAAGTCATCGACGCCGTCGTGCAGAGCGCCTTCCGCTCCGCCGGCCAGCGCTGCTCGGCGCTGCGCCTGCTGTGTGTGCAGTCCAGCATCGCCGACGGCGTCATCGAGATGCTCAAGGGCGCGCTGCAACAGCTGCATGTCGGCCAGCCCGCCAACCTCGCCACCGACGTCGGCCCCGTCATCGATGACGAAGCGCACACCGGCATCAGCCGTCACGTCGAGCGCCTCAAGCGCGAGGCCAAGCTCATCGCCGAGGCGCCGGTCACGGAGCCCATGCCGCGCCAGATCCGCCCCGTCGCGTTCGAGCTGGAACGCATCGCCCACCTCGGCGAAGAGATCTTCGGCCCGGTGCTGCACGTCGTGCGCTTCGACGGCTCGGTGGACGAGGTCATCGACGAGATCAACGCGCTGGGCTACGGCCTCACGCTCGGCATCCAGACCCGCATCGACAGCCGTGCCCAGCGCCTGGCTGACGCGGCGCGCATTGGCAACGTCTACGTCAACCGCAACATCATCGGCGCGGTGGTGGGCGTGCAGCCGTTCGGCGGCGAGGGCCTGTCCGGCACGGGACCCAAGGCCGGCGGCCCCGACTACCTGCACCGCTTCTGCGCCGAACCCCAGGTCGACGCGCCCGCGCCGCCGCTGGTGCTGCAAGGCACGGGCGATGCCCTCGCCGTGGCCGCCGACGCCCACTGGCGCGACACGCCGCTGGCCGAGCGCATCGCCACGCTGCGCCGCGCCGCCGACACGCTCGAAGCGCCCACCGCCTTCGCGCTGCGCAGCCTCTTCACGGCGGCGCAAACGCAGTTCGCCGATGTCGTGCTGCCCGGCCCCACGGGCGAGAGCAACACGCTGCGCCACCACGCCCGCGGCGTCTTCGCCGTGCTGGGCCGTGGCGATGCGGGCCTGGCGGCCGTCGTCAGCGCGCTGCTGGCCGGCAACAGCGCGATCTGGCTCTGCGACGACGAACGCGCCCGCCAGGCGCTGCTGCGCGCCGGCCTGCCCGCCAACGCGCTGACGTTGCTGCCGGACTCGGCGTTGCCCGGCCTGTTGGCCGCACCGCAACTCGCCGGCGTGGCACTCGCGTCCTCGGACGCCGCCGCGGCCCATGCGCTGGCACAGGCACTTGCTGCACGAGCCGGCGCCATCCTGCCGCTGGTCACTGCGGCCGGCCACGTGCGCCGGCTCTACCGCTTCGCGGCGGAACAGACGCTGACGGTCAACACGGCGGCGGCCGGGGGGAATGCGGCGTTGCTGGCGGGCGGGCATTGAGCGGCCGAGCGACGCTCAATAGAAACCTTCGCGGCGTTGATAACGCTGCGCGCGTTCGGCGTCATAGCGCTCGGCATCGAACGCCTCCCCCTGGATGGCGCGGTGCACCTCGCCGCCCGTGGGCAGCGCCGACGCGGGCACGAAGCGCGCCGGGTCCCAGAGCTGCGAGCGCAAAAAGGCTTTCGAACATTGGGTGTAGGCCTCTTCGATGTCGACGAGGAAACCCAGCACCGGCGTCCTGCCCTCCAGCGCGCAGGGAGTGAGCAGGTCGGCATCCGTCGTGAGCGTGGCGCGGCCGTTCACCCGAAAGGTGTCCGTCGCGCCCGGGATGATGAAGAGCAAGCCGACGTGCGGGTTGACCAGCACGTTGCGCATCGAGTCCGCCAGCCGGTTGCCCGGGCGCTCCGGCATCAGCAGCGTGCGATCGTCCAGGATGCGCACGAAGCCGGCCGGGTCGCCGCGTGGGCTGAGGTCGCAGCGCCCGGCGGCATCGCTCGTAGCCAGGCAGATAAATGGCGACCGCTCGATGAACACGCGCGTCGCGGCGTTCAACCGGTCCGTGATCTTGGCGCGCGCCAGCACGGCGGGCTCGCCGATGAGGGCTCGCAACTGCGCCTCGGTCTGGACGATGTGGTCGGTCAGGCGGTGCGAGGGCGGTGTTGTCATCGGTCGTACCGGTTCAGGGGTCAGACATTGTGGAGTCGTGCCGTCACTTGATCGGCCGACCTCGCATCGCCGCCAGCCCGCGGACGGACGCGCAAGTCATGACGGCGGTCGTGGCCAGCATCGCCACCATGTGAACGCAGACGGCCGCCACCGCCAGCAGCAGCGAGCCCGACGCCGTGATGTCCCGGGCCGGCGACGCGCTCAGGCATAACGGAATGAGTGCGGGCACCAGCATCAGCCCGCTGCCGTGGGCCGTGGCCATGCCGAACGACCACAGCGCGAGCCCGGTCTGTCGCCGTGGCGCGCGGTGCCGCAGCAACAGAAGCGCCGCGCCCAGCAGGCCCGCGCCGGCGAGCCAGGGCAGCTGGTCCATGGCCAAGCCGAGCACCACCAGCGCCGCCACGGCCCCGACGGATGCCGCGTGCCCAAGGGCCAGCGGCGCCAGCGCCCGCAACGCATGCCGGCTGTCGTGGGCCCGCACACCGCAGGCCGCCGCCAGCGCCCAGCCGGTGCAGGGGTTGAGCCCATGCAGCGCGCCGGCGCCAGCCACGGCGAGCCAGGGCCAGAGGCTGGCGATCATGGCCTCAGGCCTTCGCGCTGCCGCAGCAGGCGGCCGCAGTGGGCACGTCCTCGTACCGGTCGTGGTGCCGCACCCACGCCATCGTGTACGCCAGCCCCGCTTCGTCGCGGCCCTTGGGCGTCAGGTCGACGAGGTTGTAGGTGCCCATCATCACTTCCACGCCGCGCCCGAATGTCGAGTACGTGTGGAAGACCTCGCCCGCGTCGTCCCTGTAGAAGACGCTGATGCCCGGCGCTTCCGTCTGCGGAAAGGCCGTCATGTGGAAGTTGTAATAGACCTCGCCATCAACGCGGTCCTCGGGCGCGAAGCTGACGTTGAAGTCGCGGTTGAAGTCGTTGCCGTTGGACGACGCCCACGGGAACTGCCAGCCCATGCGCGCCTTGAAGGCCAGCAGATCGACCAGCGGTGCGCGGGACACGGCCAGCAGCGTGATGTCGCGGTGGGCCAGGTGCGCAGCCGCGCCGTCGAGGTGGTCGGCCATGAAGGAACAGTGCTTGCAGCCCTGCTCCCAGCCGGGGCCGAACATGAAGTGCTGCACCAGCAGCTGGCGGCGTCCCTGGAAGAGCTCACCCAAGCGGCGCGGGCCGTCGACCGTGTCGAACACGTAGTCGGTGTCCAGCTTGACCCACGGCAGCGCGCGGCGTTCGGCGGCGAGGCGGTCGCGGCGCTGGGTGAGGTCCTTCTCCTGGGCGAGCAGGTGCTTGCGGTCGGCGATCCAGCGGTCTCGTGTCACAACGGGGTGGGGGGTCATCGGTTGCTCCTTGGTTGAGGAAAGTCATGCGGCGGCTCCACCCGGGGCCGGGTGGTCGTCGCGTCAGGGGGAAATCAGGCGGCGGCGCGCTTGGGGCGGCGCACGGCTCTTACTTTTCCGGTGCCGCCGCCGCCGGCGTAGAACAGGTCGGCGCCGTCGGATTCGAGGCCACTGACATTGGCGCCGGCCGGCATCTGCAACTGCTCCAGCACCGCGCCGCTGGCGGGGTCGATGCGGCGGATGTCGCTGGCGTCGTCTTCCCAGGTGCCGTGCCACAGCTCGCCGTCGACCCAGGTCACGCCGGTCACGAAGCGGTCGGAGGCGATGGTGCGGCGGATGGCGCCGGTCTCGGGGTCGATCTGGTGGATCTGGCGGCTGCGGTGCTGGCCGACCCACAGGCTGCCCTCGGCCCAGGCCAGGCCCGAGTCGCCGCCCTCGCCTGGCGCGGGGATGGAGGCGACGACGGCGCCGCTGGTCGGGTCGATCTTGTCGATGCGCTTCTCGGCGATCTGGTACAGGTAGCGGCCGTCGAAGGCGGTGCCGGCGTCGGCGGCGCGCGGGATGCGCCGGCGTGGCTCGCCACTGGCGGGGTCGAAGGCGACCAGGGCCGCGCCGGTGGCCATCCAGACGGATTCGCCGTCGTGCGTCACGCCGCCGATGTTCTTCACGTCGGCAAAGGGGCCGTACTCGCGGACGATCTCGGCGGGGTGGGTCTTGGTGGTCATCGCGGGCTCCGGGTTGGCGCGCCGTGTTCAGCGCATGGCCGGAATCTACGCAAGCGGCAGCGCAGCGGGGAGTAACAAGATCGTCGTGAAACCGGCGGAACCCATCAAAGGCGGCGCCAGCCAGCGGCGCGAGCGCGTCTGGCCGATGGCGCGCACGCGGCCGGCCGCCTCCAGCTCGGCCAGCGCCCGCTGCACCGTGCGCTGGCTGGCACCCAGGGCCAAGGCCAGCGCCGAGGTGGACCAGGCCGCGCCGTCGGCCAGCAGCGCCACCAGCTCGCCCTGGTCGCCGTCGACGGGCGGCGCCAGCACGGCCACGGCGCGTTGCTCCAGCGGGCGCAGCGCGAAACCGCGTGGCGTGGCCTCGATGTCGGCAAGGCCCGCCACCAGCACACGCAGCCGGCCGATTTCGACGCGCAGCCGTGCGCGGTGCGTCTCGTCGGCCTCGCGCAGCCGGAAGGCGCGGGCGATCAGCTTGTCGCGGCCAGCGTCGCCGGGCCAGGCCTCGGCCAGCGTGCGCAGCAGCGTGAACAGGACGGGGCGGCTGGCCAGCGGTAGGCGCGTGTCGCCGGCGCGCAGCGCGTGGCGACAGGCGTCGACCACCAGCGCGCCCGAGTCCAGCAGCGCGGCCACCTCATGCAGGCGCAGCGACTGGGCGTCGCCGCCGCTGACGCGCCGCGCGGCGGGTTGATCCAGCACCGCACGGGCCTGCGCGGCCTCGGCCAAGAGCGCCGGGATGCCGGCCGCCCGGGCCGCCGCCTCGGCGCGGTCCAGTGCAGCCTGTGCGCCGGCCACACGCAGCGAGCGCAGCGCCAGTTCGGCCTGGGCCAGCGCGGCTACGGCGGCCGGCAGCGCAGGCAGGCCTTGCGTGTCGACAACGGCCAGCAGCGCCGCCGCCTCGTCCAGCCGCCCGAGCAACAGGCAACGCCGCGCCGCGATCAGCCGTGCCTGCAAGGCATTGGCCCGGTCGCCACGCGCGTCCAGCGTGGCCATCGCGGCGGCCAGCGCGCGGGGCGGCTCACTGAAATCGCGCATGGCCAGCGCCACCTCGGCCTCGGCCACCACGCAGCGCGCCCGTGCCGCGGCCTCCTGCCTGCCGAAGCCGCGTGCCGCGTGGCGCAGCAGCTCACGCGCCCGCGCCAGCTCGCCCAGCTGCGCCATCGCAATGCCACGCAGCGCCAGCGCCGGCGGGTCGTCACGCAGCGCCACGCGCTTGAGCGCCTGCAGCGCGTCGCCGGCGGCGAGGGCTCTTGCGGCGGCGGAGATCAGCGAGTCCATCCCCAAGGCTAACTTGTCGCCGACACAAGCCTCGTTCACCATGCCCCCCACACGCCCGCTGTTCCGGCGTGCAGGGAGTCGAACGATGTTTCCAATCTTCTGGTTCTGGGCACCGCAGCTGCGCCTGCCTTTCAGCGGCGACGTGGCGCAGGACATCGAGCCCAGCCTCGACCTGTTCTTTGCCGGCATCAAGCCCGGGTCCGGCAATCGCCGCATCGAGGCCAAGGCCTTCGACGTGGCGAGCTACGGCGACCAGCTCGGTGTCATCACCAAGCTGCTGCTCGAATGGGCCGAGCGGCTGCCGGCCGATGCCCAGCTGGCGTCGGCGCCGTTGAACGAACTGCGCGACATCCACGCGCGCATCGCAGCGATCAAGGACGAGGAGTACGGGCGCGAGTTGTTGACGCTGGAAGCCCGTGCGGCGGTCCTGCGCCAGCGGTTGTCAGCGCCTACTCGATGACGATCAACGTCACGCCCTGGCGCGGCAACGTGAAGCTCAGCGCGGCGCTGCCATTGGCCACCGCCAGCGCCGGCAGTTTGGCTGGCGCCATCACCGAGGCGGCCTCCAGCTGCGCGTATTGCTTGGCGTCGGGCGCCTGAGGCGAGCCCATCGCCTGCCAGGCGGTGAAGGCGTTCGCATGCGTCTTGTCGACGCGCTGCTGCGTCACCGAGCGGGTGGCTTGCGTGCCCAGGCCCGACAGCTGCAAGGTGACCGCCGCGTCCGGGCCGTCGGCATCGTCGTCGTGATAGTGCCAGGACATCACGGCGACCTTGCCATCGGGCGTGCGCGTGGCCAGCACGCCGACGTCCGGGCGGCCGCGCACGCCGTTGGCGAGCAGATCGTCCAGCGGCACTTCGGCATCGCTGCTGGCCTGCACCTGCGTCGGCCCTAATGCCGCGTACATGCGGAAGACCTGCAGCACTGGCAGGTCCACGCCGTTGGTGGCGAGCTGGCGGTAGCCGGCGAACCAGGGCTGGTCTTCAAACGTGAAGGCCCAGGTCAGCGCGCCGTCCAGGTTCACCTGGTGGCGCTCGGCCAGCTGCCAGATGCGCTTGTAGCTGGCCGCCGTGTAGCTGGAGTACATCGTGCCGTTGCGATAGGCGTTCTGCGGGCCGGGGCAGGCGGCGCAGCCTTCGGGGTCGTTCTCGCCGATGACGATGGGCTTGGCCTTCAGCTCGGGCACCGCGGCGATCTTCTTGAAGCCGTTGGCGACCCCGTTCAGTTGCGCTGCCATGCCCATGCGCACCCGCCCATCGACAAAGCGCGGGCTGCCCTTGGCGTGAAAGGCCAGGAAGTCGGTCGGCGTGCCCACCTCGCCCGTCGCGTGGTTGGTGCCGCTGACGATGTGCTTCAGGAAGGCATCCATGAAGGCGCCGCCCGACCCGGCCACATCGGGCCCGCCCACGCGGGCCTGCGGCAGGCCGCGGCGCACGGCGGCAATCGCGTAGTCGTGCAGCTTGTTGAACTCTTCCTGCGTGCCGGTCCAGTAGGCTGGGCCATTGGGTTCATTCCAGACCTGGAAGTACCAGGTCAGCACCTCGTCGCGGCCGTAGCGTTCCACGCAGTGCTTGGTCCATTGGTAGACCAGCTCGCCCCACTTGGCGTAGTCCTTGGGCGGGGCGTTCCAGCCACCGGCGATCAACTCGTAGGCAAAGCCCGGGCGCCAGCTGTGCTGGTAGGGCGTGCCCGGCTTGGCGCTGGACAGGGCCTGCGGCATGAAGCCTATTTGCAGATAGGGCCGCACGCCGCGTTCGAGGTAGCTGTCGAGGATGCGGTCGACGACCGTCCAGTCGTAGATGGGCCGGCCTTGCGCGTCCTCGGTGTAGGCATTGGTGCTGCCCCACTTGAAGGCCGGCGTGCCGTCGCCGGTGTTCAGCAGGTTGTGGGTGCGGAAGTAGACGCTGCCCGGCTTCAGGTCGCCCAGCCGCTTCATTAGCTTGCGGCCGTCCTTCATCGTCGCGACGTTGGGCTCGTCGGCGCCGAAGAAGCGCCAGATGGGCTTGAGCTCGCCCACCGTGCGGCCGGCGTCCACGTCGATACGGACCGGAAGGGGTGCGGTCGTCTGCGCCAGCGTGGCCGTGGCGATCAGGCCGGCCATGACGAGAGCGAGGGTGCTGGCGAGAGCGCGGAGCTTGAGCGTCATGGCGTAGAGGGTCAGCAGGAGGCCGCCGGAGTTTAGGAACGGCCCTTCCTGCGCTGCGTGCCCGCCTGTCATTCAGTCAACAGGATGAGCGCCGCCGCAAGCTCCGGCCGATGGATGCGCCCTATCCTGCGGCCCGGCAAACGAGGGGTGTCGATGAACGGGTTGCGTTGCCTTGCACTGGCATGGCTGTTGGCGCTGGGCGTTGGTGTAGCGGCGGCGGTGCCACCGTCCACCGAGGTGCAGATGCTGTCGGGCAGCGGCCCGGACGACGCCGTGCCCTGGGACTTCACCATCAGCGGCGGCATGCGGGCCGGCGAGGCCGCGCGCATCCCTGTGCCGTCCAACTGGCAGCTGCAGGGCTTTGGCCACTACCAGTACGGCTACGACAAGGGCCCGCGCGCGGCGGACCGCGGCGTCTACCGCCACCGCTTCACCGTGCCGGCCGCCTGGCAGGGCCGCCATGTGCGCATCGTCTTTGACGGCGTGATGACCGACACGACGGTCAGGCTCAATGGCCAGCAGGTCGGCCCCGTCCACCAGGGCGGCTTCAACCGCTTCAGCCACGACATCACGCGCTGGCTCAAGCCGGCCGGCGAGAGCAACGAGCTTGAGGTGGACGTCAGCGAGGCCTCGGCCAACACCGCCACCGACATCGCCGAGCGCCACGGCGACTACTGGGCCTTCAGCGGCATCCACCGCCCGGTGTGGCTTGAGGCGTCGCCGGCCGAGTCCATCGCCCAGGTGGCCATCGCGGCCGAGGCCAGCGGCGAGCTGCGCGCCGACGTGAGCCTGCGCGGCAGCAAGACCGTCACACGCGTGGTGGGCCAGGTCGCCACGCTGGCCGGACAGGCGGTCGGCGCGCCCTTCGAGGTGGCCGTGCCCGCCGGTGGCGCGGGCCGCGTCAGCCTGAGCACCCGCATCGCCAAGCCGTCGCTGTGGACGGCCGAGACGCCCTCGCTCTACTTCCTGGACCTGACGCTCTACGCCGGCCAGCAGCCCGTGCACCAGGTGCGCGAGCGCTTCGGCTTTCGCACGCTGCAGGTCCGCGCCGATGGCCTGTTCCTGAACGGCCGGCGCATCCTGCTCAAGGGCGTCAACCGCCACAGCTTCCGCCCCGAGACCGGCCGCGCGCTGAGCCGCGCCCAGGCCTATGAAGACGCGCGGCTGATCAAGTCCATGAACATGAACGCCATGCGCGTGGCCCACTACGCGCCCGACAAGGCCTTCCTGGAGGCGGCCGACGAGCTGGGCCTGTACGTCATCAACGAGCTGACCGGCTGGCAGAAGGCCCACGACACCGAGAACGGCCGCAAGCTGGTGCGCGAACTGGTGGCGCGCGACGTCAACCATCCCAGCATCCTGTTCTGGGCCAACGGCAACGAGGGCGGCTGGAACACCGAGCTGGACGGCGAGTTCGCGCTGCACGACCCGCGTGCCCGCCCCGTGCTGCATCCCTGGGCGCCCTTCGGTGGCATCGACACCAAGCACTACCCGCGCTACCCCGACCTGCTCAAGCGCCTGGCCGGCCCCATGCCGGTCATGCCCACAGAGTTCCTGCACGGCCTCTTCGATGGCGGCGCCGGCTCCGGCTTGGACGACTACTGGCAGGCCATGCGCGCCTCGCCGCGCGGCGCCGGCGGCTTCCTGTGGAACCTGGCCGACGAGGGCGTGAAGCGCGTCGACCAGGGCGGGCGCATCGACCTCTACGCCGCCTATGCGCCGGACGGGCTGGTGGGGCCGCATCACGAGAAGGAGCCGAGCTGGTTCACGGTGCGCGACATCTGGTCGCCGGTGCAGGTGGATGCGCCGCGCCTGGATGCGCGCTTCGACGGCCGACTGCGCGTGAGCAACCAGTACGACTTCAGCGCGCTGACGACGCTGAGCTTTCGCTGGGAATGGCTGCGCTTTGCCGCGCCCGATGCGCCCGGCACCGAGCCCACCGTGCTGGCCCACGGCACGCTGCCCGGCCCAGCCGTGGAAGCGCAATCGGCCGGCACGCTGAAGCTGCCGTTGCCCCAGGGCTGGCAACAGGCGGATGCGCTGCGCCTGACCGCGATGCGCGGCGACGAGGCGCTGCTGAGCTGGGTCTGGCCGACGGCCGCGCGGCCAACGCCGCCGGTGCAACGCCGGGAGGGCGCGCCCACTGTGCGCATCACTGACGCCGCCGTCGAGCTGACCGCCGGCGATGTTTCCGCCCGCTTCGACGCGGCCACGGGCTTGCTGCTGACCTTGAGCCGCGCGGGCGCGCCGCTGCCGCTGAGCAATGGCCCCCGCCTCGTGCTGGCCCGCCCGAAAGACAAGACCGAGCCGCAGCGCCTGGACCCTGTGGCCTCGGGCGACGGCGTCTACGAGCTGCCCGCGCCCGCGCTGGCCAATGGCGCGCGCATCGACCTGGGCCTCGTCGTCGCCGATGGCTGGGCGCGCTTCAAGCTGGAGGTGTCGTCCGATGGCCGCCGCTGGACGACGGTGTTCGACGGCGGCCGTGTCGTCGGCGATGGCCAGACCTACAGCTTCCCGCCGCAGCCCGTGAAGGCGCTGCGCATCAGCGGCCTCGAAGGCGTACGCCAGCGGCCCACAGTGAAGAGCGTGCAGCTCAGCTTCGAGCCGGCGCGCTTCGCCCCGCCGGAAGGCGGCGCCGTCGCGTTGCAGACTGGCAGCAGCGCCACCCAGGCCTGGCTGGAGACGCGCCACGCCGGCGGTCTCGACACCGCGCGTTGGACGCTGGGCGCCGACGGCCGGCTGACGCTGGACTACGCCTACAGCCTGGACGGCACCATGCTGCATCACGGCATCTCCTTCGACCGGACAGCCGGTGACGCCCCGGCCGTGCGCGCCCTCGTGCGCGGCCCCGCGCCCGTCTGGCAGAACCGCCTGCGCGGCCCGCTGCTGGGCGTGCATGACCTGGCACAACCCGGCTACTTCGCCGACCCGCGCTGGCTCAAGCTCGGTGCGCTGACCGTCCACAGCAGCGGCGCGCCCTTCCTGCAACTGGGCTTCAAACGCGAGGACTTCCCCACCACGACCGTGGAGTTCCCGCATGCCGACCTCGGCTTCATGCAGGCCATTCCCGCCATGGGCGCCAAGTTCCAGGCCGCCGAGCTGACCGGCCCGGCCGGTGAGCCGGCGGTGGCGAAGGGACGCTACGGCGGCCGGCTGGTGTTCGACTACTGAACCGCGTCAGAAGAAGTCGCTCAGGAAGGCTGCAGTCTCCTCCGACAGCCCGACGATTTTGTTCGTCGCCTGGCGGTAGAACTTGAAGTTCAGCTCGGTCTCGGGGCGGCCGTCCTGCCAGTCCGCAAAGGGCTTCAGTTCCGCCCGGCCGAGGCGGCGTTGCGCGAGCGCCGTGCGCCTCACCGTGATGCTGACGCGCGGCGTCTGCCGCTCCACGCCGGGCAGCCTGGGCACGGCTGCGGCCGCCGTGACGACCCCGCGCGCCACCAACCCCGCGCCGCCCTCGTTCTCACTGGCGAACAGGTAGATCACATCGCCCACGGCGATGCGCCGGCCGCCGTACATCGTCTTCTGCGCGTGGAAGTCGAAGCTCTCGGCCAGCGGGTCGGCAATCTCGGCCTTGATGGCGAACACGGGCATCTCCAGCGCAAGCGGGCTCGCCATCTTCGCTGCTTCAAAATCAGCGCCGATGACCGAAGTACCCGATCCCGACCCCATGCCCCAGCCGCCGCACCAGCCCGACCTGGACGCCTGCTGCGGCAATGGCTGCGACCCCTGCATCTTCGATCTGCACGACATGGCCATGGACGACTACCGCCGCGCATTGCGTGCGTGGCGCGAGCGGCATGCGGAGACACCCGGCCCAAAATAGCGCTTCCTGAGGGAGGCAAAGAACATATGGGATCGACGGTCTTGAGGGCCTGTCGCCGCGGCATGGCCTTGTGCGTGGCTGCGCTGGTTGCGGCGTGCGGTGGCGGCGGCGGTGGCGGCAGCAGTTCGCCAGACGCTGGTCCCGGCCCCGCTCCGGCCGCGCCCCGTGAGCCCAACTACTTCCCGCTGAACGTCGGCGACCGCTGGGCTTATCGCGCGGGTGCGGACGACACGACCCTCGTGCTGATCACCGGCACGCAGTCGGCCGCGTCGGGAGTGGCCACGGTCCTGCAGACTCTCGACAGCCATGGCCGGTCGGAGGAGCTGTACCAGCAGACGTCGAGCGGCGTGAGCCTGCTCCCCGGCCCTGCCGCCGACGTGGTCAGCGCCGCCGTGGGGCCGCTGCTCATGTTGAAGCTGCCGCTCGTGGCCGGCAACCGTTGGGTGGTGGCCGACAAGACCATATCGAACGGCGTGTGGGTGGACGACGACGCGCTGCCCGACCCGGTGACGGTGCGCATCGAAGCGACCCTCGTGGGATTCGAATCCCTCACCATCGGCGGCACGAGCTACAGCGGCGTTGCCCATGTGCAGACGACGTCCACGCGGACGACCCAGCTGTCGCGTTACGGCACGACGAGCACGGTCGTCATCACGTCGGACGACTGGTATGCGCCCGACATCGGCCGGGTGCGCAGCAGCGTCACCACGCGTGACGGTTCACTGCCCGCCGTCAGCCGCGAGTCCAGCCTCGTCAGCTGGCGTGTCGACGCACAGCGCAGCGAAAGCGGCGCCCCGGCGGTTGTCGACCAACACCCCCGCCCAGGCGCCGCGATAGGCGCCTGCTGCACCAACGTAACGGCCTACTTCAGCGAAGCCATGGACACGTCGCCTGGCGGCGAGGCGCTCCAGGTGATCGGATCCGACGGCAAGGCCGTCCCCGGCCGAGCGGTGTGGCAATGGGATGGCAAGGTGGTGGCCTTCCTTCCCACGTCGCCGATGACCAGCGGCACCTACACCGCGCGCCTCGGCACGGTCAATCGCGATGTGGCGGGCAACCCGCTGGCGGCCGAGGTCAGCTGGCAGTTCACCTTCGATGCGACCGCCCCAACGCCCAGGCCCGTCCAGCCCCTGGCGGATGCGCGCGACGTGCCGGTCGACACGAAGATCGTCTTCACCGTGGATGACGACACCGACATGAACTGGCTGACGCCGGACAAGGTCGATCTGGGGGGTGTTCAAGTCGACTTCAGCGTCTCCGGCCGCACCGTGACACTCACGCCCAAGGAGCCCCTGGCACGAGGCTCGCGCTACCGCGTGAACATCTACGGGCTGCGCGATCAGCTGGGGAACAGCGTCACGTCGACGGGATGGGACTTCTACACCGACCCCGGCCGCTTCGGCGCCTCGAAGACGCTGACCTTGGCCCGCGTGACTGCCGCCGCCATCGGCGACGTGGACGGCGATGGCCGCAACGACGCCGTGCTGGCCCTGGAGGCCAACGTGTTGTTCGGGGTCAACCCGACGCTGCAGGTCTTCTTCGGGGAGCCCGGCGGCACCCTGGGGCGCTCGCAGACTTATGCGACGGCGCCCTCCGGCGTCGACATCACCAGCCTATCGGTGGTCGACCTCGACGGCCAGGGCCGGGCGGCCATCGTCGCCGGCACCGGCAGCGGCGCGATCCAGATCCTGCGCCGCCAGCCGGGCGGCACCCATGCCGTCAGCCAGGTCATCGCGACGGCTTCGAGCCGGGTCGTGCGTGTGGTGGACATGAACGGCGATGGCCGGCCCGATCTGGTGAGTCGGCCGTACGACGGTGATGAAGTGCAGGTCTGGCTGCAAGCCCCGGACGGGCGGTTCAACGACCCTCGGCCGGTGACGCTGCACAGCGGCGGGCTCGGCAGCCTGGCCGTCGGCGATCTGGATGGCGACGGGCGGCCCGACATCGCCGCGGTGGGGGGCTGGGCCCAGACCGGTCGGCAGATCGGCTTCGCCCTGCAGCGCGCCGACGGCAACTTCACGCCGCCGCAATACCGAATGGTTTCGCCATTGGAGATGGTGACCGGCGTCGCGATCGGCGACGTCAACGGCGATGGCCGCAACGACCTCGTCGCTTCATTGGCCCGCAGTTCCTCGCTGACGGTGATGCTCCAGGACGCGAACCGCCAGCTTTCGGAGGGCAGCCTCCTGGCCGCGGCGACCGATGTGAGCCGCGTGCTGCTCGTCGACATCGACGGTGATGGCCGCCTGGATGCGGTGTCGTCCGCGTCGAACTACGTGGTCATGGTGTCGCTGCAACGCAGCGACGGCACGCTCGGTGCCGGCATCACCTTCCCGATTCCCACGCCCGCCGATTCGTTTGCCGATGTCGTCGCCGTCGGCGATCTGGATGGCGACGGCCGGCCGGACATCCTCTGCGGCGGCTTCTGGATGGCGCAGCGCGCGGTGCCGGCACCCGCCGCTGCGGGGCTTGCCCAGCCCACGGGTCTGGGCCTCGGACGGCTGTTGCGGCAGCGCTAGCCGGGCGGCCTAGGATGGCAGGCGACTCGACTTCGATGCCCGCCACCATGTGCCGCAACATCCGCACCCTCTTCAACTTCGAGCCTCCCGCCACAGAGGTCGAGATCCGCGACGCCGCACTGCAATTCGTGCGCAAGCTCAGTGGCTTCAACGTGCCGTCGCAAGCCAACGCCGCGGCCTTCGATCATGCGGTGGCGGCCATCGCCGACGAGGCGCGCACGTTGATCGCGTCGCTGGTGACGACGGCCGAACCCAAGAACCGCGACGTCGAGGCCGAGAAGGCGCGGGTTCGCTCCCAGGCGCGTTTCGGCAGTCAGGGCTGATGATCCGCGCCGCGTCGACCCGACGCGGCCACTCCCAGGAGTCACCATGCCCAAGCTGCTGTCCCTCGTCCTCTGCATGACCCTGCTCACCTGGGGGATGGTCATCGCCGCCAGCCTCATTCGTGCGCGGGCCTGGACGCCCAAGGGCCTGATGCTCGCCTTCGGCAACCGGGGCAACCTGCCCGAGGCCACGCCATTCGCTGCGCGTGCCGAGCGCGCGGCGGCCAACAGCTTTGAGAACCTGGTGTTCTTCGCCGTGCTGGCCCTGGCCGCCCAGGCCGCCGGCGCCACCGGCGAGCGCGTGCTGCTGGGCGCGCAGGTCTTCCTGTGGGCGCGCGTCGTCTACCTGCCGGTCTACCTGGCCGGCATCCCCTTCGTGCGCACGGGCGTGTGGGCGGTCAGCATCGTCGGGCTGGGCTTGATGGTTGCCGGCATGGTCTGAAGCCGCGCGCCCTGACGCACAATCGCCGCGCCCTCGCTCCCCAGGACCGCCATGCGCCTGAAGATTGCCCTGTCCTTCGTCGCCCTGCTGCTGCTCGTCGCCGCCTGGTTCGCGTTCGCCTGGCGCTGGAGCTACTCCGATGGCGAGCGCGCTGGCTGGGTGCAGAAGTTCTCGCGCAAGGGCTGGGTCTGCAAGACCTGGGAGGGCGAGCAGGCGCTGGTGTCGCTGCCCGGTACGGCCAGCGTCGAGAAGTTCTATTTCACCGTGCACGACGAGGCCACGGCCCAGGCCATCAACAAGGTCATGGGCCGGCGCGTGAACCTGCACTACGAAGAGAAGGTCGGCCTGCCGGGCTCCTGCTTCGGTGAGACGCGCTATTTCGTCACGGGCGTCACGCTGGTGGACGAGATCTCGCTGTCACCGGGCGTCGTGGTGCCGGTGCCGCCCGCGCCGCCGGCGTCTGCGGCGAGCCAGCAGGGCCAGTAGACCCGCGCTTCAGCGGCTGAAGATCACCCGACCGCCGCGCAGCGTGCACTTCACGTTGGCAAAGTGCCTGACCGACTGCGCCGGGTCGCCGTTCAGCACCACGATATCGGCCTCCATGCCCGGCATGAGCCGCCCGCGCCGCGAGGCTTCGTTCCAGCGTTCGGCCGGCGTGGTGGTCAGGGACGCGAGGATCTGCATCGGCCGCAGGCCCGCCTGTGCGAGCAGCTCGTATTCGTCGGTGGGATCTCTGTCCTCCATGTAGTCCACGTCCGTGCCGAAGAGCAGCTTGCCGCCCGCAGCGGCAAAGCGGCCGAGCTCGCGCACGGTGTCCTGCAGCACGGGCTCGGCCTGCGGCGGCGGCACCTGCTCCTTGGCCAGCTCATATCTCAACAGCTTCAGGGTCGGCACCATGTGGACCCCCGCGGTGCGCAACGCATCCATCAACTCCGCAGGCCAGGGACCGGGCACGCCCAGCGGGGGATGCGCCAGGATGTCCACCCCCGCGCGCAAGGCCGCCCGCATGCCGTCGAGGTCGGTCGGGTGAGCGAACACCAGGTGCCCGCGGCGGTGGGTTTGCGCCGCAGCCGCCGCAGCGATGTCGGCGGCCATGCGCGCGGGCGGCCGGTTGCGCTGCGGCGTCACCAGGAAGAGCTTGGTGGCCTCGGCGCCGGCATCGAGGTTCTGCCCCACGGTCGCCAGCGCGGCGGCCACCGAGGCGGGCTGTGGCAGCTTGGCGAGGAAGGCCGCATCGAAGTGATCCAGGTAGACCGGCAGCCCCTTTGGCGGAAACAGCGGCAGGCCCGCCGTCAGCAGGCGCGGCCCCTTCAACTCGCCGCGGTTCACGCGGGCGCGCAGGGCCAGCGTGTTGTCGCGGTCGGACGCGATGTCAAAGGCAGTGGTGAATCCATAGCGCGTCAGCAAGGCCGTCAGCCCGTCTTCCAGCGCGCCAGCCTTGGCGGCGCCGGCGTTCGCAAATGCAGCGCCGTTGAGGTGCACGTGGCTGTTCTGAAAGCCGGCCATGAGCACGCCACCGTCGCAGGCCGGCGCCAGCGGCGGCACGCCTGCCGAAGCGGCGTCGCCCGTGCCGATGCCGACGATGCGGCCGTCCCGCACAAGCACCACGCCATCGGCGATGGGTGGTGCGTCGGGAGAGGCATACACCGTCACCCCGCGAAGCGCACGGACGGGTTCGGCGGCGTGGACCGTGGCGACGACCATCCCGCTACACAGCAGGCCGGCGGCGAATCGTGCGAGGGGCAGGCAGTTCGGTGGCATGCGAGGCAGCGTATCAAAGGACGCCGCCGCATGCCGCTGATGACTGCCCCGGACACCGCTGTCCGGCGACACTAGCCGGATGTCGCTTTTCCAACAGTTAGCCACGCGCTTCGAGCGCCTCGTCGACCCCTATCCCGAACCCGCCAGCACCGCGCCGCCGACGAAGTTCTTCCCCTTCCTGTGGCGCTGCGCCGATGGCGTGCGCAAGCACCTGGTCGTGGTCATGTTGTTCACGGCCGGCATCGCCGCGGCCGAGGCGTTGCTGTTCAGCTTGATGGCCTCGCTCGTCGACTGGCTGTCCGGCATGAAGCCGGCGGATCTGTGGGCCAAGCCGCAGCCGGTGGTGCTGATGCTGCTCGGCGTGCTGG
Organism: Roseateles sp. AC306; assembly: GCF_979253795.1. Lineage (NCBI taxonomy): Bacteria > Pseudomonadati > Pseudomonadota > Betaproteobacteria > Burkholderiales > Sphaerotilaceae > Roseateles > Roseateles sp. AC306. The sequence goes on from NZ_CEEDEB010000010.1 coordinate 145,645, forward strand.
GCGTCAGCGTGGTGCTGGCGGCCGTGCAGGCGCTGATGAAGTACCAGGGCGTGTTCGGCAACTTCCCGATGCGCATGCGCTGGATCTTCCACCGCCGCATGCTGTCGCAAAGCCTGGCCTTCTTCGGTGACGAGTTCGCCGGCCGCATCGCCACCAAGGTCATGCAGACGGCGCTCGCGGTGCGCGACACCTGGCTCATCGTCGTCGACATCCTGGTCTACGTGGCCGTCTACTTCGGCACCATGGTCGCCATCGTCGCGAGCTTCGATGCCTGGCTGATGGCGCCGTTCGCCGTGTGGCTGGCGCTCTACATCGTCGCGCTGCGCTTCTTCGTGCCGCGCCTGGGCAAGATCGCCCAGGCGCAGGCCGACGCGCGCAGCCTGATGACGGGCCGCATCACCGACGCGTACACCAACATCGCCACCGTCAAGCTGTTCGCGCACGGCCGGCGCGAGGCCAGCTATGCCAAGTCGGCGATGCAGGACTTCATGACCACCGCCTACGGCCAGATGCGCCTGGTCACCGGCTTCGAGGTCGTCAACGCCATCCTGTCGGCGCTGCTCGTGGGCAGCACGGCACTGCTGTCGCTGTACCTCTGGGGCGTGAGCGCCATCGGCGTGGGCGCGGTCGCAGCGGCCACGGCCATGGGCATGCGGCTGAACGGCATCTCGCACTGGGTGATGTGGGAAATGGCCTCGCTGTTCGAGCACATCGGCACCGTGCAGGACGGCCTGGCCACGCTGTCCAAGCCGCAGTCGATTGCGGATGCTAGCGACGCGACCGAGCTGACCGTGCCGCGTGGCGAGGTGCGCTTCGAGAAGATGCGCTTTGCCTATCCGAATGGCAAGGTGGTCGTGGAAGACCTCGACCTGACCATCAGGCCCGGCGAGAAGATCGGCCTGGTCGGCCGCAGCGGCGCGGGCAAGAGCACGCTGGTGAACCTGCTGCTGCGCCTGTACGACCTGGCACCGGATGGCGGCCGCATCCTCATCGACGGCCAGGACATTGCCAAAGTGACGCAGGACTCGCTGCGCCGCCACATCGGCATGGTCACGCAGGACACCTCGCTGCTGCACCGCTCGGTGGCCGAGAACATCCTCTACGGCCGCCCCGACGCGAGCGTGGAGGACATGCAGCGTGCTGCCGAGCGCGCCCATGCCGATGAGTTCATCGGCACGCTGTCCGACCCCAAGGGCCGCAGCGGCTTCGAGGCGTTTGTGGGCGAGCGCGGCGTGAAGCTGTCGGGCGGCCAGCGCCAGCGCATCGCCATCGCCCGCGTGATGCTGAAGGACGCGCCCATCCTGCTGCTGGATGAAGCCACCAGCGCGCTCGACAGCGAAGTCGAGGCCGCCATCCAGCAGTCGCTCTACACGCTCATGGAAGGCAAGACGGTGGTGGCCATCGCCCACCGGCTGTCGACCATCGCGGCACTGGACCGCCTCATCGTCATGGACGCCGGCCGCGTCGTCGAGCAGGGCACGCATGCCGAGCTGCTGGCCATGAACGGCATCTATGCGCGGCTCTGGTCGCACCAGAGCGGCGGCTTCCTGGGGCTGGAAGACTAGGGCCTGTTAACACTACGGGAACAGGTCGCGAAGGCCCTCCGCCAGGGGCCAATCAAGGCGCAGCGCGCCGCTCGCATTGATATGCGAGCAAGCGGTGCAACGCCGAGTGGCCCCTGGCGGAGGACCTTCCCTTCGGGTTGTGGCCAGAAAGCCCGCGCGCGGCGTTGCAAATGCTCGCCGGGTGTACAACCCGGCTCCGCTTTGCGCCTTGCTCGCGGGCTTTCTGGCCACAACGCGGCCTGCTCCCGTAGTGTTAACAGGCCCTAACGCGCGCTGAGCATCGCGCTGGCCGGCATCGCCGCGCCGCGCAATTGCGCATCCAGGAAGGCGCGGCTCAGGCGAAATCCCTCGCCCACGTCGATCTGCGCGGCCTCCGTCGCGCTGCCACTGCGTGGCCCGCGCCCGCCACCGCCAGCCGGGCCTTGCGGGCCGCCGCTGCCGCGCTCGCGGCCGACCATGCCGCCGCCGGCCTGATGGCGGTGCTGATCCTGCTCATGCCAGCCCTGGGGCGCCAGCGTGCCGGCCAGCGCCGCATGCGGCACGCCGCCCAGGTTGAGCAACCAGCCGCTGCCCGGGGCCAGTGCGTCGAAGGCCTGGCGCCGCTCGGCGGGGCGCCTCACAAGGCCGAGCGGATCCTGGTCGACGTCGCTGGTGATGAGCAGCGTCGCCGCACCTGCGCTCGGCGCCTGCATGGCCGGCGGGCTGATGGCGATGACGGCCTGCCAGCCGGCGTCGCCGCGTGCGTCCAGCGCGGTTTGCGCGCCGGTCTCGTAGCCGGCCAGTGCGGCGCGGCCCCAGTCCAGCGCCGGTTGCGCTGCGCGCAGGGCCGGCAGCAGGCGGCGCAGCGCGGCCAGGCGGTCGGCGCGCAGTGCGTCGCCGTAGTGCAGCAGGCCCAGCTCGCGGAACTCGCCGGTGCGCGACAGCTCCGACCGCCAGGCCGCCGCATCGGCCTCCAGCGGCTGGACGGCCAGCACCGTGTAGCCTGCCTGGGCCCAGGCCGCGGCCCAGCGCTGCCCGCTGTCGCCGACCTGGCTGCCCTGGCCCAGCCCGGGCAGGTAGACGACGACCGGTGTCGCCGCCGGCGCGCTGGCGCTGCGGGTGACGGTCACGCGCCGGCCCAGTGCCTCGAAGCTGGCGAGCGACAGGCCCAGCTCGCGCGTGGCCGTCTCGGCCCAGGGCTTGGGCGCGGGCGGGCCACCGGCACAGCCGGCCAGGGCGAGGGCGCAGAGCAGTAGCGTGCGACGGTCGAGGCGATGAGGCGTCATGGCCGCGACGTTAACCGCGCCATGTCGCTGCTTTGTGTAGCGACTGGCGCGGCCTTAATCGGTGCGCAGCTGTCGACGCCGCCAGGCCAGCAGCCCGGCGCCCGCCAGCAGCAGCGCCCAGCTGCCCGGCTCGGGCACGGCCGCTGTGCTGAAGTCGCTCAGCACCAGGCCCTGGCCGCTGCCGTAGTGCACGACGAAGCTGCCGGTGCCGTCGGCCATCAGCAGCCGCCCGCCGTCGGCGACGTTGGCAAAGTCGCCGAACAGGCCGCCACCGGCATTGATGAGCTGGAACTGCTGGCCCGCTAGTGCGGTGAATCCGCCGATGAAGCTCAGGCGCAGCACGGTGTCGCCGCCGAGGTCCACGCTGCCGCCCACGTCCAGCGCGTCGTAGCCGCTGCCGCGCGCCAGGCCGCCCAGCTCCATGTCCAGCAGCGCGCCGCTGCTGAAGCTCAGGTTCTCGCGCACGCCGAACAGGCCCGCGCTTTCGCCCGGCGCCAGCGTGGCGGCCTGCATGGCCAGCCGCTGCACCTCGCCATGGCCGCCCAGCGTGCCGGCATCGACGAGCGTGTCGCCGCTGTAGCCCTGCACGCCGTTCAGCACCAGCGTGCCGGCGCCGGTCTTGAGCAGCCCGAGCCCCGACCTCAGTTCGCCAATGGCGCCCTGGACGACGACGGTGTGGCCGTTGGTGTCGATGAAGCCGGCGCGTTCGCCCGAGATGCCGTCCAGCAGCACGCTGCGGCTGGCGGCCAGCGTCAGTGAATCCCAGGCACGCAGGCCGCCCTCGGCCGAGCGCGTGGTCTCGCCGTCGAAATGGCGCTTGCCGAGGACGAGCTTGTTGCCGGCCGCACCCAGCGAGCCGTCGGCCGTGATGCCCACCACCGCGCTGCCAAAGCCCTGCGGGTCGCCGAGTTGCAGGTCGCCGGTGAAGCTGTTGCTGCGGTGGGCCAGGCGCACGTCGACGGGAGTGGCGCTGCCGTCGCCGGGCAGGCTACCGCCCTGGATGCGCAGCGGTGCACTGCCGGTCAGCTGGCGTTCGATGACGATGGACTGGCCCTGCGCATGAAAGCCCGCGCCGCCCGCGCCGATCTGCACGTTCATCGCGTCGCTGATGACCAGCGGCCCGGCCAGTGCCGAGCTGGTGGCCAGCGTGCCGTTGTCCAGCGTCAGCAGGTTGCCGGCCGCGCCCAGCGCCTGCACGTGGGCCACGGTGAGCTGGCTGCCGTGCGTCACTGCCACGCTGCCGCTGAAACTGTTGGCGCCGGCCAGCGTGACGCTGCCGGCCGAGAAGCCCGCGCGGCCGATGGCGAGGCTGCCCTGGCCTTGCAGCGTGCCGCCCACCGTGCCGAACAGCGGGCGCAACGTGCCGCCCGTGCCCAGGTCCACCACGCTGCCGGCCTCGCTGTTCAGCGTGGTGAGGGTGAGCACATGGCCGCCCAGGGCCAGCTTCGCACCGGCGGCCACCTCCACCAGGCTGCGCTGGCCCAGCGCCTCGTCCACGCCCAGGGCCAGCGTGCCCTGCAACACATTGACGAGGTTGTCGCCGCTGCCGTTGCTGTTGGCGGTGTTCAGTGTCCAGGTGCCGGCGCCGGCCTTGGTCATGCCCAGGCCGTTGATGGGCTGGTTGAAGACGACGTCGAAGCCGTTCGTGTCCACCGTCATGTTGCGGAAGCTCGTGCTGCGCGTGGCGGCGATGGCCAGTTCGGCCGTGGCGCGCAGCGTGCCGGGCAGGTTGTTCAGGCCGTTGGCGCGGCCGATGTCCAGCACGCCGGTGGCGGCGCCCAGGCGGGTGTCGCTGTCCAGTGCCAGCGTCGCGCTCGCCAGCTTCACGCCGCCGCTGTGCGTGGCGTTGCCGGCCAGCACGAAGACGGTGGTCGCGCCGTTGCCGCCCAGGTTCAGCGTGCCGCTGCCGGTGATGGGGCCGGTGAGGCGGTGCGTGCCCGCCGAGGCCGCGCTGACGCTGGCGGTGGGGCTGCGCACCTCCAGCGGCCTATCCAGCGTGAAGCTGCCCGGCAGCGACAGGATGCCGCCCAGCGTGATGCTGCCCCCGGCCGCGCCGAGGTTGGCGTCGTTGGCAAACAGCATCAGGATGCCGGCGCCGATGCCCAGGCCGCCCTCAAAGCTGTTGCTGCCGGTCATCGTCAGCGCGCTGCGCACGCCGAAGTTGTCGAAGGCGATGCCGCCGCTGCCGGTGATGACGGAGCTGATCGTCCCGGTCGTGTTGCCTTCGACGATCACGCTCGCCATGCCGCCAGTGGTGAGAACGGCGCGGCTGAGCGAGGCGCTGCCGGTGAGCTCGAGGCCACCGCCCTGGTCGAAGCGAAGCGTGTTGGCGGCGGCGCCGAGGTGGCTCTCGTGCGCGGCCGTGACGTTGCCGTTGCCCACCATCTGCACGGTGCCGACAAAGCTGTGCGCGAGGCTGCCCAGGTTCAGGGTGCCGCCGCTGACTCGCACCGGGCGCGCGCCGCTGATCGCGCCGGTGCTCGTGACGTCGCCGAAGCTGCCCTCGTCGAAGGCCACCTCGAAGGCGCCGTCGCCGCTGACCGTGCCCAGGCTCACCGAGCCGCCCGCGCCTGTCGCACGCACGGCGCCGTCGCCGGCGACGCTGGCCACGCCGACCTGGCCGCCGGTCGGCTTGAGCAGCAGCTCGCCGTTGCCGGTGATCGCGCCGCTGATGCGCAGCGCGTTGTTGCTGCCGGCGGTCTGGAGCGTCAGCGCATGGCCGGCGCGCTGCACCGCGCCGCTGACGATCAGCTCGCTGGCCTGCACCCCGCCGCCTGTGGCGCCGAGGGCCAGCATGCGGGCATCGGCCGTCAGCGTGACGGGCCCGTCGACGCTGGCGCCGGCCACCGGCTGCCCCAGGAAGTTGAGCACCTTCTTCGCGCTGCTGGACAGCAGGCCCGCGAGCTGCACCGGCGCGCTGACACGTGACGCATTGGCGCTGTTGCCGCCGGCGCCCACCAGCTGCAGCTCGCCGCCTGCGGCCACCTGCACTGCCGTGTGGGCGCCCAGGCTGCTGCCGCCGGCACCCAGCGTCGCGCCGCTGGCCACGGTGGTCGTGCCGGTGTAGCTGTTGGCGCCGCTGAGCACGGTGCGGCCACTCAACACGTTCAGGCCGCCACCGCCGCTGATGCCGCCTTGCAGGAAGAGCTGGCTGGTCAGGCTGGGGCCGCCGTCGACGTGGAGGGTGCTGTCCAGCACCAGGTTGGTCTGCACCCGGCCGTGCCCGCCGTCGGACTGCAGGCGCAGGAAGGCGCCGTCGCCCTGGAAGCGCAGCGCCTGGCCGCTGAGCGTGGGGGCGAGCGCGCTCGGCCCCAGCGTCAGGCCGTGCAGCGTGAAGCCACCGGCAATGTCGTTGAAGCTGATGGGCCGCGCTGCGCTGTCCAGCACCAGCTCGGTGTCGTTGCCAGCCGGCGGCAGGCCGCCGACCCAGTTGGCGGCATCGCTCCAGTTGGCGCTGGCCGCGCCGGTCCATGGGTGCACGGCCGCGCCGCCGGGGGCGGGGAAAAGGCCGATCAGGGCGAGCGCCGCAGGGAGGGCGCGCAGGGCAAGGTGGCGGTGGGTCATGGTCAGTTCCGGTGTGCGGCGGTGGAGCGGCGCAGGCCGCCCAGGCCGGTGAGTGCGAGCAGTGCGAGGGCCAGGCTGCCGGGTTCGGGCAAGGCCTGGACGTCGTCGGTGCCGCCAGTGCTGATGCGACTGACGCGGAACGCAAAGCTGGCGCGGTCGAAGGCCTGGCCGTTGCTTGCGAACACGCCAAGTTGCCCGGCCATCAAGGCTGGGTTGATGGCCGAGAGATCCAGACCCAGGCTGTCATCGGTCAGCGCGAGCGCCGAGAAGTCGGTGAAGAACAGCATGAACTGCAGGTCCAGGTGCCGGCCCAGCCCGGCCGCAGCGTCAAGCGCGTCGGAGTGCGCAATGGCCGGGAAGATGCTGAAGCGGTCCGGGTCTACCAGGGCCGTCTGGCCGTCCTGCACCTGCACCGTGCAGATGAGTTCCGACACGCTGGGGCAACTGCCGCTCGTGCTGTCGAAGCCGGCGAATTGGGCCGTCGAGGCGGTGACTGCGCGGTACAGCGTCGCGCCGCCCGGCAGGGGGCTGCCGGCGACGGCGGTGTCCAGCGTCACGGTCAGCGTCAGCGGCTGGCCGGTCAACAGCGGGTTGAGGGCGGCGATCAGCGCGGCGTCGTCGCTGGCGGCGCCGGTGAAGCTGCCCTGCACGGTGTAGGTGACCAGCGCGGCCGATGCCAGCGGGGCGGCCAGCAGCAGAGCCAGGGCGGCTAGGCTTCGGCGAAGGAACGGGATGGGCATGGTGGGCTCGCTGGCGGGTATCGACACGGAGGGCCATGCTGCCCGGCGCCCGTCTCACAGCCGTCTCAGCGGCGTCTCAAAGCGGGGCCTGCGGGCACCCGGCCACCCCCGCAGACGGGGGTCAGCGCGGCTATGCGTGAGCGGCCAGCCAGGCGGCAGCGCGCCCGTGCAGCACGGCCAGGCCCAGGCGGGCCGCAAGCGCCTCGGCCTCGCACACCAGCGGGCGCAGCGCGGCGGGTGCGTCGCCGGCCAGCGTGCGCGCCTCCACGGCCAGCAGCCGGGCCTCGGCCAGCCATTCCTGCAGGCCGGCGGCGCGGGCCACCTCGGCCTGGCGCTCGGCCGCCGCGAGGGCGCCCGTTGCATCACCGGCGGCCAGCGCCAGCGCCACGTCGACACGCGCCAGCCGCGCGTGCACCAGCGGGTGCGTGCTGCGCGTGGCCACCTCGCGCAGGCGGTCCAGTTCACCCTCGGCCGGCTGCTGCTTCTGCGCAGTAGCCGTCAGCACGACGGCCAGCACCCAGTTCGACACCCGCAACGGCTCGCGGCTGCCGCGCAGCAGCGGCGCGGCGGCGGCCAGCATCTGCGCCGCCTCGGTGGCCTGGCCGCATTGCAGCAGCAGCCGCGCATGGCGCAGCCGGGCCTCGGCCTCGAAGCCGGCGCTGGACTGGGCCTGAGCCAGCCCGAGTGCCTGCTGAAGCGCGGCCTCGGCCTCGGCGTGGCGGCCGGCCGACGTGAGCACGCTGCCCAGCACCAGCAGCGACAGCGTCTCGGTGTGGGCCACGCCGGCCCAGCTCTGCAGGCTGCGCCGGGCCATGTCCTCGGCGGGTGCCAGCTCGCCCAGCGCGTACAGCATGACGGCGAGGTCGTTCTCGATGGTGATGCCGCGGCAGAAGTCGGGGTGGCGCTCCAGCAGCCGCGCCAGCGCCTCGTAGGCCGCGCGCACCTGGCCGCCGAACCAGTGGATCTGGCCCTCGAAGCTGAGCAGCGTCGGCAGCCGGGGCGCGGCCTCGCGCAGCCGCGCCAGCAGCGCCCAGGCGGCGGGGATGTCGGGCTCGCGCATGGCCAGCTCGATGAGCACCTCGTAGGCGTGGATGCGCTCGCCCTCGGGCAGGGCGGGCAGCAGCTCGCGCAGCCGCGTCGCATGGCGCATGGCCTGGCCCAGGTCACCGGCGAAGACGCGGTTGTCCACCAGCGCGGCGCGCAGCCGGCCTTCGATCAGGCGGTGCTGGTCGGGGTCGGCCACGCCGTCCAGCTGGGCCTGGATGGCCAGCAGCGCGGCCTCGCCACGAGCCAGGTCTTCGAGCAGGTCGCAGGCGGCCAGCTCCAGCCGCGCGCGCAGGCTTTGCGCCACGTCCAGCGACTCGTCGGCCACCTCCTGCCAGACGCTGCGCGCGTCGTCGAAGCGGCCGCGCGCCTTGAGCTGCTCGGCGCCCTGGTGGCGCCAGGCCAGCGCGGTCTGCGGCTCGCCGGCCGCGCGCCAGTGCTCGGCGATGGTCATTGCGTCCGCCCCCGGTTGCTGGGCCAGCCACAGCGCGGCGTGGCGGTGCAGCGCCGCACGGCGGGCGGCGGGCAGGCCGGCCAGCGTGGCCTCGCGGATCAGGTCGTGCGAGCAGGCCAGGCCCGGCGCCTGCGCGCGCAGCATGCCCGCAGCCAGGGCCTCGTCGCGGCACTGCGTCCAGGTGGCGTCGCCTTCGGGCAGGCCCACCAGGCTGCGCAGCCCGTCCTCGGGCACGGCCTGCACGAACACCGCCGCCGCCTCCACGGCCTGGCGCGCGGGGCTGCCGAGCGCCTGCAGCCGGCGTTGCACCATCTGGCGCACGCGCTGCGGCAGCGCGTCGCTGCCCTGCGCGACCGGTGCGCCAGCCGCCACCAGCTCGCCCAGGGCGAACGGGTTGCCGGCACTGAGGGCGTGCAGGCGGTCCAGCTGTTCGTCGCCGAAGTCGTTACCCGGCCAGCGGGCGCGGCAGACGGTGGGCAGGTCGGCGCGCGTCAGGGCGGCCAGGTCCAGCGTCTCCAGCCGGCCGCCGGTGCGCAGCGGCTGCAGCATCTGCTGCATGTCGGCACCCATCTCGTGGCCGCGTGCGGCGGCCCGCCAGCGCAGGCGGTCGCCGTGGGCCAGCAGCAGCAGCCACTCGACGGTGGCGGTGTCGCACCACTGCAGGTCGTCCACCAGCAGCACCGGCGTGAGGGCCTCGAAGGCGCGCGTCAGCGCCTCCACCAGGCGGGCCTGAGCGGTCAGCGCGTCCAGCGGCGGCAGCGGCTCGTCGGGCGCCAGCTCGGGCAGCAGGCGGGCCAGGTCCAGCCGGTAGGGGCGCAGCGGGCTGGCGGCGTCGGCCAGCGCGGCCTGGAGCGCCGGCGTGCGCGCCCGCAGAGCCTCAAGCACCGGGCGATAGGGCATGCCGTGCAGGCCCTCCAGCCCGCGCAGGCAGGGCGCATGCGGGAAGGCGGCGGCCAGCAGCGTGCTCTTGCCGGCACCGGCCTCGCCCAGCAGCAGCAGGGCGGATGCGGCGCTGTGGCGCAGGCGCTGGTGTTCGGCATCGCGTGCTGGGGGCGCCGGGGCAATCGAGGGCTCAGGGGCGGCCGCGCGGCTGTCGCGCAGCCAGCGCCGGTGCAGGGCCTGGGCGGTGTCGCCGCACCACTGCGCAAAGCCGTCGTAGCCGGCCAGGCGCCAGCCCTGCGGCCAGTCGGCCGGGTCCAGCGGCGGGCCATCGACGGCGCTGGGCCGCCACCGGGCCAGGTCGGTCGGCAGCGTCAGCCGCACGCTCTGGCCCTGGGCCTGCAAGCCGTCGTCGACGCCCCAGCCGCGCAGCAGCGTGCGGGCGCGGTGCAGGTTCACGCGCAGGTGATGAAGCGCGTCGGTGGGCGCGGCGTCGGGCCAGAAGAGGGCGGCCAGTCGCTCGCGCGGCAGCCCGGCCTCGCTCACGCCGAGCACGACGATCAGCGCGCCGGGCACGGTCGGCGGCAGCAGGCGCGGCGGCTCGCCGTCGGGCGCCCAGGCAGGGGTCTTCAGCAGGCAGAGCATTGGGGCGGCAGTGTCGCCGAGTGCCGCCGCCCGGGAGCGGCTCTAGACTCGCGCCCCATGAGTTCAGAAGTGATTGCCTTCATCGGCGGCGGCAACATGGCCAGCGCCGTCATCGGCGGGCTGTTGCGCGCCGGCATGAGCGCCGCGCAGATCCTGGTCGTCGAACCCCACGCTCCGCAGCGCGACAAGCTCGCGGCCGACTTCGGCCTGCAGCCGCTGGCAGCGGGTGACGCCAGCCTGGCGTCCGCCGCCACTGTCGTCTGGGCCGTCAAGCCCCAGCTCTTCGCCGAGGCTGCCGCGCCTCTGAAGGCCTGGGTGAGTGGCGCGCTGCAGCTGTCGGTCATGGCCGGCATCCGCACCGATTCGCTGGTGGCCGCTTCGGGCAGCGAGCGCGTCGTGCGGTCCATGCCCAACACGCCCGCCCTGATCGGCCAGGGCATCGCCGGCCTGTACGCGCGCCCGGCCGTGTCCGCCGATGAGCGCGCCGCCGTCGACCGACTGCTCGCCCCGACCGGTCAGACACTGTGGGTGGACCGCGAGGATGACCTCGATGCCGTGACCGCGCTGTCGGGCTCGGGCCCGGCCTATTTCTTTTTCTTCGTCGAGGCCATGATGGCCGCCGCCGTCGACATGGGCCTGACCGCCGAGCAGGGCCAGCGCCTGGCCCTGGCCACCTGCGCCGGTGCCGCTGCGCTTGGCTTGGCGTCCGACGAGTCGCCGACGACGCTGCGCGAGCGCGTGACGAGCAAGGGCGGCACAACCTACGCGGCCGTCACGTCCCTGCAGGCCGACGCCGTCGACGCCGCCATCCGCCGTGCGGTGCTGGCGGCGCAACGGCGCGCGGCAGAACTGGGCAAAGAGTTCGGCTGAACATGGGCATCGCCACCCGCGACAGCCTGCGCGACTGGCTGCGGGCGCCGGGCTCGCTGAGCCGCCGCCTGGCCCGGCTCGGCGAGCGCTTCAGCGTGCAGCTGCTGCGCCAGCGCGTGGCGCCGTTCCGCGCGCCGGAGCGCGCCGCGCTGGGCCTGCCGCCGCGCGGGCTGACGGTGGTGCGCGAGGTCATCCTGCGCGTGGACGGCGAGCCCCTGGTCTGGGCCCGCTCGGCCGTGCACCAGCGCGCCACCATCGGGCCCTGGCGGGCGCTCAAGGGCCTGGGCACCCGGCCGCTGGCGCATCTGCTTTACGACGATGACCGCATTCACCGCAGCGAGCTGCAGCCGCGCCGCCTTTCGCGCAACGGTCACACGCGCCGCCATGCCGCGCGCCAGTGGCAGGCCGCCACGGGCCAGGCCATGCCGGCGCAGATGCTGTGGTCGCGCAACTCGGTGTTCAGCCGCTGCGGCGCGCAGCTGCGGGTGATGGAGCTGTTCGTGCCGGGGCTGGCGGGCAAGCACCCCGGCAAGCGCACGGGCAAACGCGGCCGTTGAGCGGGCGCGTCAGGCGGTGCGCACGCGCACGGCAAAGGCCTGCGCCGGGTTGCTCACCAGCAGGGTGTCGATGTCGGCCTGGCCGAAGCCCGCCGCGCGCAAGGCCGGCAGCAGCACGGTGAACAGCGGGTCGTAAGGCGCGATCGTGCCGCCGCGCGGCTGCCCGGCGGTGTACCAGCCGGCGTCCTGCGACACCAGCACGCGGTGCAGCAGGCCTTCGCGGCGCATCGTCTGCAGCAGTTCCACATAACGCGCCAGCCGCTCGACGCGGAAATCGTCGAACGAGATCCAGCCACCCTGCCGCGCGATGGACACGTGGTGCTGCAGGTCGCCTTCATGCTGCGCATGGACCCAGATCCATGCCGACGGGCTCACGCCGGCCTGGCGGATCGCGCCGAGCTGCTGCATGGCCGAGCGGCCGGCTTCCGTGTGCTTCTCGGTCCATGCGCCGATGTGGCAGGCGATGGTGAGGCCGGTGTCCCGGTGCGTCTGCAGCGCGGCCTGCAGCAGCTTCAGCTCCAGGCCTTCGAGCGGGCCTTCATCCACGCCGATCTTGATCAGGCCGGGGCGGATCTCGGTGCCGTCGATGCCGGTGGTCCATTCACGCGTCCAACGCGCGGCGAGCTGCCCGGCCGACTGCTCGGCCAGGTACCGCGGCACGAAACGACGGCCGGCCGCCGCGTAGCCGCCGGTGACGGTGAGCATGTGCAACCCGCTGGCCTGCGACAGCCGCTGGATCAGGCGCGGATGGCGCCCGAGGTTGGTGGCGGTGCACTCCACCAGGCTGCGGCAGCCCTGGCGCGCAACCTGCTGGAGATGGGGCAGCAGCAGCTGCACGGCTTCGTCGAGGTCGACCGTGAGCGGCTGTGCGGCCTGCTCCGCGGCGGGCCGAAGGTCGGCAAACAGGTGTTCATGGGTGAGGGTCACGCCCAGGTCGCTGGCGTTGATCCAGCCGTTCACGGTCATGACCCGCAGGCCGTCGGCCGCCGACGAGCCGCGGGTTGGCGCGCACCCCGCCGACGCGATACCGCACGAGGCCAACAGGGTCTGCAAGGCTTGTCTTCTGTCCATCAAGCGGGCTCCATCAGGTGATGGATTCGATTCTGTGGAGCGAGCCCGATCGGTTGAATACCCTAGAGTCCGGCTTCCTGTCGCGATCGTCCGGAGTGCCCTTGGACCCTCTCTCGCAAGTGCTTTCGTTGCTGAGCACGCGGCACTCCTTCTTTGCCGGGGTGCGGGCGGGCGGTGCATGGGCGGTCCGCTTCCCGCCGCCCGCGGGCCTCAAGTTCCACGCGGTGCTGCAGGGCTCATGCTGGCTGTCCATCGACGGCGTGCAGGGCTGGCGCGAAGTGCAGGCCGGAGACAGCTATCTCATCACCCGGCCGCATGCCTACACGCTGGCCAGCCACCCCGACGTGACCCCGCTCGACGGGCCAGCCGTGTTCGCGACGGCGGCCAACGGCGTGCTGACGCTGGGCGCGGGCGAAGAGTTCTTCCTGGTCGGCGGGCGCTTCGATTTCAGCGACGACGTGGGCCTGCTGCTGGCCGGCCTGCCACCACTGGCTTTGCTGGAGCGCAGCACCCCGCAGGCCGAGGTGCTGCAGTGGTCACTGCAATTGCTGGGTCAGGAGTTGTCGCAACCCGGCGCCGGAACGGCCCTGGTGATCCAGAACCTGGCCCACATGATGCTGGTGCAGTTCCTCAGGCTCTATCTCGCCGCCGAGGCGCCGATGTCGCCGGGCTGGCTGAGCGCACAGGCGGATGCCACGGTCCGGCCGGCCGTGCAGGCCATCCATGCCCATCCGCAGCGGCGCTGGACCGTCGAGTCGCTGGCTGGTTTCGCCTCGGTGTCGCGTTCCACCTTTGCCCAACGTTTCAAGCAGGCCATGGGCATAGGGCCGCTGGAGTACGTGCTGCGCTGGCGCATGCTGCTCGCCGCCCGCGAACTGCGCCAGGCGGATGCCACCATCTCCTCCATCGCCGAACGCCTGGGCTACGACTCCGACAGCGCCTTCAGCAGTGCTTTCAAACGTGTCATGTCCTGCTCGCCCAGGCGTTATCGCGAACAGCAGGCGATGCGGCACGGCGCGTGATCGTTGTGGGCATCGCGGGCCGACTGTCTCTAGATAGACACCCGCCCCCCGGGTTGAGGGTTTAGCTGTCCGCCAGCTGACTTTGTGGCGATGGAAATGTTTTCATGGAGTCATAAATTAGCGGCGCCTCGGACAAGGCTCATAAACTCTGCCGTAGCAGAGGGGCGTTAGACGACCGGCCGCAGACATGCAGGCGGGCAGAACTTGTGGGGCTAAAAACATGAAGACCCGTGACGTGGCGATCTTTACCGGCGAGCGTTTTCTGGTGCCGCAGTGCATTCAACGCATCGACCATCTTTCCACCCATGGCTGGCAGCTGCGCTACGGCGGCACCAAGCTCTATTCCGACCATAGCCAGGACGGCAGCGGCGCACGGCGCGCACTGGCCCTGGCCACGAAGGAGTTGCTCAAACGCATCGCGACGATGCCGGCGCCTTCGCGCCTGCGTCGCACGCCCAGCCGCAAGAAACAGAGCGACCTGCCGTCGGGCATCTCCGGCCCCATCGTTCGCCAGCGAGCGGGGAGTCGTGTCCGTGATTGCAGCTTCGCGGTAACCCTGCCCCGCTTCGGCGAAACGCCGCTCGCGCGCAGCGTCTACATCGGCACCGAGAACACCTACACCATCGAGCGCTACCAGGAGGCGCTGGAACGCGCCGTCGCGCTGCGCGAGAAAGCCGAGACCGCCTACCAGCGCGCCGCGACCAAGGAGCGCCGCGCCCAGGCCCTGGTGCTGAAGGTGGAGATGAGCGCGCTGCTCGGCAAGGCCTGAGAGCCTGCTGATCGGCTGTCGACCAGCCGTAACCCCGCGTACCGCTGCGGGTCGCACAATCGGCGCCCGTCCCGGGTCCAACACCCGGGGCGACGCTGCCGAACATGCTTCCTGCTGCCACCTTTTCCGCTCGGGCGCTGAGCCTGCTGAACGCGCTGCGGCCCGCGCCGCAGGCCGTCAATGCGCAGGAGCGCCTGCGCGTCGTGCTCGGCGCATGCCTCGGCCTGCTGTGCGCCGGTCTGTTGAGCCGGGCGGCGATGCCGGCCGGCCTGCCCTGGCTGGTGGCACCCATCGGTGCCAGCGCGGTGCTCGTCTTCGGCGTGCCGGCCAGCCCGCTGGCCCAGCCCTGGGCCGTTGTCGGCGGCAACACGGTGTCGGCGCTTGTCGGCATCGCCTGCATGAACTGGTTGCCACTGCCGGCGCTGCCGACGGCGGCCATTGCCGTGGCACTGTCCATCGCCCTGATGTTCCTGCTGCGCTGCCTGCACCCGCCGGGCGGCGCGGCCGGCCTGCTGATGGTGCTGACCGCCACGCATGACTGGCAATTCGCCTTCGTGCCCGTGGCGCTGAACTCGCTGCTGCTGGTGCTGGCCGGCATGGCCTACAACACGCTGACCGGCCGCCGCTACCCGCACGCGCAGAACGTGACGGCGCCTGCGGCAGCGCCCGGCGCGCAGGTGGCGCCGCCGCGCTTTGGCGATGCCGAACTGGACGCCGTACTGGCCCGCTACAACCAGGTGCTGGACGTACCGCGGGACGACCTCGCCGGCCTGCTGCACGAAGCCGAGCTGCTGAGCTACCGCAAACGGCTCGGCGGCCTGCGCTGCGCGGACATCATGTCCACACCCGTCATCACCGTCGAGTTCGGCACGCCGCTGGCCGAGGCGTGGTCGCTGCTGCAGCAGCACCGCATCAAGGCGCTGCCGGTGGTGGACCGCGTGCAGCGCATCGTCGGCATCGTCACGCGCGCCGACTTCATGCGCGCGGCTGAAGGCGAGCAGCGCGAGGGCCTGGCCGGCCGGCTGCAGACGCTGCTCAAGCCCTCGCCCAGCACGCACTCGACCAAGCCCGAAGTCGTCGGCCAGATCATGACGCGGCAAGTGCGCGTGGCCAGCGCCGAGCGGGCCATTGCCGAGCTGGTGCCGCTGTTCTCGGCCACCGGCCACCACCACCTTCCCATCGTCGGCGAGCAGGCAAGGCTCGTCGGCATCCTCACGCAATCCGACCTCGTAAAGGCACTCAGCCATGGCCCATGACCATCAAACATTCAACTGGGGCGTGATCGGCCCTGGTGGCATCGCCAACCGCTTTGCCGGTGCCCTCGCCGCCGTGCCGGGCGCGCGCCTGGGCGCCGTATTCGCGCGCGACGCGGCCAAGGGCCAGGCCTATGCCGAGCAGTGGCGCGCGGGCGGCGAGCCGGCGCGCGTGACGACCGACCTGGCCGACCTGCTGGCCGACCCGACCGTGAACGCCGTCTACATCGCCACGCCCCACTCCAACCACGGCGAATACATCCGCGCCGCGCTGCTGGCGGGCAAGGCCGTGCTGTGCGAGAAGCCGCTGGTCACGTCGCTGGAAGAAGGCCAGGAGCTGATCGATCTGGCGCACGAGCGGGGCGTGTTCCTGATGGAGGCGATGTGGACGCGCTTCCTTCCGGCCTACGACGTGGCCGGCCGCATGCTGCGCGAGGGCGCCATCGGCGAGCTGCGCGCCATGGTGTCGAGCTTCTGCTTCACCGGCCCCGCCGACCTGACGCATCGCTGCTGGAACCCGGCGCTGGCCGGCGGCTCGCTGTGGGACATCGGCATCTACAACCTGGCCGTGACGCGCTGGGTGCTGCAGCAGATGAACGACGGCGTCTGCCCCGAGCCGCTGTCCATCGACGTGGCCGCCACGCTCGCGGCCACCGGCGTCGACGCCTCGGTCACGGCCACGTTCCACTTCCCAGGCGGCGTGACATCGCAGTTCCGCTGCGGCTTCGACGCCTCGTCGGTCAATGCCTTCGAGGCCATCGGCACGAAGGCGGGGTTGCGCTTCCCGATGGACTTCTGGGGCTCCGAGGCCGTCGAGCTGGTCACGCGCAAGGAACCGGCCCAGCGCATCGAGGCGCCCTACGTCATCAACGGCTTCGAGGGCGAGATTGCCGAGGCGCAGACCTGCATCCGCGCCGGCCTGCTGGAGAGCCCGCGCATGCCGCACAGCGAGACGCTGGGGCTGCTGGCCTGGACCGACGCCATCCGGGCGAAGTTCCCGGGCGGCGTGAACAAGAAGTGAGCCCTCTTCGGGCCGAGCGCCGGGCCGCTCCCAAGCCGGCCCGCCTTGGGCGAGGGGCTCGTTAACGCGGCAGCCAGATGGCGTTGCTGCGGCCCGGGTGGCGCTTGAGCACCAGGGCGGCGGCGCCTTCGCCGCTGGCTGAACGCTGCGTGCGCACGCTCGACGTGGCGCCCGGCAGCACCGGGCAGCTGCCGCCATCGATGTAGCCCAGGGCCGACGCCAGCATGGCTTCGGCCGGGTCGCCGAGGGCGTGCCCGGTGTCGTCGGCCACGCTGCAGCCCTTGACGAAGCGTGTGCCCGCCGTGCCGCCGGCGCTGGGCTCGAAGCCGTCCGCGAAGTCGCCGAAACCCTGGGCATTGACGCCGGCGAACTCGATCGGGAAGTAGCTGATGCCGCAGTTGTCCTTGGCCGAGAAACCATAGGGCTTGCCGCAGGTCTTGCCGCCGATGAGGACGACGTCCACCCCCACGCCGCGCAGGCCGTTGACGATGGCCTCGCTGGCCGAGCACGTGGTCGCCTGCGCCAGCACGTAGACACGGCTCAGGTTCAGCAGGGGCAGGGGCTCTTCTTTCGTGCACCTGTTGTTGACGAGGACGCAGGACGAGCTGAGGAAGGGCGTCGTCTCGTTCTCGCTGCTGCGTTTGGCGCTGAACTTCAGCGTGTCGAACGCCTGGCCGGCGGTGCGCGCGGTGCCGGCGATCATGGTGGCCAGCTCGCTGGCGATGTAGACGTAGCCGCCGCCGTTGTAGCGCAGGTCCAGCACCAGCTCGCCCACGCCCTGGGCCTTGAAGGACTGCATGGCCGTGATGAGCTGGGCCTCGGACGGCGCGATGTGGTCGTTGAACAGCAGATAGCCCGCCCGCGTGCCGGCCGGCGTCGTGACGACGCGGGCGATGGGCACGGGCGTCTTCGTGACGTCGGCGCTGGTCAGACTGCGCGTGATCGTCGCGCCGCTGGCGCGCATGAAGACGAAGCTGTGCAGTGCGTTCGCCTTGTCCGGGAACAACGCCGCGTTCAGCGCATTCACGCCGGCTTCGTCGGCCGCGTCGGCGCTGGTGCCGTCCGCGCTGATGAGCTGGTCACCGCGCACCAGGCCCGCCAGGTCGGCCGGGCTGCCGGGCTCCACGTAGGCGATGCGGACCAGCCGCGGCGGCGTCGCGTTCGTCAGCTTCCATTCGATGCCGTAGCCGGCCTCGATGGCGTTGTCGAACAGCGCGTTCCATTTGTCGGTCGGGTAGATGAAGCTGAAGCGGTCGCGCTTCTGGCCGCTGTCGGTCAGGGCGGGCGTCTTCAGCGCCTCGAAATAGGCGTCCATCGCGACGTAGGTGTCGCTGCCGCTGTAGCCGGCCCCGCTCGGGTCGACGCGCGGTACTTCTTCGCGCCACAGGTAGGCCTCGTCGAAGTAGGCGCGCAGCCACTTCTTCTCGGTGTCCAGCGTGGACGTGCGCAGGCTGGCGGCGGCCAGCGTGTTGTTGGCCGCGCATTGCTGAGCGAAGCTGGACGAGGGGCCGGCCGGGTCCGGCGAGGCGCTGCCAGTGCTGCCCGAACTGCCGGAACTGCCGGAAGAACCTGACGAGCCGGAAGAACCCGTCGACCCGCCCAGGATGGGTGTGCCGGCCGGGCCGCCTCCGCCGCCACAGCCGCTCAGGGCCAGGCCCAAGGCAACGGCCAGTGTCCAGGTTCCGCGGATTGCATTCGACATCGGTCTACTCCCAGACAAGTCGCGGGCAATGTATGCCGAAACTAACGCGGCAACCACACGCGGTTGCTGCGCGCCGGGTTGCTCTTCTGGTGCAGCGCCACGCCGCCTTCGCCGGTGCTGGCGCTCTGCGCACGAACGCTGGCGCCGAGGCCCGGCAGCACCGGGCAGAGGCCGGTGTCGAGGTGGCCCAGCGCCGTGGCCAGCATCGCCTCCCGGGTGTCGCCCAGCGCGCGCGTCATGTCGTCGGACACGGTGCAGCCGCGCACCATGCGGCCGCTGTCCGTGCCCGACGTGGGCTCGAAGCCGTCGGCGTACTCGCCGAAGCCCTTGGCGTTGACGCCGACGAACTCGATGGGCAGGTAGGTGACGCCGCAGTTGTCCCGGCCGTTGAAGCCATAGGGCTTGCCGCAGGTCTTGCCGCCGATGAGGACGACCTCCACGTTGACGCCGCGCAGGCCGTTGATGACGGCCTCGCTGGCCGAGCAGGTACCCGACTGCGCGAGCACGTAGACGCGCGTCAGGTTCAGCATCGGCAGCGGCGTTGCGCTGGTGCAGCGGCTGCCGACGAGGTTGCAGGCCGTGTCGTAGAACGGCGTCGTCTGGTTCTCGCTGCTGCGCTTGCTGTTGTAGGACAGCCGTTCGAATGCCTTGCCGGCGGTGGCGCCCGTGCCGGCGATCATGGTCGCCAGTTCGCTGGCGATGTAGAGATAGCCGCCGCCGTTGTAGCGCAGGTCCAGCACCAGCTCGCGCACCCCCTGGGCCTGGAAGCCCTGCATCGCCGTGATGAGCTGGGCCTCGGACGGCGCGAGGTGGTCGTTGAACACCAGGTAGCCGGCGCGTGTGCCGGCCGGCGTCGTGACGACGCTGGCCAGCGGCACCGGCGTCTTGGTGACGTTGGCACTGGTCAGGCTGCGCGTGATCGTCGAGCCATCGGTGCGCGTGAAGACGAAGGTGCGTGTCGCGTTGAGGGCGGCCGGGTAGAGCGCGGCGTACAGCCGGTCCACACCCGCGTCGTCAGGCACGTCGGCGCTGGTGCCGTCGGCCACGGAGAGCAGGTCGCCACGCATCAGGCCCGCCAAGGCGGCCGGGCTGCCGGGCTCCACGTAGGCAATGAAGACCTTGCGCGGCGGGGTCTCGTGGGTGATCTTCCATTCGATGCCGTAGCCGGCCTCGACGCCGCTGTCGAACAGCGCATCCCACTCGGCGGTGGGGTAGGTGAAGCTGAACTTGTCGCGGCGTGCGCCGGAGGCGGTCAACTGCGGCGTCTTCAGCGCTTCGAAGTACGTGTCCATCGCGGTGTAGCTGTTGCTGCCGCTGTAGGTGGGCAGGCTCGGGTCCACGCGCGGCACCTCGTCGCGCCACAGGTAGGCCTCGTCGAAGTAGGCCCGCAGCCACTTCTTCTCGCTGTCCAGCGTGGACGTGCGCAGGTTCGCCGCCGCGAGCGTGTTGTTGGCAGCGCACTGCTGCGCGAAGCTGGCCGACGGGCCTGCAACGTCGGCCGTGGCGCTGCCTGAGCTGCCTGAGCTACCTGTACTGCCCGTTGACCCAGTGGATCCGGTCGACCCCGTCGGGCTGCTGCCACCACCTCCCCCGCCGCAGCCACTCAGGGCCAGGCCCAGCACGGTGGCCAGCGTGGCGGCACCGCGGATCGCTTTCAACATCTCGTCACTCCCTGCAATTCGCGAGGCAATGTAAGCGCAAATCCACGCGGCGCCCGGCCGGCGTGGCGCAGCGACTGGGCGTTATTTTTCACCGCCGCTAGTCAGCGCAGCGCGAGATCCACCACCGTGCCCGCAAACACCGCAAAGCCCAGCCAGTGGTTGGCACGAAAGGCCCTGAAGCATTCCGCCCGGCTGCGCCGGCGGATCAAGGTGTAGTGCCACAGCGCCTGCAGGCCCGCCACCACCATGCCGGCCACGAACCATCGCCCGAGGCCCAGGCGCAGCCCAAGGCCCGTCCACATCGCCAGGTAGGTGGCGTAGAAGATCATGATGCCGGCCACGTCCCAACGGCCCAGCGCGATGGCCGAGGAGCGCACGCCGATGCGCAGGTCGTCGTCGCGGTCCACCATCGCGTACTCGGTGTCGTAGGCCAGCACCCAGAACAGGTTGGCCAGCATCAGCGCCCAGGCCGCCAGCGGCACCGAGCGCAGGTTCCACTCGGCCCCGCCCAGGGCCGCGGCAAACGCCATCGGAATGCCGAACGAAAAGGCGATGCCCAGCACCGCCTGCGGCATGGCCAGCACGCGCTTGGCAAACGGGTAGGCGATGGCGACGGCCAGTGCCGCGAAGCTGAGCAGGATGGCCGGCGGGTTGGTCGTCAGCACCAGGCCGAAGGACAGGAGCGCCAGGGCCGCGCCGAGCAGCAAGGCCTCCTTCACCGACACCGCCCCCGTCGTTACCGGCCGCTGCGCGGTGCGCTGCACATGGCGGTCGAAGTCGCGGTCGGCCACGTCGTTGACGCAGCAGCCGGCCGAGCGCATCAGCACCGTGCCGAGCGTGAAGACGGCCAGCAGATGCCAGCCGGGGAAGCCGTCCGCGGCGATCCACAGCGCGGCCAGCGTGGGCCACAGCAGCAGCAGCCAGCCGGCGGGGCGGTCCCAGCGGATCAGCTGCAGATAAAGCGCAAGCCGCGACGGCTGTGCGGGGGCAGGGGCGGCGGTGGACATGCGGAGCATTTTCACGCGGGGGCGCGGTATGGTCCCGCGCCATGCCCATCACCCCCTTCCACTTCGGCCCCGGCGCCGCGCTGCACGCCATCGCGCCGCGCCACGTCAGCTTCCTGGCCTTCTGCGCGGCCAATGTGCTGATCGACGTGGAGTCGCTCTACAACCTCATGCACGGCCGCGACCCGGTGCACGCCTTCTTTCACACCTACGTCGGCGCGACGCTGGCCGCGCTGGCCATCGTGGCGACCTTCTGGCTGCTGCGCAGGGCCGGCGTGAAGCGGCCGTTGCCGGCGCTGACGATGCGCCAGGTGGCCATCGGTGCGGCGCTGGGCGCCTGGACGCATGTGCTGCTGGACAGCTTCATGCACGCCGACATCCAGCCGCTGCAACCGCTGTCGGCGGCGAACGGCTTGCTCGGGCTGGTGTCGCTGTCGGCGCTGCACTGGAGCTGCCTGGCCTGCGGCGCGGCGGCGATCGCGATTGCCTGCGCCCGCCATCTGCTGAACGAGCGGCGCTGATTCAGGCTGCAAAGCCCTGGCCCGTCTACGGCCAATGCAGACCGCCGCCAGCGCCTCTAAAGTCGCGCGGATCCCATCTCCGGCCCCCCGCCATGACCCAGCTCAGCGACTTCCCCATCACCCAGAAATGGCCCGCCGCCCACCCTGACCGTCTGCAGCTCTACTCGCTGCCCACGCCCAACGGCGTCAAGGTGGCCATTGCGCTGGAGGAGCTGGGCCTGGAGTACGAGCCCCACCTCGTCAAGTTCGACACCAACGACCAGCTCAGCCCCGAGTTCCTGTCGCTGAACCCGAACAACAAGATCCCCGCCATCATCGACCCGCGTGGCCCCGGCGGTGTGCCGCTGCCGCTGTTCGAGAGTGGCGCCATCCTGATCTACCTGGCCGACAAGACCGGCCTGCTGCTGCCCCAGGAGCCGGCGCGCCGCTACGAGGCGCTGCAGTGGCTGATGTTCCAGATGGGCGGCATCGGGCCGATGTTTGGCCAGCTCGGCTTTTTCCACAAGTTCGCCGGCAAGGACTATGAAGACAAGCGGCCGCGCGACCGCTACGTGGCCGAGGCGCGCCGCCTGCTCGGCGTGCTGGACGGCCACCTGAAGGGCAAGGCCTGGCTGCTGGGCGACGACTACACCGTGGCCGACATTGCCACCTTCCCGTGGGTCAACAACCTCGTCGGCTTCTACGGCGCGCGGGAGATCGTCGGCTACGACGACTTCCCGGAAGTGGACCGTGTGTTGCAGTCCTTCCTCGCGCGGCCGGCCGTGCAGCGAGGCCTCAAGATCCCTTCTCGAGACTGAGCGGCGTCACTGCAGCACGTCGGTCAGCGCCCGCGCACGCTGCAAAGCGTCCGCGACGATGCGCGCCGCCGTCTGCGTGAGCGCTGGCGTGTGGTCCGCCATGACCTGCATGCGCAGCCTCGCGCTGTTCAGCGACACGGCCGGGTACTCTACCAAGTTGGCCAGCAGCCCGGCCTGGCCCATTTCGCGGCTGGCCACGCGGGCCAGCGCGTCGTTGCCGAGCATGACCGGCACGATCGGCGAGGGATGACCGAGCACGGTGATGCCCTGCTCGGTCAGCGCGCCGCGCAGGCCGACGATGGCGCGCATCAGCCGGTCGCGCCGCTGCTGGCCTTCGCCGGAGCGCACGATGGCCAAACAGGTGCGGATGACGGCCACCTGCACCGGCGACAGCGCGTTGGAGAAAGTGTTGGGCGCCGCGTAAAAGCGCAGGTAGGCCTTGATCGCCGGGTCGTGGCTGGCCACGAAGCCGCCGTTGGACGCAAAGGTCTTGGAGAACGAGCCCATCACCAGGTCCACCTGGCCCAGCATGCCCTGCAGGCCGAGCTGGCCGGTGCCGCCCGGGCCGAGACAGCCCAGGTCATGCGCCACGTCCACCATCAGCAGGGCGCCGTGCTCGCGGGCCAGCGCCTGCAGTCGCCGCAGGTCGGGCGAGTCCGCGTCCATCGAGAAACAGCCCTCGGTGACGACGAGGATGCCGTTGCGCGGGTCGCGCTGGCGCACGCGCCTGAGCACCCGTTCGACGTGGTCCGCGTCCAGGTGCCGGTGCAGGTGGATGTTGGGCGTGGCGGCGCGCGCGCCCTCGTGCAGGCAGTTGTGGGCGAGCTGGTCGATGACGATGTGGTCGGTCTCGCGCACCAGGCCCTTGATGGCGCCGTAGCCCGCTGCCCAGCCGGTCGGGAACAGCAACACCTCGGGCGTGCGCAGCAGCTCGCTCAGTTCGCCCTCCAGCGCCGTGGCCTCCTCGACATTGCCGGCCAGCGCCGTGGACCCGGCGCTGTGCACACCGAAGCGCGCCATCGCCGCCTGCGCCGCCGCGCAGACCAGCGGGTGGTGGGCCAGCGACAGGTACTCCTGCGACGAGAAGTTCAACCCCGCATGGCGCTGGCCGTCCAGCAGCATCAGTTCGGCCGTGGCGCCCGGCCGCCCGCCCAGGCGCTTGGCATAAGGGAACACGCCGTGCGACACCCGCGTCTGCGCCCAGGCATGGAAGGCCTGCGCCTTGGCGGCCAGATCGGTGCCGGGTCTTGTCAGATAGTCAAAGGACGAGCCCTGCAGCTCGGCGCCGTCGTTCGTGGAGGTGGTGGTGACCTCCGGCGTCGCGTCTGCGACCCGGTCCAGCAGTTCGTCCATATGAGCCCCAAAGACAAAGTGATCTTGTGGGGCGGACTGTGCGCAGGGGCGGCGCGTTTGGCATCCGCACTTCTGTCGAGTGGCGGGGAACCATAGGTTGGTTTGGGCAGCGCCTGGCGGGCCGAGCGCGCCTGATCTTCGACCTGCTCGACATGAAACGGCATTCCCGTGAAAAAGGACGGCATGCCGGCCGCAGGCACAGAGGCGGTGGTCTCTAACATCTCGGCCTCTTCCTCACACGCTGCCATGCAAGAGATCCGCTTTCAACCAGTCACTGTTCGATTGACTCGCGCCATCCTGTTCTGGGGGCTGGTCGGAGCGTTGGTGGTGGGCTTGCTGCAAGGCCTGCATACGCGGCGAGAAGCGGAATCTCGTTTGCAGAGCGAGCTGCACCGCTACGTCACTGTGCTTGCGAGAGGCGTGGCGCTGGCTGTGTACGAAGTGAATCCCGAAGCCGTGAAGGAGCAGCTCGAGTTGGCGCTCTTGATACGGGGCGTGGGCTATGCATCCGTGCTGGAGGGCGATGTCACGTTAGTCGGCAGCGGCGACAAGGCGCTGCGTGACGCGCCGGACCCATTGAGCTTTCCCGTCGTCCTTCCGCCGGAACATGCGCCAGCTGAAGGCTCCACCACGGTGACTACGGTGCACGGGTCCTGGATTGGCACGAAGACCGTCCAGAGCAGGGGGCCCAGTTGGGCAGGCCGTCAGCTTGCCGTCTTGAAGGTCGTCGTGGATCACGACGCCATCCGGCGGGACGTGGCCGAGGCCGTCGTGCAAGCAGTATTGCCGTGCCTGCTTTTGACGATCCTGTTGCTGGTCTCATCGCTCATGGTCGTGCGCCGCCAGTTGCAGCGGCCGATGCGCCAGATCACGGAATTTCTGAATCACCTGGACGCCGGCCGTTTGGGTGAGCGTCTTCAGCTGTCGCGACGTGCAGGCCGAACGCGGGACGAGATCGACTTGGTGGCAACCAGCTTTGCCGGCATGCAGCAGCGGCTGGCAGAGCATGTCCAGCAGCTCGACGCCCATGTAGCGCAGCGCACCGAACAGCTGCAGACCGCGCTGGACACGCTGAAGACACTGTCCATCACCGACCCGCTCACCGGGTGCCACAACCGTCTAGCGTTCACGCAGAAGTATCCCGAGGCGCTGACCCACGCCGAGCGCTATGGGCGGCCGCTGTCACTGGTGTTCTGTGACGTGGACCGCTTCAAGGCCATCAACGACAACCACGGCCATCCCGTCGGCGACAAGGTGCTCAGCGCCCTGGGCCGGTGTTTGCGCGATGCGCTGCGTGCCAGTTCCGACTGGGTGGCGCGTTATGGCGGCGAGGAGTTCGTGCTGGTGCTGCCAGAGACGCCCCTGTCACAGGCGCAGGATGTTGCCGAGCGGTTGCGACAGCAGATCGAGCAGACCTTGCGGGTGGAGTTGTCGAACGGGCAGGTCCTGCGTGTGACGGCCAGCCTCGGGGTGGCCGAGTACCGCAGCAGCGAGCGAGGAGAAGACCTGCTGAGCCGCGCCGATGAACAGCTGTACGTCGCCAAGCAGGCCGGCCGCAACCAGGTGCAGCCACCGCTTCTTGTCACCGCCTGATCAATTCAAGGCGGTGACGCGGTCACCGTCCTGCGGCACGCAACCGGCCGCCAGCGGCAAGCCGCCCTCGCGCTGCACCACGCCCTGCGGCCCGTGGCAGAACTCCAGGCGCCTTGCGGTCGGCCAGCGCCTCAGCGCCAGGGCCTCGACGCTTTCGGGCAGGCTGGTCTGCACCGTGCCGGCGTTCAGCTGCTCCGCCGGGTGGTCGTCGAAGTGCAGCCAGGGCACGAAGCGCCCGGCCAGCATCAGCCAGGGCGAGGCATGCACCGGCTCGGGCGCATAGCCCTCACGCTTCAGCCAGGCCTGGGCGTCGGCGCGGGTCGTCATGCCTGTCGTGCCGGCGGCGGACGCAGCGATCAGTTCGGCCACCCACTGGTTGCAGTTCTGGTAGCTCGTGCTGAAGGGGTAGGCGTTGGCGCTGTAGCGTGCGTTCAACAGGCCCAGGGCGATGCGCTTGTCGAGGGCCGTGGCGGCCAGCGGCGCTGCGGCCTCGGGCGGCAGGAGCAGCAGGCTGACGTAGCCGACGTGCGCGTCGTCACTGCCCGTCACGAAGCCGGCCAGGCCCTGGTCGAACAGCCGCGCCTGGCCTTCGGCGCAGGCGTAGTAGAGCTGGCGCACGGCCCAGGGCATGTTCCGGCCGTCTCCCAGGCCGTCGGCCAGCGCGACGGCGGCGTGCGAGTAGCGCAGGCCGAAGCGGGACAGGTCGGTGCCCGAGCGGGCGATCAGCGCCGCCTGGCTGCCCGAGGCCGCCAGCGCCTCGCGGATGACGGCGGCAAAGCGCAGCAGGCGGTCCTGCTGCGTGGCGGTGACGGTGATGGGGCGGTCGCAGCCCTGCGGCAGCGAGGAGCCGGCCTGGGCCGCGCCGGCAGCGGCCAGCAGCAGGGCCGCTGCTGCCAGGCGGGTCAAGGCTTGACGACGCGCGCGGCCAGCTCGCGGTGCCAGGCGTCTTCCAGCACCAGGAAGAAGGCCTGGCCGGTGTCGGCATGCGCGAAGGCCGTGCCATAGGGCTGGGGCGTGGCCTGCACCTCGTCGCCCACGTTGACGGCGCGTGCCGCCAGCGCTTGCTGGGGCAGGGTCAGCTCGACAGTGTCGTTTGCATTGGGGGCGCCGTTGCGGGCCAGCGTGAGCCGCAGCTTGCCGGCCTCGGCCTGCGCCACGTCGGTGACGCGGTAGCGGCCTTCGGCACGGCGCTCGCCGCCGGCACTGCTGCCGGACGAAGCCTTGAAGGAGTCGGACACGCTGCCCGACGAGGCCGAACCGGCCCCCGCAGCGGAGGAGGCGAACGAAGTGGCCTGGGCGGCGGTGGCGGCGGCCAGGGTCAGGGCGGCAAGGAGGACGAGGCGCATCGGGGGGTCTCGCGTTGGAGGGGAGGGGCCAACGATAGCGCGGATGGCCGCCCACCTTGTTAAGTGGCCCCGCGCTCCAGCGTCTCGAGGATGGGGCAGTCCGGCCGGTCGTCGCCGTGGCAGCAATGCACCAGATGCTGCAAGGTCGTCTTCATCGCCTGCAGCTCGGCGAGCTTGGCGTCCAGCTCGGCCAGGTGCTGCTGCGCCAGCGCCTGCACGTCGCGGCTGGGGCGGGTGCGGTCCTGCCACAGGCCCAGCAGCGCGCGGATCTGTTCCAGCGAGAAGCCCAGGTCGCGCGAATGGCGGATGAAGCGCAGCGTGTGGATGTCGGCTTCGCCGTAGGTGCGGTAGCCGGACTCGGTGCGGGTGGCCGGCGCGAACAGGCCGATGGCTTCGTAGTGCCTGATCATCTTGGCCGACACGCCCGCCGCACGCGCGGCCTCGCCGATGTTGAGCCGCGCGCTCATGGCTGCACCTGCGTGGCACCGCCGCGCCAGCGCCTGAGGGCCAGCGCGTTGGCAACCACGCTGACGCTGCTGAAGGCCATGGCCGCGCCGGCGATGACCGGGTTCAACAGCCCCAGCGCGGCGAGCGGGATGCCCACGACGTTGTAAGCAAAGGCCCAGAACAGGCCCTGGCGGATCTTGGCGTAGGTGCGCTGCGACACGTCCAGCGCATCGGCCACCAAGCGCGGGTCGCCGCGCATCAGCGTGACACCGGCCGCCTCGGTCGCCACGTCGGCACCGCCGGCCATCGCAAAGCCCACCGACGCGGCGGCGAGCGCCGGCCCGTCGTTCAGCCCGTCGCCGACGAAGGCGACCACTGCGCCGCCTTCGCGCAGCCGCTGCACGATGGCGGCCTTGTCGCCCGGCAGCACCTCGGCGTGGACCTCGGTGATGCCCAGCGTGCGGGCGACGCCCGCCGCTGCGCCTTGGCTGTCGCCCGTCAGCATGACGGTGCGGATGCCGCGCGCCTGCAGCTGCGCGACGGCCTGCGCGGCGGTGTCCTTCACGGCGTCGCCAAAGGCCAGCAGACCCAGCGGCTGTGCACCGTCCATCAGCCACGACACGGTGTGGCCGTCGGCCTCCATCTGCTGCGCTCTCGCCGCCAACTCGCCGGCATCGACGCCGAGCTCCTGCGCCAGCCGCGCGCTGCCCAGCGACAGCGTGCGCCCGTTCACGACGCCTTGCACGCCGCGCCCCGGCAGCGCGCGGGCTTGGTCGACCGGCAGCGCGGGCAGGTCCTTGGCCGCGGCGAGCACGGCCACCGCCAGTGGGTGGCTGCTGCTGCGCTGCAGCGCGGCAGCCAGTTGCAGCAGCCCGTCGCGCGTGCCTCCCTTCACCGGCACTGCGGCCACCAGCGCGGGCTGGCCGACGGTCAGCGTGCCGGTCTTGTCGAAGGCAACCACCGTGACCGCATGTGCCAGCTCCAGGGCCTCGGCGTCCTTGATGAGGATGCCCTGCCGGGCCGCCACGCCGGTGCCGGCCATCAGCGTGGTTGGCGTCGCCAGGCCCAGTGCACAGGGGCAGGCAATGACGAGCACGGCCACCGCGTTGACTAGCGCCTGCTCCGCACCGGCGCCTTGCAGCAGCCAGCCCGCAAAGGTCAACGCCGCGATGACGAGCACCACCGGCACGAAAACCGCGCTGACCCGGTCGACGACGCGCTGGATGGGCGCCTTCGCGGCCTGCGCCGACTCGACCATGCGGATGATGCGAGCCAGCGTCGTCTCGGCGCCGATGGCCGTCGTGCGCAGCGTCAGCGCGCCCTCGGCGTTGATGGCGCCGCCCGTCACGCGGTCGCCGGGCGACTTGGCGACCGGCAGGCTTTCGCCGGTGATCAGCGATTCGTCCACGTGGCTGCGGCCGCTGACGATCTCGCCGTCCACCGGGATGCGGTCACCGGGGCGCACGGCCACAAGGTCGCCCACGGCGACGGCGGACACGGCCACCTCGATCTCGCTGCCGTCGGCGCGCACCACGCGGGCCGTCGTGGGCCGCAGCGCGTTCAGCGCGCGGATGGCGTCGGTCGTCTGGCGCTTGGCGCGCTGCTCCAGCCACTTGCCCAGCAGCACCAGCGTGATGACGGCGGCCGAGGCCTCGAAGTAGAGATGGGTGTGCCCCGGATGCCGCGCCAGCAGATAGACCGACAGGCCGTAGGCGGCCGACGTGCCCAGCGCCACCAGCAGGTCCATGTTGCCGCTGCCGGCCCGCAGCGCGCTCCAGCCGGCGCGGTAGAAGCGCGCGCCGAGGATGAACTGCACCGGTGTGGCCAGCAGCAGTTGCAGCCAGCCGGGCAGCATCCACACGATGCCGAACACGCCCAGCAGCATGGGCGCCACGAGCGGCAGCGTCAGCACGGCACCCGCCGCGACCGGCCACCAGGCGGGCAGGCCGGCCGGGGCGGGCGCGGCCACCGGCGAGCCTGCCGGCTCGAGCGCGCTGGCGGGGTAGCCGGCCTTGTCCAGCGCGGCCGTCAGCGCGGCGGCGGGCACGTTGGCCAGCGCCTGCACCTGCGCGCGCTCGGTCGCCAGGTTGACCGACGCGGCCGTGACGCCCGGCACCTTCAGCAAGGCCTTCTCGACGCGCCCGACGCAGGACGCGCAGCTCATGCCGCTGACCTGCAGCGTGATGTCGTTCAAGGTGGAAGAGGTGTTCATGGCGAGCCCCGCGAGTTCAATGATGCCGCCATGCTCAAGCTTCCCACGATGGCAAGGTCAAGGGGTTGATGGGGCTCAATCCAGCCGCAGGGCCGCGGCGAGGTGGCTGTAGACGGTGTGCACGCGCTGCAGGTGACGCGTCTCCGGGTGGGTCAGCAGCCACAGGTCGGTCTCGGCCTCGTCCAGCGGCTCGGTCAGGCGGCGCAGATCGGCGCGTGCTTCACCCAGGAACAGCGGCAGCACGCCCACGCCCATGCCCAGCGCCACCAGCTCGGCCACGCTCTGCACGCTGCCGGTGCGAAACGCCGGCTGCAGCGTCGGGAAGTGTTTCTGGCGCCAGCGCACCGAGGGGTGCTCCGGCAGGCCGTCGTCGGGCGCGACCCAGGCGGCCTCGCCGGCCTCGACCTGGTCCCAATGCTGGATGGGACTGTCGGGGGCCGCGTACAGCGCCACGCGGATGGGCCCGACACGCCGGCCGATCAAATGCGGTGGCGGCTTGGCGGTGGCACGCAACGCGATGTCGGCGTCGCGCCGCGTCAGGCTGGCCAGTTCGTTGCCGGTGTGCAGCTCGAACTGCAACCGGGGCTGCGCTTGGTGCAGGGCGGCCAGTGCCGGCGCCAGCAGGCCGTGCAGCAGCGTGTCCGTCGTGGTGATGCGCACGGTGCCGGCGGCCTGGCCGGGCTGGGCCTGGGCGGCCGCGCGGGCGGCCTCCAGCGCGGCCTCCATGTGCTCGGCCTGGGCGGCCAGCGTGCGCGCCAGCTCGCCGGCCTTGTAGCCACGCCGGCCGCGTTCGAACAGCGGCTGGCCCAGGCCCCGCTCCACGCGCTGCAGCATGCGGAACACGGTGGACGCATTGACGCCCAGCCGTTCGCCCGCGGCGGCCAGCGTGCCGGCGCGGTGCAAGGCCAGCACGAGGGCAAGGTCGGCGGGAGCGATTTCGTATTGCATGGCTGCAATCTCGGTTGACGGGTTTGCGTATTTTGCTGCGCGCGCTGCCTACCTACATTGACTGCACCAACCACTCTTTCGATATGTCCCATGTCCCCTTCGACCTCACTTGGCCTGCTGCTGCTGCGCCTGTCTCTCGGCCTGATGTACCTGGCGCATGCCGGGCTCAAGCTGTTCGTCTTCACGCTGCCGGGCACGGCGCAGTTCTTCGCTGCGCAGGGCCTGCCGGGCGCGCTGGCCTATGCCGTGTTCGCGGCCGAGGCGGCCGGCGGCGCCTTGCTGCTGCTCGGCGTCTACCCGCGCCAGGTTGCGCTGGCCCTCACGCCCATCCTGCTCGGTGCCGCCTGGGTGCATCTGCCCAACGGCTGGGTCTTCAATGCGGCAGGCGGCGGCTGGGAGTACCCGGTCTTCCTGGCGGCGACGTCGGTCGTGCTGTGGCTGGCGGGCGATGGCAGCGGCGCACTCAAGCGCAGCGCCCGCTTCACCTGGAGCGATGCATGAGCACGTTGACGCTGGTCAGCCATCGGCTGTGCCCCTATGTGCAGCGCGCGGCCATCGTGCTGAAGGAGAAGAACGTGGCCTTCGAACGCCTGGACGTGGACCTCGCCAACAAGCCCGACTGGTTCCAGCGCCTGTCGCCGCTCGGCAAAACGCCGGTGCTCCAGGTGGGCAGCGAGGCACTGTTCGAGTCCGCCGTCATCTGCGAATACCTCGACGACACGCTGCCGCCCCGCCTGCATCCCGACGACCCGCTGGCCCGGGCACGCGAGCGGGCCTGGATGGAGTTCGGCTCGGCGGTGCTGAGTGGCATCGCCGTGCTCTACAGCGCGGGCGACGACGCGGCGCTGGCGAAGGCCTACGCAGCGCTCAGGGTGCGCCTTGAGCAGCTGGAGGCTCAGCTCGCGGCCCGGGTCGAGCCGGGGCCGTGGTTTGCCGGCCGGCGCTTCGGCCTTGTCGACGCCGTGTTCGGCCCGGTGTTCCGCTACTTCGACGTCATCCCGCCCGAGGGCCTGTTCGACGAATTGCCCCGCGTGCAGGCCTGGCGCGAGCAGCTGGCCGGGCGGCCCTCGGTGCGCGAGGCCGTTGCGGCGGGCTATGCCGAGCGGCTGCGCGGCTTCCTGCTTGCGCGCGGCACTGCGCTGTCGCGGCGGCTGGCCACAATAGCCGCATGAGCACACGCCGCCTCGTCCTTCTTGCCGCCCTCGTCTCGACGCTTGCTGCAGCCGAGCCGGCCTACTTCCCGCCGCGCGGTGACTGGCAACGCGTCGAGGCGGCGGCGGTGGGCGTCGATACCACCCGGCTCGCCGAGGCGGTGGCCTACGCGCAGTCGCACGAGAACCCGGCGCCACGTGATCAGGCGCTCGCGTTGGCCCAGACATTTGGCAAGGCCGAACCCTACTTCGGCGGCCAGATCGGGCCCACGCGCGAGCGTGGCGCGGCCAATGGCATCGTCATCCGGCGCGGCCAGGTGGTGGCCGAGTGGGGCGACACACGGCGCGTCGACATGTCGCACAGCATCACCAAGACCTTCTTGTCGACGGTCGTGGGCCTGGCCTGGCAGCAGGGCCTGATCCGCAGCACCGACGAGCGCGTGGCCGACGCCATGCCGCCCGGCGTCGACCTGTTCACGTCGCCGCATAACGCGCCCATCAGCTGGGAGCATCTGCTGCGCCAGACGAGTGATTGGCAAGGCACTTTGTGGGGCAAGCCGGACTGGGCCGACCGCCCCGAGGGCAAGACGCCGGCCGACTGGCCCAACCGACCGCTGCGTGCGCCCGGCACGCACTACAAGTACAACGACGTGCGCGTCAACGTGCTGGCGCTGGCCGCGCTGCAGGTCTGGCGCCGGCCGCTCCCCGAGGTGCTGCGCGAGCAGGTCATGGACCCCATCGGTGCCTCGACACGCTGGCGTTGGCACGGCTATGACAACAGCTGGTTGGAGCTGGACGGCCAACGCATGCAGTCGGTTTCCGGCGGCGGGCACTGGGGCGGCGGCATGTTCATCGACGCCTGGGACATGGCGCGCTTCGGCTATCTGCATCTGCGCGACGGCCAGTGGAACGGCCGCCAGATCGTCTCGCGCGAGTGGATCGCCAAGGCCCGCGCGCCCGGGCCGGCAAATGCCGAGTACGGCTACTGCAACTGGTTCCTCAACACCGGCCGCAAGGCGCTGCCGGCGGCGCCGGAAAGCAGCGTGACCTTTCGCGGCAATGGCCAGAACATCATCTACATCGACTGGGAGAACGATGTGGTCGCGGTGGTGCGCTGGATAGACAACGGACCGGCATTGAACGAGTTCATTGGCAAGCTGCTGGCGGCGGTGAAGCAGTAGATGGCCGGGCGCCAGCTTGCGGCTCAGCTGTAGGCGGCAACCCCGTTGGTGTAGGTGATCGTGGTGTGCCCGGCTGCCGCACCTGGATGGCCGGTCTTGTAGCCGCCGCTGTCACCGGTCATCGTGACGACGATGGTTCGCGCGACCGGTGTCGCGGAATGGGTCAGGAAGATGCCATGGCAGTTGTGGCTGCCGTCATTCACACAGGGCCAGCCACTCATTTCGAATTCCAGGTTGCCGGTCTTGAGCAAGTCTTCCTTGATGACCTTGGCTTTGCTCTTGCCCGGCGCCTGCATGAAGAAGGCCGCCTCTTCTGCATGGGTGTTCTTGTTGCTCGACTCGTAGGTCTTCTTGACCTTGCCGTTGCGCATCAGGTCCAGTTTGATGGTCATGTCATCTCCCGGGAAACGTTGTGGGGCGTCGCTCATCGCTCACCTCAGCGAGCGCAAGGCATTGAATGGCGCGCCCCCAGCCTTGTCAAGGCGTCGCGCCAACACCGGCCTCAATCCAGAAAGGTCCAGCTGTCGGCCCCATCGAAGCGCCGCACCTGCACCGCCGCGACGAGTTGCGGGTCGAAGTTGTTCAGGTTCACGCCATGCTTGCCGCCGGCCTCCGGTACCAGCGGCTCCCAATGCGTCACGCAGCCGCAATGCTTGCAGCGCACATTGCGCAAGGTCTTGTCACCCCAGACGTACTCGGCGGTGTGCTCGGGATGCCCCTTCACCTCGACCGTGCCGAATTCGTAGTAGGCCCACAGCCCGCCGAGGCGGCGGCAGAGCGAGCAGTTGCACTTCGTCGCCTTCTCCGGGAGGGAGGGCAGGGTCAGGCGCACGGCGCCGCAGTGGCAGGCGCCCTGAAGCAGGTTTGATGAGTGTTGGGAGTTGGTCATGGTGCTCAGAGTTGAGGCGCGTTGCTCGTTGTGCCAGCCTGCTGTTCGCGCAACCGGGCCAGGCCGGCCAGAGCGCCTTCGGTGGAGGCGGTGCGCGGGTCGTTCAGCCGGCGGCGAATGACCAGCGCTTCCTCGAACTTGGCCTGCGCCTGATCGAGATCGCCTTGCTCGACCAGGCTGCGGCCCCAGTGCTGAAGCACGAAGGATTGCAGCCGCAGCCAGCCGCCTGCACGTGAGAGTTCCAGCGCCCTGGCGAAAGCCGGGCCGGCCTGGGCACGCAGACCGTTGTATTGCAGCGCCGTCGCGTAGGCGTTCCAGAACCAGCCGGACACCTCCGAGGTGGAGAACTGCTCGACGCGATCGAGTTGCGCTTGCAGCAGGGCCAGGGCCTCGGCCTCTCGGCGAGCCGTTGTCAGCAGACCGGCCAGGTCGGCCGTGTGATCGACAAGGGCGAGATCGTCGCCGGCTTGCAGTGCCTGCGCCAGCTTGGCTTGGTGCTTGGCAATGCCGGCCGCCAGTGCAGCGAGGTCGGGCGCGGTGAACCGTTGGAATTCCATGGCGCAGAGAAGGTGTCAATGCGCCCGACGATACCGGCTCTAGCGATACCGATCCAGATGCGGCCGGGCCAGCGCGGCCAGCATGGCCACGCCGGTGTAGTGGCCCACCAGCTGCGTGATCTCGATCAACGCCGCCTCGTCGAAGTGGCGGCGCAGCCCGTCCCACGTCGCGTCGTCAACGTCCAGATGCTTGACGAGCCCGTCGACGAGCTGGAAGACGGCCAGCAGCGCAGGCGCCCATAGCGCCGCGTCGGGCGCGGGCTCGCGCAGGTTGGCGATCTGCGCGTCGCTGAGGCCCATGTGGCGCGAGATCGTCTGCTCGTGCAGGTTGAACTCGTAGTCGCAGCGGGCCATCGCGCAGGTGCGCAGGATGACGGCCTCGCGCAGTGAGGGCGCGAGGCGCTTGCGGTCCGCCAGGCCGGTGGGGCCGAGAAAGCCTGTGTCCACCATCTCCTTGAACAGCTCGCCGTGGCGGGCCACGGTCAGGAAGATCTGCGGCGGCGGGAAGCCTGGCGGCAGCAGGCGGGCCATGCGCTCTGCCAGGTCGGCCGGCAGCGGCAGGGTTTGAGGAGCAATGCGGTGTGTGGCTGTGTTCATGCTTCGAAATCAGAAGCGTTGCGGTGAGCGGACTCTAGCCGCAGTTGCTTCTAAAATCAAAGCATGACGACGAAACAACCTGCACGAGTCGCGCGGCTGGTGGCCGCCGCCGCCCCCGTTTCCGGCAAGGATGCGCTGAACGCGGCGCTGGAACTGTTCAACCGCCGCTGGACGCTGCGCATCCTGTGGGAGCTGCGCGGCGAAGGGGCGAGCCTGAACTTTCGCGCACTGCAGACGGCCTGCGGCGACCTGTCGGCCTCGGTGCTGAACCAGCGCCTCGCGGAGCTGCGCGAGGCGCTGCTCATCGATCACGACGCGGGCAGCGGCTATCGGCTCAGCCACCAGGGGCGCGCCCTGTTGGTGGCCATCGAGCCGCTGCTGCAATGGGCGCCGCGCTGGGCGCGCGAGGTACAGAAGCTGAAGGCCGTCTAGCCGTAGGCGCGGTGCAGACGGCTGCGCCTCACAGTCCCAGGTCGCGCCGCTCCCGCACATGGCCGTCCGCCGTCAGCAGCGTGGCATCTGCGTCTGCGGAATGCGTGCCTGGGCCGTTCTCCATGCCGGCCATCAGCCATCCGCCCTGCCAGGCTGCGAGGCTGCGCAGCTGGTTCTGCCGGGGGCTTGCGGTGAGCGCCACGCGCCGGACCGGTTGGCCGGCGGCGTCCAGCAGCATCAGCAGTGGCGTCGCGCTTTCCGAGATGCTGACGCCGGTCGGGTTCTGTGTGTAGCCCGCCGCGCCGCAGGCGAGCAGTTGCCCGTTGGGCAGACTGGCGATGTCAAACAACACCTCGCCCTGGTCGACATGGATCAGCGCGTGGCTGAGGGCGCGGGTGCTGTCGGCGACGAAGGCGACGTAGGCGTCCCAGCCGTCCGCCGCCCTGACGGTGCGCACGCGGCCGACCACCGCCATGCGGTCGCCGAGCCAGCGCAGCCCCTGCACTTCCGAGCGGCCCTCGCTGCGGTGCATCACGCTGTAGAGCCGCTGGCCGTCACCACTGAAGCGGCTGAGCATGAAGCCCTCTGTGACGGTGGTGTCCAGCGGCTCGCCGAAGTGCCGGGCATGGCCCGCGGCCAGTTCGGTGGCGCTCAGGGCCATCGCCACGGCGATGCGGCCTTGCGTGTCAGCGGCCAGGAAGACGCGCCACATGTTGTCCACGCCCTTGAACGGGTCGTAGCTGCCGCTCATGGGCCTTGAAGCGCCGATCAGCACGCCCGGCTCCGCCAGGCTGCGCCACTGTTTGACGAAGCCGTTCGCCGCGCCGTAGCCCAGACGGTGCAGCACAACGGCGAAGCGGCCGCTGCGGAAAGCCAGCACGACGTCCTCTCCCAGCGCGGCCAGCCGTGCCGCGTCGTGGGTGACGGCGGTGGGTACCAGCGACGCCGAGTCCATCAGCGCGAACGGGCCGTCGATGATCGGGTCGGTCGCGGCCTGCGGGTCGAGGAAGGGTTGATCGCGCAGCAGCTCGCCGCTGCGGCTCAAGCGGACCAGGCGCAACTGTGTGGCCGACGCCAGCACGAGGCTGATCTCGCGCGACGGATGCACCGCGAAGTCGATCAGCGACCAGCCCGCCGGCGGCTGGTAGGCGACGGCAGGCGTCGGTGCCCCGTCCAGGGCCGCCAGCAGCTGGCGGTCCGGCGCGATGTTGCGATCAAAGTCCTGAGCCTTCTCGGCTAGCGCGAACCAGGCTCGGTCGCCGGTGGCGAGCTTGGTGACGAAGCGGCCCGGCACCGCGACGCCGATGGGCGGCCCTTCGGGGCCGGGCTTGGGCGCACCGCCCCCGTCCGCACCGCCGCCTCCGCCGCCGCACGCCAGCAGCACCGAACCCATGCCGAGCCCGGCGATCCATTTCCAGATATTCAACACAGCTAACTCCCTGACAGCAGGGCATTGTCGAAGTGCCGCTTGTGCGTTTGAAGAGCAAACGGCCGAAAACGCCTTTTCGGCTTTTCTGGCTTCACGGCGCCGAGCGGGGTCGTTACGGTGGCTGCCTGACGGGCGAGACCTCGCCTGTCGCGACTTCTCAAGGCCTGCCGTGATCCTTGCCATGCTGCTGTTCTCCCTCACCATGTCCCTGTCGCCCGGGCCGGTGAACCTGCTCATCCTGTCGGCCGGCAAGCAGCACGGCGTGGCGCGCACCCTGCCCTTCGTGTCCGGCGCGACGCTGGGCTTCACCGCGCTGCTCGCGCTGGTGAGTTACGCGCTGGCCGACCTGATGAACGGCCACGCGGCGCTCAAGGCCGCGCTGAGCGGCCTGGGCACGGCATTCGTCCTCTACATGGGCTGGCTCATCGCCACCTCGCCTGCCGGCGACCGTGTGCGGGCGGGCCCCGTGCCCACCTTCCTGCAGGGCTGGCTGCTGCAGTGGATCAACCCCAAGGCCTGGGTCGCCTGCGCGGCCGGGGCATCGCTGTTCGCGCGGCCGGACACCCCCGTGCTGCTGCAGCTGTTCATCGCCGTGTACTTCGGCGTCTGCTACCTGTCGCTGGTCGCCTGGGCCGTGTTCGGCCGCCAGATGGCGCGCTGGTTGACGACGCCCGCGCGTGCGCAGGCCTTCAATGTGGCGATGGGCGTGAGCCTGGCCCTGTCGGCGCTACTTCCGCTGCTGCCGCGGCCGGCCTAGACATCGGCCATGGCTTCGTAGACCCGGTTGATGAGCCGGTAGGCCATGCCGTTGCTGGCCAGGTTCGACGGCCACACGGCGTGCACGTCCAGCGGGTCGAGCGTCCAGCCCGGCAGCACGGCCAGCGGCGGCGCGTCCGGGTCGCCGTGGAACAGGAAGGCCGGCGGTGCTGCCAGGCCCAGCCCCAGCTTGGCGAACCGATAGCTCGCGTCCACGCTGTCGGTGCTGATGCGCGGCGTGTAGCGCACCTCGGCGCGTTCGCCCTGCGCGTTGACGAAGGACCGCGTGCTGGGGCGCATGCTCAAGCCTATCCAGGGCATGTCGGCCAGCTGCCCGGGATGCTCGGGATGGCCATGCTGCGCGAGCACCGATGCGGCGGCCACCAGCTGCCGCTTCAGGCGGAAAACGGGTTTCGCGCGCAGGGCGCTGTCGGGCAGATCGCCGATGCGAAAGGCAATGTCCAGACCCTCGCCGATCACGTCCTGGCGCTGGTCGCTGAAGCTGATGTCCAGGCGCAGCGCCGGGTGTTCGGCCAGGAAGCCCGCCAGCGTGCGCATGAACGCGGTGCAGGGCAGCAGGATCGCCGGCGCAGACACCTTCAGGGACGCCGAGGACGAGATCGCCCGCTGCCTGAAATCGATCAGCCCCTCTTCATAGAGCTGCAGCATGGCGCGCGCGGTTTCCAGCAGCACGGCGCCTTCGCTGGTCAGCGACAGCTTGCGGGTGTTGCGGTAGAGCAGCGCTGCGCCGACGTTGGATTCCAGCTTGGCCAGATGGGCGCTGACCGTCGCCGGGGCCAGTTCGAGCAGCTCGGCAGCCCGGGTGATGGACTTCGCCTCGGCCACCTTGGCAAAGACGATGAGGTAGCGGATGTCGTCGATCACGGGTGCAGGCCGCGCACGCTGTGACGAGGCAACGAGGGAACGAGGCCTCAGGCCGGCACGCGCACCGCCAGCCGGGCCTGCTCGATGGCGGCGATCAGCGCTTCTTCTGAATACGGTTTGCCCAGCAGCTGGGTGACGCCAGCCGCGCGGGCCTGCTCCTGCTTGTCGTCGGAGGACGTGATCATGACGATGGGCAGCTCGGCCGTGGCGGCGGCGGCGCGCACCTGGCGGGTCAGTTCGAAGCCGTCGATGCCGGGCATCTCGACGTCGGTGATGAGCAGGTGCGGCGGCTCGGCGGCCAGCATTTCCAGCGCCTGCTCGCCGCTCTCGGCCAGCGCGGCGCGGTAGCCTTGCGCGGCCAGCAGGCGGCTGAGCTTGACGCGCACGATCTTGGAGTCGTCGGCCACCAGCACGAGGGTTTCGTCGGGGCGCAGCGCGCGGGTGGGCGCGGCTGCCGCTGCGGCTGCGGCGATTCGGGCGGCTTCGGCCTCCGCCTCGGCGGCCAGGCGGGAGGCTAGCGCGGCGGCGGCTTCGGCGGCTTCGCGTTCGGCGCTGACGCGGGCTTCCTCGGCAAGGCGTGCGGTTTCGAGGGCTTGGGCAGCCTCACGCTCGGCTTGCTTCCGCTCGGCCTGATCACGGGCCTGCTGCTCGCGAGCCTCGGCCTCGGCGGCGATACGGGCGGCTTCAGCGTCGGCCGCCTGGCGAGCTGCGGCCTCGGCTGCCTCGGCAGCTTGCCGTTCGGCCGTCTCGCGGGCCAGGCGCTCGGCGTCTTCACGGGCACGGGCTTCGGCTGCAGCGCGAGCAGCCTCGGCCTCTTCAGCGGCCGCTTCGGTGGCCGCGGCAGCGTCGCGTTCGGCCTGTTCGCGGGCCTGCTCGGCTTCGCGGGCCGCATCGTGCTGGGCCTGGTCGCGGGCGATGCGGGCGGCCTCGCCCTCGGCGATGCGGCGGGTGATGTCGGCGCCTTCACGGCCGGCGTCGGCGTTGCCGCGGGCCTGCTCGGCCAGGCGTATGGCCTCCACGGCGCCGGCCAGGGGCGCGGGCTCGGCGCTGGCGTGCTCACGCTCTGCCGCCAGCCGCTGCGCGCGGGCGACGTGCTCGGCCTGCTCCAGCGCCATTCGCTGGGTTTCGCGGTGGGCGGTGGCGTCGCGGGCACGCTGCTGGCGCCGGCGGCCCAGCCACACCAGCAACAGGGTGCCCACCACGGCAGTGGCGGCGAGGATCCAGATCAACAGCTCGTTCATATCAAAAAGCACAGCGCGGACAGCAGATGCCCGATGTTCGGGTTTGAGCGTGGCAGCTTAGCGAAGGGTGGCCTGACTTGCTTTCGTCAGGCCGGCTTCTCGGCAGTTTTGCTCGGTTGCTTGTCGAGCTTGAGGTCGCGGACGAAGGACTCGGCGTCTTCATAGGTGCGCCCGCCCATGTTGCTGTGCCGGTCGCCGTCGGCCGACCACGCGCCCACGACGCCAAAGGGCTGCGGCTCCATGCCCGGGAACTTCATCGTCTTCTCGTAGGTGTAGATGTCGTAGCCGCTGCTGCTCTTGGCATTGGCGTGCACGAAGGCGAAATAGCACAGCGGCGGGGTCAGCGGTGTGGGGTATTCGATGAGCACGCCTTCCAGCGCCGGATAGGGCGTGACCTTGATGCCGGCGGCGTAGTCGGGCGAGACGATCTCGCTGGCCACTTCGCGCAGCCGCGCGAGGTCGCCCACGACCAGGGCCGTGTAGAAGGCGCCGGAACTCTTGTGCACCCAACCCGGGATCAGGCGGTGCTGCAGTTGGTAGATGCGGCTGTGCAGCGTCGGCGCCGGCTTGGCAGCCTCGGAGGCGGCAGTGGCGGGCGGCGCGGGGGCGTCGTCGGCGGCGGCACAGGGCCCGAGCAGGCCGAGCGACAGCAGCGGGGCGACGACGATGAACGTGGCGAGGCGCATGGTTCTCCCTGTTTTGCTGACGCGTGCGTGGTCGATGCGCCGGGTTGGCAGCTTAGGGCAAAGCGGCGCGCGAAGGATGCAGCTCAAAGCCGATGCGCGCCCAGCGGCCGCGGCCGTCCAGCGCCGTCAGCGCATGCGGACCGGGCTGGCGCAGCGTCAGCGTCTGAACGGCGCCGGCTGTCTCGCTGCTGCCGGCGAGCTGGCCGTCCAGCAGCCAGTTCACGCCCTGCTGGGCGCCCATGGCCTGCAGGCGCAGCGTCACGGCGGCCTGGCCCGGCGCGGGGCGCAGCACGGTGCCGGCCTCCAGGCCGACGATGCGCAGGGCCTGAGCGCTGGTGGTGCGCGGCGCGCAGCCGGGCGCCCAGGGCAGGCGCTCGGTCGGGTCGAGCTGGGCGGCGTCCAGGAAGGGGCCGAGCAGCGTGGGCCAGCGCACGGCCTCGGCCTTGATCGCGGCCGGCGCGCAGTCGGGGCGCACGCGCGCGTGGCCCTGCGTCCACACCGCCTGCACGAGGCTGGTGGGTTGCAGCCGGTCCGGCAAGGTCGGCGGCACGGCGCCGTCCAGCGTCCAGGCGGTGCGGCGCTGCAGGCAGTGCTCGGGTGGCGTGGCGGCTTCGGCCGTGCCCAGCGGCCAGCAGATGGCGACGGCGCGCACGCTGGCCGGCTGGTGGCGCGGGGCCAGTTGTTGCCGTGACTCTTGCGGCCCGAGGGCGGCGGCGATGTCACGCAGCAGCGGCGCCGAGGTGTTGGCGCCGAAGTGGCCGGGGTTGGGCGTGCCGTCGGGCCGGCCCACCCAGACGCCGATGGTGTAGCGGTCCGTCACGCCCAGCGCCCAGGCGTCGCGGAAGCCGAATGACGTGCCCGTCTTCCACGCGACGCGCTGGTTGCCCTCGCGAAAAGGGCTGCCGGGCCGGCCGCCGTTCTCCAGGATCTCGCGCACGATGAAGGCGGCGCCTTCGCTCATCAAGCGGGTTTCCTGCGTGGGCTCGGCGGGTGTCAGGCGCGGCTTGCCGGCCAGGCCGCCGCGCGCCAGGGCGGTGTAGGCGCCGACCAGTTCCTCCAGCGACGTGCTGCCGCCACCCAGGATGAGGCTGAGGTTGGGCGCCGCGTTGGCCGGCATGCGCAGGCGCAGGCCGGCGTGGCGCAGGCGGCCGGCAAAGCGCTCGGCGCCCAGGCGCTCCAGCAGGTCGACGGCGGGCACGTTGAGCGAGCGCTGCAGCGCCTCGCTGACGCTGACCGGCCCGGAAAAGTCCGCCTGGAAGTTGCCCGGCGCATAGCCGCCGAAGTTCTGCGGCGCGTCGATGAGCAGGCTCTCGGAATGGATCAATCCTTCGTCCAGCGCCATGCCGTAAAGAAAGGGCTTGAGCGTGGAGCCGGGCGAGCGCATGCGCCGCACCATGTCGACATGGGCACTGCGTCGTGCGTCGGTGAAGTCTGCCGAGCCGACATAGCCGCGCACCTCCAGCGTGCGGTTGTCGACGACCAGCGCGGCCAGGGAGTTGGCCTCGGGCAAGGTGTTGAGTCGGTCGCTCAGCAGCTGTTCCAGGCGGGCCTGCAGGCCGGCGTCGAGCGTGGTTGGGATGACGGCGGCCGTCTGGCTTTCGCGGCGAGCCTGCTGTCGCAGGCGCTCGGCGGCGAGAGGTGCCAACCAGCGGGCACGCAGCGGCGGTGCGAAGACGCGCTCCAGCTTGGCGTCAGCCACGTCGGCTGCGCTCCACACGCCGAGCGTCTGCATGCGCGTCAGTACCTTGTCGCGCGCGGCTTGAGCGGCAGCGACGGCGCGGTCCGGCCGCAAGCGGGTCGGCGACTGCGGCAGCGCCACCAGCAGCGCCGCCTCGGCCTGCGACAGCTCGGCCGCGCCCTTGCCCAGGTAGGCGCGGCTGGCCGTCTCCACGCCCTCCAGCGGACCACCCATCGGTGCGAGGTTCAGATACAGCGTCAGGATCTCCTGCTTGCTCAGATGCAGTTCAAGCTGCAGCGCGCGGGCGATCTGGCGCAGCTTGGCGGGCACGCTGCGGCCAGCGGCCTTGTCGTCCATCAGCCGCGCCACCTGCATCGTCAGCGTGGAACCGCCCGAGACGATGCGCCCGTGTCGCGCCCACTGCCAGGCGGCGCGTGCCAGTGCGGCGGGGTTGGCGCCTGGGTGCCAGTGGAACCAGCGATCCTCGTAGTGCAGCAGCGCTTCCAGATAGCGCGGCGACACGGCCTCGGGCGTGGTCGGCTGGCGCTGGGCGCCGTCGTCGCTGGCCCAACTCCGCAGCGGCGTGCCGTCGGCGGCCAGCACCGTCAGCGTGGCTGACTCGGCGGCCGGCTGAGGCAGCGGGCAGGCCAGGTCCAGCAGGAGGACGGCGGTGAGCAGGCCGGCAAGCGTGAGCTCGGCGCAGCGGCGGGAGATGCGCATCGGCCGGACGATACCAACGCGAGGCGCCCCCCTAGCTTGAACACAGGCTGAACCCTCGAAACGCTCGAAAGCCTGCATCCAAGCCGCCTGCGCTGCGTAAGACATGAGCCGCAGCGCTGGTTGTTTCCATCTGTTTGCGGTCCACCACGAACAGGAGCCTTCATGAAATTGCCCTCCCGCGCGCCCACCGTTGCGCTCGTTGCCGCAGGCGTCCTCGCCAGCATCGCCGCCCTGCCCGCGCAGGCCTCCAGCCACCGCGAAGCCCCGTCCATCGGCGGCATGCCGCGCCTCGACGGCACGGACTTCTACATGTTCAGCAGCTACGAAGGCGTGGCCGCCAACGGCACGGGCGGCCGGGCCGGCTACGTGACGCTGATCGCCAATTACCTGCCGCTGCAGGACGCCTACGGCGGTCCCAACTACTTCAAGCTGGACCCGAACGCGATCTACGAGATCCACGTCGACAACAACGGCGACGCCAAGGAAGACCTGACCTTCCAGTTCAAGTTCACCAACACGCTCAAGAGCATCGCGCTGCCTATCGGCAACCAGATGGTGCCGATCCCGTTGACCCAGGCCGGCACCGTCAGCGCGCCGAACGCGGCCACGCTCAACGTCAACGAGAAGTTCAGCCTCACCCTCGTGCGCGGCGACCGCCGCACCGGCACCGCCACGCCGGTCGCCAACCCGATGGGCGGCACGACGTTCGACAAGCCGGTCGACAACATCGGCACCAAGACGATCGCCGACTACCCGGCCTACGCCGCGCAGCACATCTACAGCGTCAACCTGCCGGGCTGCGCCATGCCCGCCAAGGTCTTCGTCGGCCAGCGGCAGGAGGCCTTTGCGGTCAACCTCGGTGCGATCTTCGACCTGGTGAACGCCCCGGTCAGCGTCATCACCAACCGCAGCCTGATCAACGCGGCGGCGGCCAACTCCATCCAGGACAAGAACGTCACGTCGCTGGCGCTGGAAGTGCACAAGAGCTGCCTGACGCAGGGCAGCGAGACCGTCATCGGCGCCTGGACGACGGCCAGCGTGCGCCAGAGCCAGATCGTCAACGCCGCGCCGCCCAGCGGCTACGACACCGCCGTGCGTGGCGGCGGCGCCTGGGTGCAGGTCTCGCGGCTGGGCAACCCGCTGGTCAACGAGGTCGTCATCGGCCTGCCGGACAAGGACAAGTTCAACGCCTCCGTGCCGGCAGGCGACGGGCAGTTCATCAACTACGTGACCAACCCGACGCTGCCGGCGCTGCTGTCGGCCGTGCTGCCCATCGGCAACGCCGCGCCCACCAACCTGCCGCGCGCCGACCTGGTGACGACCTTCCTGACCGGCATCCCCGGCGTCAACCAGCCGGCCAATGTGGTGGGCTCGGAGATGCTGCGCCTGAACACCGCCATCCCCGCGCGGCCGTTCGCGATGCAGAACCGCCTGGGCATCGTCGGCACGCTGCGTGACGCCGACAACCCACCCGACTTTGCCGGCTTCCCGAATGGCCGCCGGCCCAAGGACGACGTGGTCGACGTGTCGATCTCCGCCGTGATGGGCGGCCTGTGCTGGCTGAACAACGGCGGTGGGCTCTTCGGCGCCGCCTGCACCCGCGCCTCGGTGCCGTTGGGCGCCACGTCGCTGGAGCTGCACGACGCCGTCGACCAGGCCGTTGTGCCGCTGCTGCCGGGCTTCCCCTACCTCAACACGCCCAAGCCGGGCGCGCAGTGAAACCCTCCAGGAGCACAGCCATGAAGCACCTACTCGGCACCCTGGCCTTTGCGGCCGCGGCTCTCTTCAGCGGCGGGGCGGCGCATGCCGGCCTCGTCAACTTCGACAACCCCGGCGTCATCGCCATCGACAACGACACCGGCGTGGCCACCTACGCCGAGGGCAGCTTCATCGTCAGTGGGCCGGCGACCAGCTTTCTGCCCATCGACGGCGCGCTGGTTGGCGGTTTCGACGCCACGCCCTTCACCTTCAGCCTGGCCGGCGGCGGTTCGTTTGGGCTGAAGTCGCTGGACCTGGCGCCGTATGACCTCGGCTTCGGCCCGGGCACGCTGTTCGTGTCCGGCCTGCTGGGCGGCGTGGAAGTGGCCTTGCGCAGCATCGACCTGACGGGCGCCAGCAGCCTGTCGTTCGACGGCGCCTGGGGCCAGCTGACATCGGTCAGCTTCTCGGCGACCGGCGGCTTTGCGCTTGACAACATCAGCGCGGTGCCGGAGCCGGGCAGCTTCGCGCTGGCCGGTGCGGGCCTGCTGCTGCTCGCGGCGACGAGGCGGCGGCGCTGATCGGCGTGGGGGACTTCAAGGGGCGGCTTCGGCCGCCCTTTTTCTTCAGCGCGGGCTGGACGCCGCCCGCGCCGCACGCACAGCTAGCAGCTCAGCCGTCAGCCACTTCGCGCTCTCCACCGGCGCCTTGCCGGCGCAGCGCACCAAATACGGCTTGCCGCTCATGCTGCTGCTGGCCGCGCCGCGTTCGA
This sequence comes from Roseateles sp. AC306, assembly GCF_979253795.1. Classification (NCBI taxonomy): domain Bacteria; kingdom Pseudomonadati; phylum Pseudomonadota; class Betaproteobacteria; order Burkholderiales; family Sphaerotilaceae; genus Roseateles; species Roseateles sp. AC306. Next base: position 190,620 of record NZ_CEEDEB010000010.1, read on the forward strand.
TGAACTGCTCGGCGGTCTTCACCAGGTCCTTGCCTTCGAGGTAATCCAGCTTCTTCAACAGATGCGCTCTGGCGTCCGCACCGGCGTACCAACTGCCGTTGCGGTTGAACTCACAGCCCGAGGTTTGCAGGCGGGTCAGCAGCGCATCGACTTCGGCGCGCGCCGGCGCCGGCAATGGCGCGGCGTTGGCGGTGGCCATGAGCGTGCTGGCCAGCAGGGCGTGGATGGCACGCATGGCGCTCAACCCGGCGTGACCGCTTGCCGCAAGGCGGCCATGGAGGCGCGCCAGTCTGCGGCCGACTCGCTGTCGTCCCACAGCTCGGCCAGCTCGGAGTCTTCCGCCACCACACGGTCGGCAACGCGGCGCGCCTTGTCCAGCAGCGCTGCTGACGGCCGCACGCCGACGCCGGTGATCCAGGCCTGCAGCCCTTCGGGGCCATCGGTGATGGGTGCGCTGCGGCCAAGCAACTGGGCCACCACCGCCACCGCCGCGACGGCCTCCTCGGCGTCGGGCGCCTCCACATAGTTGCCTGCCTCGAGCACGCGGTCCAGCGTGGCCTCGACGTGAGACAGGTCGGTTGCGTCCATCAGTACATGGGCCCAGTCGCTGGCGGTGTCGTTGGCAAAAGGTTCGTGTGACCAGGCACCCATGGGTGGTCCTTCGTTGATCGGTGAATGAAGCCGCAATGTGGCCGCTGCCCGGAGTTCCAGCAGGCTCCAACCGGAAGCGTCGATGCGCCTGCAGCGGACCCGGCAATTCTGGCTGCGACTTCACGCCTCGCCGCCGCGCCTCGGGCAGCCCCCTAGAACGGCGCACAGGTGACACCCATTCATCCGCAGGTGACTGGCAGGCTTTCGGCGCCCCCACTATGTTCCGCCGCATCCCGACGCATCTGCAAGGGTCACTCAAGGAGCGCATATGCGTCGAATCACCTTTGCTCTGCCGCTGCTGGCGGCCCTCACTGCGGCCGTCTTCGCGTCCGCCCCGGCCAGTGCCGCCGACTTCGTCGCTCGCACCTCGGCCAGCGGCACTCCCGGCCCCTCCGGCGAACAAAAGTACTTCATGGGCGGCAAGGCGCCGGTCGAGGCCCAGTCCGAGCACCAGGGATCACGCCTGGTTCCCTACGATCCGATACCCGATGAGGCGCCCTTCGAATCCCACACGCTGGTGTATTCAAAGGCAACGGCACGCGCCGACATGGGCGGCGTGCACCTGCTGGCCAGCGCTCGCGGCCTGATCGAAGACGCCCAGCCCTTCTATAGCTCCGCCTTCAGTGCACACGCGATGGCCAGTGGCGGCTTCGGCGACAGCTTCACCATTGGCGCGCCCGGCGCCGTTGGCATGCTGCAGGGCTCGGCCAACTTCTCCGTCCATGCCTTGCTGAGCGGCGCGGCCGAAGTCGCCGGCTCGCTGGACCCGGCCATCCCGGGCAATGGCGAGGTGACGGTGAGCTGGACCGCGCGGATGGTGGTGAGCGGCGCCAGCGGCATCCTGGGCGACGTGCGGCTTTCGGGCGGCTGCAACAGCTTCACCAGCTTCAATGACGGGCTGTTCAGGTGTGGCGGCGATCCACTGGGCCAGCATTCGATGAGCTTCAGCTTCGCCAGCGGCGAGACCCTGTCGGTCGGCATCGAAGGAGAGGTGCGCACCTCGGTCCTCGGTGCTCAGGCGCGCGGTGGCATGGCGCAGGCCGTTGGCCTGGCCGACTTTGGCAACACCCTGGCCTGGGGCGGTTTTCAGGATGTGCGCGACTCACTCGGCAATCCGGTCGCGGGCTTCACCGCGCTGAGCGCCAGCACCGGTTTCAACTATGCGAACCCCTTCCCCTCCGCCATCCCGGAACCCTCGACCTGGCTGCTGATGCTGTGCGGGCTCGCCGGGCTGGCGCGGCTGGGCCAGCGGCGGCGCTGACCCCGAGGGCCGGCCTTAGAAGGCGGCCCAGTCGTCGTCTCCCCCGCGAGCGCCGGCCATGGCTGGCTGCATCGTGGCGGCCGGCACTGCACGGCCCTTGACCGGGGCCGCCGCCGGCTTTGCCTTCGCTGCCGGCACCGAGACCGGGCGGGCCGGCTTGCGGATGCTGGCTTGCGCCCGGGCCTGCGTCGCAGCCCGGTCGCCCACGTTGAACACGGCCACCGTCTCGGCCAGGCGTTGCGCCTGCTGCTTCATGCTCTCGGCGGCAGCGGCCGATTCCTCCACCAGCGCGGCGTTCTGCTGCGTCACCTGGTCCAGCTGCGCGACCGCGTCGCCCACCTGCTCGATGCCCTGCGTCTGCTCGTGGCTGGCCGAGCTGATCTCGCCGACGAGGTCGTTGACCCGCTGCACCTGGTTGACGATGTCGGTCATCGTCTGCCCGGCCTCGTTGACGAGGCGCGAGCCGGCGTCGACCTTCTCGACGCTCTGCTGGATCAGCACCTTGATCTCCTTGGCCGCCTGGGCGCTGCGCTGGGCCAGCGTGCGCACCTCACCGGCGACGACCGCAAAGCCCCGGCCCTGCTCACCGGCACGGGCGGCTTCCACGGCGGCGTTCAGCGCCAGGATGTTGGTCTGGAAGGCGATGCCGTCGATGGTGCCGATGATGTCGGAGATGCGCTTGGAGCTGTCGGTGATCTGGTCCATGGTGGCGACGACATTGCCCACCACGCTGCCGCCACGGCTGGCGACTTCCCGGGCGTTCTGCGCCAGCTGGGCGGCGGCACGGGCGTTGTCGGCGTTCTGGCGCACGGTGGACGTCAGCTCCTCCATCGACGCCGCAGTCTGCTGCAGATTGGCCGCTTGTTCCTCGGTGCGCTGGCTCAGGTCGGCATTGCCGGCGGAGATCTGCGTGGCGGCCGTCGTCACTGACTCCACGCCCTGGCGCACGTCCGTGACGATGGTGCGCAGCTTGTCGACCATGGCCGACAGCGCCTGGGCGAGCTGGGCGATCTCGTCCTTGCCCTGGGCACGGATGGTCTGCGACAGGTCGCCGCCGGCGACGGCCTCGGCGATGCGTACGGCCTCGTTCAGCGGCGTGGTGATGGCCTTGGAGATGATCAGGCCCAGCAGCACGGCCAAGCCGGCGGCGGCAGCGAGCGTCACCGAGAGGTAGATGCCGCTGTCGTGGAACAGCGCCTTGGCGGCACCCGCATCGCCCTTGGCGCCGTCGTCGTTGAACTTGACCAAGGCGGTCAGCGCCTGCTGCACGCCGTCAAAAGCCTTGGAGGAGTTGGCGACCGCTGCGATGGCTTCCTCCTGCTTGCCGGCCTTGGCCATTTCGAGCGACTTGTCGGTGGCGGCGACATAGGCGGTCCATGCCTGCATCGCCGTCTCGTAGAGCGCCTTCTCGTTGCTGTCGAGCAGGAACTCCGCGTAGTCCTTGCGGGCCTGCTCGAACACCTGCATGCCGTCCTTGTGCTTCTCGATGGCGTCGGTGAGGTGCTGCCCGGTGCTGACGGCGACGCGGTACTCACGGGTGCGCACCCGCGTGGCGGCGTTGGCCATGCGGCCGCTGTCGCGCAGCCCGGAGATGCGGTAAACGATGATTTTTTCGGTCTGGTCGTACATGCTGGACATCTGCATCCACGCCAGCGCGCCCAGCAGGGCCATCAGGGCCAGGACGCAGGAGAAGGCGACGGTCAGCTTGCCGCGCACGGTCAGGTTGCTCAGGAAGTTCATGGTGTGTTCCTTGGATGACAGACGGGGGCGGGTCGCTTACACAGCTTCCAGCGACGCGGGTGCAAAGGTGGCCATCAGGGCCTGGGTGTCCAGCAGCTGCAGGGTCCGCTGCGTGCCGGCTTGCGACCCCGCCACGGTGATGAGGCCCTGCACCAGGCGGGTCGTCATGCCCAGGCTGGGCGGGCGCTGGATGTCGGCGGTCTTCAGGCTGACGACGTCGTCGACGGCGTCCACCACAAGGCCGAAGGTGCGGCCGCCCAGGGTCAGGATGACGGTCGCGGTGGCCGCGCCGATGCTGTCGTCCGAGCCCAGCACGGTGCGCAGGTCGACGACGGTGACGATGGTGCCGCGCAGGTCCAGCAAGCCGCGAACGCTGCGGGCCGCATTGGCCAGGCGCGTTGGCGCCTCGAAGCTGCGGATCTCCTGCACCTGCAGCAACTCGACGGCGTAGTTCTCACCACCCACCAGGAAGGTCAGCACCTCCTGGGCGTGGCGCTGGTCGGCGGGGATGTCGGGGTGCTGGGCCATGTCGTCTCCTGGGTGTCGTTCGATGGAGAAATAGTACAAATATGAATAAAACAAACATAGTGAACAAATCACGCAGAAGACAAACAAAACAAACAAATTGAAGGCGCGCGGTTTCACAATGGAGGCCATGCGATTCATCCCATCTGCACGCGCCACGGAGCCGCGGCGCCGTCAGACCCAGGCCAGGAGCAGGAGATGAACGACGGCGTGACACAAGTGGCCGCCGTCTCTTTTGAGACCGGTCTGCGCCGTTGCCTCGGCCGCATCGCCCTTTACGACCGCATCGCCCGGCGCTTCCTGGAGACGCGGGCGGATGACGCACGCAAGCTGCAGGCCGCCGTGAACAGCGGCGATCTGGACGCCGTCCGCAAGCTCGCCCACGACATCGCCTCCACGGCGGGCACGCTGGGCGCAGACGGTCTGTCAGCCACTGCCCTGGCTCTTCAAGCCGCCACAGACGAGGGCGCCGACGCGGCCCGGCTCGCCCGGCTCGCCCAGCGGTTCACGACCCAGCATGCCGAGGTGCTGGACGCCCTGGCCGCCTATGCCCGTGGCGACGTCGACCTCAAAGCCATCGCACCAAGGAAGTCATAGCGTGCCCCGCAATCCCATCACCACGTCGCCCCGGTCCTACTCGACCGCTCACGTTGCCAAACGCATGGGGGTCTCGATTCCCACCGTGCAGCGTTGGGTCGACGCCGGCCAGCTGCCGGCCTGGAAGACGCTTGGCGGCCACCGCCGCATCGACGCGGCGAGCGCCGACGCGCTCTTCGACACCCAACAGCCGGCCGGGCCGGTCACCGCAGATACCGCAGGAGCCGCAGAAGCCACGGAGCCGCTCAGGGTCGTCATCGCCGACGACAACCCCGATGACCGCGACCTGCTGGTCGCTCTGGCCGAGGAAGCCTTTCCGGGAGCTGTCATCCAGGCCGTCGAGAACGGTTTCCTGGGTCTGCTGGCCATCGGCGAGTTGCGCCCGCAGGTCGTGCTGACGGACATTCAGATGCCCAAGATGGACGGCATCGAGCTGCTGCGCCAGCTGTCCCGGGAGGAGGGCGGCCGCCCGCAGGTGCTGGTGGCCGTGTCCAGCCTGGATGCGAAGCAGCTCGCGCAGCGTGGCGGTGTACCGCAGGCCGTGCACCACGTGCAAAAGCCCATCACCGACCCCGACGCCTTCATCGCGTTGCTGCGTCGCGCGGCTCAAAGCTAGACCTGCCTGGGGAGGCACTCATGTTCAAGACACTTCGTTCCTCGCTCTACTTCATCGGCCTCGTTGCCGGTGGCGCGGCGCTGGCCGTGCTGGCCTTCTCGCTGTGGAGCTTCAACGCGCTGGCACGCAACGCCAGCACGGCGCATGAATCCTCGGCCGTGCTGGCCAATGCCCTGCCGCCGCCGCTCTACCTGATCGAGACGCGGCTGTTGCTGTCGCAGGCCGTCGAAGGCTCGGTGCCCGTGGGCACCGCGCAGGCCGCATTGGCGCGACTGGAGCGCGAGAACCAGCAGGAGAGCCGGTACTGGTCCGGGCACGGGCCGCAGGCGCTGCGGCCGTTGATCGCCGGCGACCTGGCCCGCACCAGCGCGGAGATCTTTGCCGAAGCCCACCGCGTGCTGGCCGCCATGGCTGCGGTGGACGAGGTGTCGGCCCGCGTGGCGCTGGACAAGGCGCAGCGCGCCTACGAAAGCCACCGCCGCGCCGTCGATGTCACGGTGCGGGTCAGCCGAGAGCAGGCCACGTCGGCCATGGCCTCGTTCGAGCAGACCCGCAGCACCGGCGCGCAGGCGCTGGTCGCGCTTGCCTTGCTGGCCCTCGTCGGCGCCGCCATCGGCTACGCCAAGGCCTTGCGATCCATCCTCACGCCCGTGGGCGAATGCCTGGCGCTGGCCACCCGTGTGGCGGGCGGCGACCTTTCGGCCACGCCGCCTTCAGCGCGGGACGACGAACTCGGCAACCTGCAGAACGCGCTGCGCGCCATGACCGCCAAGCTCTCGACCGGCCGCGACAATCTGCGCCAGGCCAAGCTGTCGGCCGAAGCGGCGGCCCAGGCCAAGGCCGATTTCCTGGCCAACATGAGCCACGAGATCCGCACGCCGATGAATGCCATCCTCGGGCTGTCGCACATCGTCCTGCGCACCGACCTGAGCGGCCGCCAGCGCGACTACCTGGAGAAGCTCCAGGCCGCCGGCAAGTCGCTGCTGCGCCTGCTCAACGACGTGCTGGACCTCTCCAAGGTCGAGGCCGGCAAGATGGAGCTGGAGGCCGCGTCCTTCGAGCTGGACCGGGTGCTCGACGAGGTGGCCACCGTGCTGAACGTGCAGGTGGCCGACAAGCCGGTGGAGATCATCATCCGCCGCGACGACGGCATCCCGCGCCTGCTGCGCGGCGATGCGATGCGGCTCAAGCAGGTGCTGCTCAATCTCGGCAGCAATGCCGTCAAGTTCACGTCGGCGGGGGAGGTCTGCATCAGCGCCAGGCTGGGTGGCGACCAGAGCGATGCCACCGTCATCGGCTTCTCCGTGGAAGACACCGGCATCGGCATGTCCAAGGCCGTCTGCAACAAGCTTTTCTCCGCCTTCACGCAGGCCGACTCGTCAACCAGCCGCAAGTACGGCGGCACCGGCCTGGGCCTGGCCATCAGCCAGCGCATCGTGCAGCTGATGGGCGGCACGCTGCAGGCCCACAGCGAAGAGGGCGCCGGCAGCAGCTTCAGCTTCACCGTCGCCCTGGCCGCGGAAAGCCAGCAGGACCTGCCCCGCGCCGGCAAGATGCTGGACGCGCGCGCCTCGCTGCGCGGCCTCAAGGCGCTCGTCGTCGACGACAACTTCACCGCGCGCCTCACCATGGGTGCCATGCTGCGCTCCTTCGGCATGGATGTGCACGAGGCCGACTCCGGCCACAAGGCGCTGGACATCGCCCGGGCCGTGCAGGCCGGCGGCGAGAAGTTCAAGGTCGCCGTGGTCGACTGGCGCATGCCCGACCTCGACGGCTTCCAGGTCATCGATGCGCTGCGCGAGTCCGAGCCGCTGTCCGAGGCGTCCTTCATCATGGTTTCGGCCTACGACCGCGAAATCGTCGAGGCGGCCATGGACGGCCATGTGCTGGACGGCCTGCTGCAAAAGCCGGTGACGCCGTCCACGCTGCTGGACACCCTGCACGACGCCGTCGTCAAGGCCCGGCCCTGGGGCGATGCCGATGCGCGGGCCGACGCCCCCCGTTGCGACGATCTGGACCAGTTCGACGGCACCGTGCTGGTGGTGGAAGACAACGAGATCAACCAGCTCGTCGCCGCCGAGCTGCTGCGCGCCCACGGCGTGGAGTGCATGGTGGCGGACGACGCCGAGCAGGCGCTGTCCCAGCTCGGCCGGCGCCAGTTCGACGCCATCTTCATGGACGTGCAGATGCCCGGCATGGACGGCCTGCAGGCCACGCGCCTGGTGCGCAAGCTGCCGGGCTACGTCACCGTGCCCATCATTGCGCTGACGGCCAACTCGCTGCCCGGCGAACGCGAGAACTGCATGGCGGCGGGCATGACGGACTATCTCGCCAAGCCGATCGAGCCGGAGCTGCTGTGCCTGTGCCTGGCCAAGTGGCTGAAGAAGGCGCGGATGGTGGTGCCGGGCTGAGCGCGGCCACCGACACCTCAGCCTCTAGCGGCGCGTCAGCAGCATCGCGTCGCCGTAGCTGAAGAAGCGGTAGCGCTGTTGAATGGCATGGCGGTAGAGGGCCATGACGAGCTCATGGCCGGCCAGCGCGCTGACCAGCATCATCAGCGTGCTCTTGGGCAGGTGGAAGTTGGTCACCAGCCGGTCGACGACGCGGAAGGCGAAGCCCGGCGTGATGAAGATGTCGGTCTCGCGGGCACCGGCTTCGAGCTGCCCACCCCGGGCCGCCGATTCCAGCGCGCGCAGCGTCGTCGTGCCCACCGCCACCACACGGCCGCCACGGGCCTTGCAGGCGGCTACTGCCGCGACTGTCGACTGCGGCACCTCGAACCATTCGCTGTGCATCTTGTGCTCGGCCAGCGTCTCGACACGCACCGGCTGGAAGGTGCCGGCGCCGACGTGCAGCGTCACATGCGCAGTGCTGACGCCACGCTCGGCCAGGCGCGCCAGCAGCGCCTCGTCGAAGTGCAGGGCTGCGGTGGGCGCGGCGACGGCGCCGGGCTCCTTGGCGAAGACGGTCTGGTAACGGCGCTCGTCGTCGGCATCGTCTGCATGGGCGATGTAGGGCGGCAGCGGCACATGGCCGTGGGCCTCCAGCAGCGCGAACGGGTCGCCGGCAAAGCGCAGATGGAAGAGGCCGTTGTCCGGCCCGCAGCGGCCCAGCACCTCGGCGTCGAAGGCGTCGGCAAAGCGCACGCGGCCGCCGGGCTTGGGGCTCTTGCTGGCGCGCAGGTGCATCCAGACCTCTTGCGTGCCAGGCAGCACTCGCTCGACCAGCGCCTCGACGGAGCCGCCGGTCGCCTTGACGCCAAACAGACGCGCCTTGATGACGCGGGTGTTGTTGAACACCAGCAGGTCGCCGGGCGCGAGCAGGTCCGGCAGCTCCCGGAACACCCGGTCCACCGGCTCCTTGCCGCTGGCGTCCAGCAGCCGCGAGGCACTGCGCTCAGGCGCCGGATGCTGGGCGATCAGCTCGGGCGGGAGGTCGAAATCGAAGTCGGCAACGGTCAGCTCAGGCATGGGGCCGGGATTGTCTCAGCCCCTGCGAGAAAGCTCAGGGTTTGGCCAAGTGCCAGACCTGGTTGACGTTGTCGCCCGTGCGGTCGCCGGGCTTGCTGTCCTTGACCCAGCCGTAGACCGGCTTGCCCTTGTAGGCCCACTGCTTGCTGCCGTCGTCGCGGGTCACGACGGTCCAGTCGCCTTCGGCCTTGGCGTCGGCGGCGGCCGGCAGCGGCGGCCAGTTGGTGGCGCAGCGGTCGTTGCAGTTGCTCTTGTTCTCGGCGTCGCGGTCGAAGGTGTAGAGCGACAGGCCGTTGGGGCCGACGAGGACGCCGTCGACGGCCTGCGCGGGCGGGGCGGCGTGGGCGGACGCGGCAAAGCCGATGGCGATGAGGGCAAGCAGGGAAGAACGCATGGAACGAGGCTCCGGAAATAAAGGCGCGCACGGTAAGCCGGCGCCTCCCGGAGGCCAACGAATGAAATCGAGTTTTGATCTGTGCAAGTTGTCGCCGCCACAATCCGCCGCATGCCAGAGGCCAGCGCCGCAGCGAGCAAAGCACCCACCAAATCCGCCCCGCAGAAGGCGATGGAAAAGCTCGGCCTGCTGCGCGACATCGACCTGGCCCTGCACCTGCCGATGCGCTACGAGGACGAGACGCGCGTCCTGCCCATCGCGGCCTTGCGCGAGAACGAGCCCGCGCAGGTGGAAGGCGTCGTCACCGATTGCCAGATCGAGATGCGCAGCCGTCGCCAGCTGCTGGTGCGGGTGAAGGACGAGTCCGGTACCTTGCTGCTGCGCTTCCTGAACTTCTACCCGGCGCAGCAAAGGCAGATGTCGGCGGCCACGCGGCTGCGCATCCGCGGCGAGGCGCGGGTCGGCTTCTTCGGGCGCGAGATGGTGCACCCGGTCGTCAAGGTGGTGGACGAAGACACGCCGCTTGCCGCCTCCCTCACACCCGTCTACCCCGCCTCGGCGCAGCTGCCGCAGGCCTATCTGCGCAAGGCCGTGGCCTCGGGGCTGGCGCGGGCGGACCTGCGCGAGCTGCTGCCGGCCGGCGTTGTGCCGCGTGGGCTGCCGCCGCTGAAGGACGCGCTGCACTACCTGCACCACCCGCCGCCCGACGCGTCCCAGGAAGCCCTGCACGACCACAGCCACCCGGCCTGGCAGCGGCTCAAGTTCGAAGAGTTGCTGGCCCAGCAGCTGTCGCAGCTGCAGGCCCAGCGCGAGCGTGCGCTGCTGGCGGCGCCGGCCTTGCGCGCCCGGCCTGGCGGCCTGCACGAGAAGCTGCTGGCGGCGCTGCCCTTCCAGCTGACCGGTGCGCAGCAACGCGTGTCCGAAGAGATTGCGCAAGACCTGGCCCGGCCCCAGCCCACGCACCGGCTGCTGCAGGGCGACGTGGGCTCGGGCAAGACGGTGGTGGCCGCGCTGGCCGCCGCAGTCGCCATCGACGCCGGCTGGCAGTGCGCGCTGATGGCGCCCACCGAGATCCTGGCCGAACAGCATTTCCGCAAGCTGATCGGCTGGCTGGAGCCGCTGGGGCTGAAGGTCGCGTGGCTCACCGGCAGCGTGAAGGGCAAGGCGCGGCAGAAGATGCTGGACGCCGCCGCGTCGGGCGAGGCCCAACTCGTCATCGGCACGCATGCCGTCATCGAGGACAAGGTCAAGTTCGCGCGGCTGGGCCTGGCGATCATTGACGAGCAGCATCGCTTCGGCGTGGCGCAGCGTCTGGCCTTGCGCAACAAGCTCAAGGCCATGGACCTCGAACCACACCTGCTGATGATGAGCGCGACACCGATTCCGCGCACCTTGGCCATGACCTACTTCGCCGACCTGGACGTCTCCACCATCGACGAGCTGCCGCCCGGCCGCAGCCCCATCGTCACCAAGGTGTTCACCGAGTCCAAGCGCCACGACGTGGTCGACAAGATCCGCATGGCGGTGGCCGACGGCGCCCAGGTCTACTGGGTCTGTCCACTCGTGGAAGAGAGCGAGGCCGTGGACCTGCGCAATGCGACCGAGACGCATGCGGAACTGAGCGAGACGCTGGCCGGCACGCCCGTCGGCCTGCTGCACGGCCGCATGGCCTCGGGCGAGAAGGCAGCCGTGATGGCGCAGTTCTCCAGCGGCGCGACGAGCGTGCTGGTGGCCACCACGGTCATCGAGGTCGGCGTGGATGTGCCCAACGCCAGCCTGATGGTCATCGAACATGCCGAGCGCTTCGGCCTGGCGCAGCTGCACCAGCTGCGCGGCCGGGTGGGGCGCGGCTCCAAGGCCAGCGTCTGCGTGCTGATCTACAGCCCGCCGCTGTCCGACACCGGCAAGGCGCGGCTCAAGGCCATGGCCGAGACGACTGACGGCTTCGAGATCGCCCGCCGCGACCTGGACATCCGCGGGCCAGGCGAGTTCATGGGCTCGCGCCAGAGCGGCGCCGAGCTGCTGCGCTTTGCCGACCTGCAGGAGGACGCACCCCTGCTCGTCGCCGCCCGCGCGCTCGCGCCGCAGCTGCTGGACGAGCACCCTGAGGCGGCGCGACGACAGGTGGCGCGCTGGCTGGGGACGAAGGCGGAGTTCCTGAAGGCCTGAGAAGGTGTCAGCGCCCCGTCTCAGCCGGCGCCAGCACCTTCAGCCGCTCAATGGCGCTTTCCACCTTGGGGTCGAGCACCAGCGCCTGGCGGTAGCTCGCGATGGCCGCGGTCTTGTTGCCAGATTTCTCGTAAGCCTCGGCGAGGCTGTCATGCGCATTCGCGCTGTTCGGATATTGCTGGACGTTGAAGGCCAGTAGCGCGATGGCTTCCCGCTTGCGGCCGTCGTGCAGCAGGCCGAGGCCCCAGATGTTGACGATGTCTTCCTTCAGCGCGAACTTGGCCTCGCGGGCGCGCATGGCGCGGTAGGCCGACGTCACCTGGCGATAGCCGGAGTCCTCGAGCATCTGCCTGAAGGCGGGCGGTGGACCCTTGGGGTCATCCAGCTGGAACTTGCGGTTGAGGAGGGTGTGGGCAATGTCGATTGGGGAATTGATCCTGCCATTGGCGAGCACCACGACGGCCCGATCGTTCAACGCGTCGAACGCCACTGCGCTCGAAAAGCCGAAGGTGTTGCCCCCGTGGGCCCAGATTTCCGAACCGTGGCGAAGCCGCACGGTGAGCCAACCAAGGCGAAGGCCGGCTTGGACTTGATCCGGCTTTCTCATGAGGGCAAGTGCCGGGTCCAGCGGCGTGGGTGTCAGTCCGAGCGCAGCGCTGAGCAGCTTCAGAAGCTCATCCGCAGAAGAAAGCAGTCCACCGGCCGGCCTGTAGGCGGCAATGTGGGACATCAGCGGATGAGGGACCGAGCCGACGTAGCCCTGCGGCAGGCGCTGGCGCGAAACGTCATCCAGGAAATGGGTGTCCTGCATGCCCAGCGGTGCGAGGACGCGCGCCTGCATCGACGACTCGTAGGGCCGGCCTTCGCGATTCGCCAGTGCAAAGCCGAGCAGGCTCGGGCCGACGTTGGAATAGCTGAGCTTCGTACCTGGCCTGGAAGCCAGCGAGGAACTTGAGACGAGCGCGTAGAGCTGCGGCACGCCAGGAGCTTGCTTCGCGAACGACTCGAGTGCGTGGGCACCGTCGAAGTCGCGTGGCAGGCCAGACCGGTGCGTGGACAGGTCCACCAGGCGGACTGCCTGGCCGTCTCGCTCCGGCACCGTCACATCAGACGGCAGGTATTTCTGCACCGGGTCGTCGAGTGCGACTTCGCCCTTGACCACCATGTCTGCCAGCAACAGCGACGTGAATACTTTGGTGACCGAGCCGATCTCGAACAGCGTGTGCTCGTCGACTCGCTTCCTGCCGCCGCGCCGGTCCGTGCCGACGCTGTAGAAGCGCCGGCCCTGCCGGTCGATGATGCCCACCACCATGCCCGAGCCGCCGGCGTCGTCGATGCGCGCCTGCAGCAGCGCGGGAATCTCGGCTTCGGGAAGAGGCTCGATGGCGGCAGCACTGCCGAGCGCGAGGGCGCCCGCCAAGGCAAGCGCCTTGGGCAGATATCGAATCATTGGCTGCCGCTCAGGGCTTGTGTGACGAGGCGGCCGGTGCACAGACCGGAGGGCAGCTGCCAGGACCTGAAGCGGCGCTGCAGGCACCACCTGGCCCCGCGTAGCAAGCGCCGCCAGGGCCGGCATACAAGGGTCCACCGGGGCCTGCGTACAACGCGCCGCCAGGCCCTGCTACGCGGGCCACCCGGGCCGGCGTAGCAGGCGCCGCCGGGGTGGGTCGAGCACGTGGCGTCGACCTCGGCGTGGGTCGCACATCCGGCAAGGGCCAGAAGGCTCAGAAGGGTGCAGGCCAGGAGAAGTGATTTCATGGAGTCACAACGCGCGGCCGCGCCTTCTGTCTACGCGTCTTCAATCAAGACGCTGAGCGATTGGCCCCCGGGCTTCACTTGCAGCTGAAGCTCTTCGCGTTGACTTCCCTGACGTTGCCGGCGCCGCAGGTGGTAACGGCGTTCTCGCTCATCTTGGTGATGGCCTGAGAGTCCGCGGGAATCGAGCTGGCCGGCGGCGCGAAGACGCAGGCGCTCAGCAGGGTGGCAGCAGCGAAGGAAACGGCAAAGGCAGCAAAGCGGTTCATTGGAGTTCTCGGGGTCAGGTGTTGAGAGGTGAGCATCGTCGCTGACGCTGGCCGGACGGCCCGCAAGGAAGCGACGGACTGCACAACGCCTGGGACAGGCTGCAGGCCGACCTGACGGCCCATCAAAGCTCCAGCTTCTCGCGCAACAGCTTGGCCTGCCGCCGTGACACCTCGACCTGGTGGCCGTCCTTCAGCGTCACGCGGTAGCCGTCGTTGCTCCAGGGCGCGATGCCCTGGATCCAGCGCAGGTTGATGAGGTGGCTGCGGCTGGCGCGGAAGAAGAGCTGTGGGTCCAGCCGCTCCTCCAGGCTGGTGAGCGTGCGGGCGAGCAGCGGGCGCTGGCCGTCGAACCAGGCCTGGGCGTAGTTGCCGCAGGCCTCGAACCCGGCGATGTCGCCCAGGCGCACGAACCAGCAGCGCTCGCCATCGCGCAGGAAGACCATGTCATCCGCGCCCTTCAGCGCCGATGCCGACGCTGCGGCCGGCGCCGGCCGCAGCCGCTCGCGGGCCTTGGTCAGTGCGGCGGCCAGCCGGTCGGCGTCTATGGGCTTGAGCAGGTAGTCCAGCGCGTTGCGCTCGAAGGCGGCCAGCGCGTGCTGGTCATAGGCGGTGGTGAAGACAACCAGGGGCACGTGCTCCAGCTGGTCCAGCAGGTCGAAGCCGGTGGCGCCGGGCAGCTCCACGTCCAGCAGCAGCAGCTCCGGCTGCAGCGTCTCGATGGCCTCGCGCGCCGGTGCCAGCTCGGCGGCCTCGCCGACGATGTCGGCATCGGGGATGGCGGCCAGCAGTGTGCGCAGCTCCTGGCGGGCCAGCCGCGAGTCTTCGACGATGAAAATCCTCATGCGGCCAGCTCCACGGTGATGTTGACGCGCCCGTCACCAGCGGCGATGCGGCAGTCCGCCCCCGCGCCGCCCGCCCGCGCCAGCCGTTCGCGCAGGTGCACGAGGCCCAGGCCAGTGCTGTTGGGCGCACCGGGCTCGGGCTTCCAGTGGCCCGGGTTGTCGACGGCGATGCGCAGCTTCTCGCCGTGGCGGCCGATGCGCACGTCGACGACACCGCCGCCCGGCGTGCGCGCGATGCCGTGCTTGATGGCGTTCTCCACCAGCAGCTGCAGCAGCATGGGCGGCACGCTGGCGCCGGCCGTGGCGGGGTCGACCTGCCAGTCCACGCGCAGCCTCTCCTCGTGGTGCAGCTGCTCCAGCGCGATGTAGTCGCGCACGACGGCCAGTTCGTCGGCCAGCGGCACGCGCTCCTTGGCGCTGTGCTGCAGCGTGTGCCGCAGCGTGTTGGACAGGCGGCTCAGCATCTCGCGGGCGCGTACCGGGTCTTCGTTGATGAGGGCGCGCAGGTTGTTCAGCGCGTTGAACAGGAAGTGCGGGTTGATCTGGGCACGCAGCACCTGCAGCTCCAGCTCGCGGGCCGCCGTCTCGGCCTTCCATTTGGCGATCTCGCCCAGGCGCCAGCGGGAGACCATGTGCACGCCTCCCCACACGGCCAGCCACAGCCACAGCAGGATGCTGGTGTTGAATGTGTAGACCAACAGGACCAGCCAGTTCCTCGGCATGCCGGGCGGGAACTCCAGCAGGCCCACCAGCACGCCGGCCCGGTTGACGACGAACGCCAGTATCTGCAGCGCGACAGCGAACAGCGGCGGGACCAGCAGCAGGCGCAGCACCATGGCGTGGGGTGGCCGGTCCAGCCAGGCCTGGCGCAAGGCCAGGGCGCGCAAGGCCTCGCTGATCACCCACATGCCCACGCCGACGAAAACCATGACGAAAACCATGGAACCGCTCAGCGGGCCGAAGTTGGCAATCATCACCAGCGAGATGCCGACGTAGCTGCTCCACAGCAGCGCCTGTATCGCACTGCGCTTGCGCGTGTTCATGTCTCCCCCGCTCCTGTTTTTATTTGGCAGCCAGGAAGCCCTTGATCTCGCCCACCAGCCAGTCGGCATCGTCCCACATGAGGAAGTGATAGCCGCGCGGGCTCATGACCACCTTGGTGCCCTTCAGGCCGGCGTACTGCGCTTCGAATGTGGCTTGCGTGCTCGCCAGCGTAGAGCCCATGGACTCGAAAGCTGCCCAGGCGCCCAGCACCAGCGTCGGCGCGGTGATCTTGGGCAGCAGCGGGCGCAGGTCGTCGCCCCACAGCTCGGACATGGCCTGCGCCGTCGTCGCGCGGTCACTGGCCAGGCCCCAGGCGACGACGCGCTCGGCATTGGCCGGGTTGCGGCTCATGCCGCCCGCGCCCTGGCGGGTGCCGGCCTCCCACTGCTCCTGGGTCGCGCCCAGCATCTGCTGGCGCATGCCGGCGGCCACGCCGCGCGCTGCCTCCGGCGTCATGCCGCGGATGCCGGCGAGGAAGGGCAGGCTGTCGACGATGACGAGGCGTTCGATGCGGCCGGGCTTCTCGGCCGCCATCTGCAGGGCCAGCGTGCCGCCCAGGCTGTGGCCGATGACGACAGGCTGTGCCAGCTTGCGGTCGTCCAGGTAGGCCAGCAGGCGGTCGCGCATGCCGTTCATGAAGTTGTCGGTCGTCACCGCCGGCGCGCCCGCGAAGCCGGGCAGCTGCACGATGTGGCATTGCACGCCGGGCTGCAGCGCGGCGCAGGTCTCGGTCCAGACGCTGGCGGCGCTGTTCAGGCCGGGGATCATGACGACGGGCCGGCCCTGGCCGACGACCTCGACGCGCAGATCCCGGAACTCCACCGGCGCGGCCTGGCTGTGGCTGACGTACAGAGCCGTCAGGATGCCGACTGCGGCGCCGAACAGGCCGGCCCAGGAACGCTTGCTGCTGAACATGGTGTCTCCATCTAGGTTGCGATGGAGCGCATGTTGCCCAGCCCGCCCGCCTCCCGCAGCGGCCCGATGACGAGCGGCGAGAAGGGCGGACGAGTGGCGCGCCGACGGGGCAGACGGGCCTGCTTCAGCCCTTATTTGAGGCGTTGGGCCCAGTACACCAGCACCTCGGTGCGCGGCTGGATGTCCGTCTGGCTGTAGGTGTAGGTCGGCACGACATTGATCGCGTCCAGCGTGTTCAGGCCGGAGATGATGCGGCCGAAGACAGCGTAGCCGGGGTTGGTAGCGCTCTGGTAGTCCAGCGAGGTGTTGTCCACCACGTTGAAGAAGAACTGGCTGGTGGCCGAATCGGCGTCGCTGCGGCGGGCCATGGCGATGGTGCCGCGCAGGTTGGACAGGTCGTTGTTGCTCTCCAGCTTGATGGGCGCGTACAGCGGCGTCTTGGTCACCATGCCGCTCGTGTAGCCGCCGCCCTGCACGACGAAGTCGCGGTCGACGCGGTGGATCAGCGTCTTCGTGTAGAAGCCCGCAGCGACGTATTTGTAGAAGTTGGCGACCGTCTGCGGCGCGTAGGTGTCGTAGAGCTCGACCACGATCTCGCCACTGCTCGTCAGCATGCAGACCGTGCCCCAGGTCGACGCCGCCGATGCGGCCAGGCCAGCCGCGCTGCAGGACAGCGTCGGCGCGTTGGGCGTGGGGTTGGGCTGCGGGTACTGCGTTCCGCCGCCCCCGCCACCGCCTCCACCACCGCCACCGTGGTCGTGATAACCGCCGCCGCCACCGCAGGCGGCCAGGGTCAGAGCGAACGACAGGGCGGCAAGACGGCGCAGCATGGCAGGACCCGGGAGTGGCTGGGCCTGCCCAACGGGCCGGCGGCGCATGCCGCCGACACGCTGAATCAAGTGGTTACCGTAAATCCGGCTCAGGTCAGAGCGGGATCACCTTCGCTTCGGTGACCGTCACGTCGACCAGCGGGATGTCCGACGTGTTCGTGGACACCGCCTTGATCTTGTCCACCACGTCCAGACCCAACGTCACTTGGCCGAAGACGGCGTAGCCCGGGTTGGCCGAGTTCTGGTAGTTCAGGCTCGCGTTGTCGACCACGTTGATATAGAACTGGCTGGTCGCGCTGTCGGGCACCGTGGTGCGGGCCATGGCCAGCGTTCCGCGCACATTGGCCAGGCCGTTCATGCTCTCCAGCGCGATGGGGCCGTAGGTGGGCGTCTTGTCCTGCAGCGCGCCCGCGCCATTGCGGGCGACGCCGCCGCCCTGGATGACGAAGCCGTTGATGACGCGGTGGAAGACGGTGCCGTTGTAGAAGCCGTCGTTGACGTACTTCAGGAAGTTGTCCACCGAGAGGGGCGCGTGGGTGCGGTCCAGGCCCAGTTCGATGACGCCCTGGTTGGTCGTGAGGCGCACCTTGTGGGTGACGGTCAGCACGACGGGCGCGGGCGGCGTGGGCGTCGGCGTGGTATCGCCGCCGCCGCCACCACCGCCGCAGGCGGTGAGGGCCAGGGAGGTTGCCAGTGCCAGCAGCGCGCGGCGAGGGATTCGGTTCGTGCTCATCTCAGACTTCAAGGTTGTCAATCAAACGGGTGGTACCAAGTTTGGCGGCGGCCAGGGCCACGAGCGGCTGACCGTCCACGGCGCCACTCAGGTCGTGGCGAGCGCGGAGTGTGACGTAGTCCGGCAACCAGCCGGCGTCGCGCAGCGATTGCATTGCGTCGGCTTCCATAACCGCAAGTTCGCGCTCACCGGCCTGCCAGCGGGCGACCAAGGCCTTGAGCGTGCGCGACAGGCGCAGCGCCTCGGCCTTCTCGGCCTCGCTGAGGTAGCCGTTGCGGGACGACAGTGCCAGACCTTCGTTGCTGCGACGTGTCTCGCCGCCGTAGATCTCGATCGGCAGCGCCATCTGCGCCGTCATGCGGCGCAGCACCATCAGCTGCTGATAGTCCTTCTTGCCGAACACGGCCAGCGTGGGTTGCACGATGTTGAAGAGCTTGAGCACGACGGTGCACACGCCGGTGAAGAAGCCGGGGCGGAAGTGGCCTTCCAGGATGTCGGCCAGCTCGGGCGGCGGCAGCACCTTGTAGCCCTGCGGCTCGGGGTAGAGCTCACGCTCGCTCGGCGCAAAGACGATGTCGCAGCCGGCGCCTTCCAGCAGCTCGCAGTCGCGGGCCAAGGTGCGCGGGTAGGTGTCGAAGTCCTCGTGCGGCGCAAATTGCAGGCGGTTCACGAAGACGCTGGCGACCACTGCGCCCGCCGGGCCGACCAGCTCGCGCGCCTGCCTCACCAGCTGCAGATGGCCGTCGTGCAGGTTGCCCATGGTGGGCACGAAACCGCGCTGGCGGTGGATGGCCAGCGCGTCGCGCAGCTCGGCGATCGTGTGTATCACTTGCATGTCAGAACCCATGCACCTCATTGACCGGGAAGGTCGCGGCCTTCACCTCGTCCACATACCCCTTCACCGCAGCCAGCACGGAGTCCTTGCCCGCCATGAAGTCCTTGACGAAGCGCGGCTTCCTGCCCTGCGTGATGTTCAGCATGTCGTGCAGCACCAGCACCTGGCCCGAGGTGCCCACGCCCGCGCCGATGCCGATGACGGGCACGGGCGATGCGGCGGTGATCTCGGCGGCCAGCGCGGCCGGCACCATCTCGTAGAGCAGCATGGCGGCGCCGGCATCGACCAGTTCCATCGACTCGCGCTTCATGCGCGCCGCACCGGCCTCGTCACGGCCCTGCACCTTGAAGCCGCCCAGCGCGTTCACCGTCTGCGGCGTGAAGCCCAGGTGGGCGCAGACCGGGATGCCGCGCTCGCTGATGAAGCGCACGGTCTCGGCCGTCCAGCCGCCGCCTTCGAGCTTGACCATGTGGGCGCCGGCCTTGACCAGCGCGGCGGCGCTCTTCCAGGCCTCTTCCTTGCTGACGTGATAGCTGTCGAAGGGCAGGTCGGCCACGATCCAGGCCCACTTGTGGCCGCGCGACACGCAGAACGTGTGATAGACCATGTCCTCCAGGCTCACCGGCGCCGTGGAGCCACGGCCCTGCAGCACATTGCCCAGCGAATCGCCGATCAGCAGGATGTCGACGCCGGCCTCGTCCAGCAGCGACGCGAATGCGGCGTCGTAGCAGGTCAGCATCGCGATCTTCTCGCCGCTGGCATGCATCTGCGCCAGCTTCGGCAAGGTCATCGGCTTGCGTTCATTCATGGGGTACCTCGGTGTAAACCCTTGGGGCCCTTGTGGGGCGGGCGCAGTGTAGCGTTCGGGCCTATGACCCTGACCGAGTTGCGCTACATCGTCGCCGTCGCCCGCGAGCGGCATTTCGGCCGCGCGGCCGAGGCCTGCTTCGTGTCGCAGCCGACGCTGTCCGTCGCCATCAAGAAGCTCGAAGAGGAGCTGGACCTGAAGATCTTCGAGCGCGGCGGCAGCGAGGTCAGCGTGACGCTGCTGGGCGACGAGATCGTGCGCCAGGCGCAATCGGTGCTGGACCAGGCCGGCGCCATCAAGGAGATCGCCAAGCGTGGCAAGGACCCGCTGGCCGGCGCACTGCGGCTGGGCATCATCTACACGATCGGCCCTTATCTGCTGCCCGAGCTGGTCAAGCACACCATCGCGCAGTACCCGCAGATGCCGCTGATGCTGCAGGAGAACTTCACCGTGAAGCTGCTGGAGATGCTGCGCACCGGCGAGCTGGACTGCGCCATCATGGCCGAGCCCTTCCCCGACGCCGGCCTGGCCACGGCCCAGCTCTACGACGAGCCCTTCGTCGTCGCGCTCCCCGCTGCCCACCCGCTGGCCACGCGCGAGTCCATCAGCGCCGAGGAACTCAAACGCGAGACCATGCTGCTGCTCGGCACCGGCCACTGCTTTCGCGACCATGTGCTGGAGGTCTGCCCGGAGTACGCGCGCTTCTCGAGCGACGCCGAGGGCATCCGCCGCAGCTTCGAAGGCTCGTCGCTCGAGACCATCAAGCACATGGTCGCCTCGGGCATGGGCGTGACGGTCGTGCCGCGGCTGTCGATGCTGGCCGACTCGTCCCCGCACCTGCGCTTCGTGCCCTTCAGCGAGCCGGTGCCGACGCGCCGCGTCGTGCTGGCGTGGCGGCGCAGCTTCACGCGCTACGAGGCCATCGCGGCACTGCGCAATGCCATCTATGCCTGCCAGTTGGACGGCGTGGCGCGCTTGTCGCAATAAGCGCCAAGCCACATTGCTGCGCTGCACAATGCACCGAACTTCGCAACTCCAGCGCCCCAGGCGCCTCCTGCCATGAGCCACCTTCCTGTCGACCCCACGGCCGGGGCCATCCATTTCGTTGGCGGTGAGAAGGGCGGCGTCGGCAAGTCGCTCGTGTCGCGGCTGCTGGCGCAGTACATGATCGACCGCGGCATCCCCTTCACCGGCTTCGACACCGACCGCTCCCACGGCGCGCTGCTGCGCTTCTATGCCGACTACGCCTCGCCCGCGCTGGTCGACAACTTCGCGGCGCTGGACGCCATCGTCGAGAGCGCCGTGGCCGAGCCGGGCCGGCGCGTGCTGGTGGACCTGGCCGCGCAGACGCACGAGGCGCTGGCGCGCTGGATGGACGAGTCCGGCGTGCTGGACCTGGCCGCCGAATCCGGCGTGGCGGTGAACTACTGGCATGTGATGGACGCCGGCCGCGACTCGGTCGACCTGCTCACCCGCCTGCTCGACCGCTTTGGCGACCGGCTGCGCTATGTGCTGGTGCTCAACCAGCTGCGCGGCGACGACTTTTCGCAGCTGGAGCGCTCCGGCCAGCTCGCCCGCGCTCAGGCCCTGGGCGCCCGGACGCTGCCGCTCAAGCACCTGCAGGACGCGGTGCTGCGCAAGATCGACGCGGCGAACGCAAGCTTCTGGTCGGCCCGCACCGCCTCCAGCGGCGAAGGCGCCAAGCTGGGCCTGCTGGAGCGCCAGCGCCTGCGCGTGTGGCTGGCGCAGGTCGAGAGCGAGTTCGAGCGCTTGGGCGTGTAGGCCCGCCCGCTGAATCCGTTAGGCTCGCCGCCAACTTATTTTTGGAGCCCCCATGGCCAAGAAACCCCCCATCGCCTCTCCCTCCATCAGCATCGGCATCAGCGACAAGGACCGCGCGGCAATAGTCGCCGGCCTGTCCAGGCTGCTGGCCGAGACCTACACGCTGTACCTGACCACGCACAACTTCCACTGGAACGTCGTCGGGCCGATGTTCAACACGCTGCACACGATGTTCATGGCCCAGTACACCGAGCTGTGGACGGCCGTGGACCCGATCGCCGAGCGCATCCGCTCGCTGGGCCACCCGGCACCGGGCAGCTACGCCCAGTTCGCCAAGCTCAGCGGCCTGCCGGACGCACCCGCCGAGCCGCCCAAGGCGCTGGAGATGGTGCGCATCCTGAAAGAGGGCCACGAGGCGGTTGCACGCACCGCGCGCCAGCTCTTCCCCACCGTCGACAAGGCCAGCGACGAGCCCACGGCCGATCTGCTGACGCAGCGGATCACCGTGCATGAACAGACCGCGTGGATGCTGCGCAGCCTGCTGGAGGAGTGAGAGAGGCTGCCCGGCCCCGCCGCGGCCGCCTGCGCGCGGCGCTGCTGCTGGGCCTGAGAGCGGCCGTCTGGGCGGCGCTCGCGCTGCTGGCCGCCTGCCTGCTGGCACTGGCGCTGGCGGTGCAGGGGTCGCCGCGCTGGCCGGCGCCGGCGGGGGTGTCGCCGGCAGACGTTGCGCAGGCCCGCAGCTTCCTGCATCGCAACGACCCGCGCCGGCCGGCGCCCGGCCCGGTGCGCACGCTGATCGCGTCCGAGCGGGAGGCCAACCTCATGCTGGACCAGGTGGCCCGCCGCTTCGCCCCAGGTGCGTCGGCGGCGCTGAGGCTTGGCAGCGGCAGCGCCCGCTTGCAGGCCAGCCTGCCCGTGCCGCGCAGCCCCGTCGCCGCCTGGCTGAACATCACCGCCACGCTGCGCGAGACCGCCGGGCTGCCTGCCGTCGACGATTTGCGGGTGGGCCGGCTGCCGGTGCCGGCCTGGCTGGCTGCATGGCTGCTGCCGCGCCTGGTCGAGCGCCTGAACGCCACCCCCGAGGCGGCGCTGGCGCTGGACATGGTGCGGCGCGTGCGCCTGACGCCAGCGCGGCTGGAGGTCGTCTACGCATGGGGCGACGACGGCCTGCAGCGCCTGCTCGGCACCGTGCTGCCGCCAGCAGAACAGGCGCGCCTGACAGCCTATGCCCAGGCCTTGTCCGGTGCCTTGCAGGCGCATGTCTCGACCGGCGGCGGCGCCGCCCTGCCACTGGAACGCCTGCTGCCGCCGCTGTTCACCCTCGCCGGCCAGCGCAGCAGCGGCGGCGGCGATGCGATCGCGGAAAACCGTGCGGCGCTGTTGACGCTGGCGCTGCAGGCCACCGGGCGCCGGATGTCCGACCTCGTGCCGGCCATCCAGGCGGCACCCCAGCCGGCGCACGTGACGGTGACGCTGGCCGGCCGAGACGACTTCGCCCAGCACTTCCTCATCTCCGCCGTGCTGGCGCTGGAGGGCGGCGGGCCGCTGGCGGACGCCATCGGCGTGTACAAGGAAACGGCCGATCTGCGCGACGGCAGCGGCTTCAGCTTCAATGACATCGCCGCCGACCGTGCCGGCACGCGCCTGGGGCTACTGGCCAGGCGTGACCCGCGGGCGCTGCAGGAGCGGCTGGCGCGCGGCGCGCGCGCCAGCGACTTGATGCCCGACGTGGCCGACCTGCCGGAATTCCTCAGCGCCAGCGATTTCATCGCGACCTACGGCGGCGTGGATGCGCCGCCCTACCGCCGCATGCTGGCCGACATCGAGCGCCGGCTGGACGCGCTGCCGCTGCTGCGTGCGCCCTGAGCGTTCGCGCTGATGTCGATTTTTCGACCCTTGCTGTGCGCGCCGAGCGCGTTCGCCCCGTCGCCCCGCAGGCAGCGCCTCGCGCTGCCTAGTCTGCGTGCGGGACCGAGGGCTTCGTGACGCTGATGCAACAGATCAGCAGCGGTGACTACGCCGGCAAGCGCGTGCGGCTGACCGCCCAGGTGCGCGGCGACCGGCTCGCGGCCCGGCGGACCTGTGGATGCTTGCCGACGGCGGCCAGCGCCCCGGCACCGCCTTCGACAACATGAACGACCGGCCTCTGCGCGGCAGCTTCGGCTGCCAGCCGGCCTAGGTCGTGCTGGACATCCCGGCCGACCCACCCGGCCTAGCCATCTGACGCCGCCTTGAGCCCGCTCAGCCACCGCTTGAGCAGCGAGCTGGCCCAGGTCTTGACCGACGGCCTGGGCCTGGCCCAGCTTGCGCCAGCGGGCACGCGCCTCGTCTCGTCACGGCCTATGCCGAGCATGCGCTGGCCGCCTTCGAGCGCACCGCGGCTCGGTCGTCAACGCGCTGGCCGTCGAGCGCATCGAGCGCCGCGACGACGGTGAGTTGTGGGTGCATCTGCGCGGCCTGGCTCAGGCGCTGCCCGTCAGCCGCGCGCACCGTGCGCGCTTCAAGGGCATGTAAACACCGGTTATCGCGGGATCGCGCAACACACTCGCGCCCACACTGCGCAAGCCATGTCAGACCTGCCCTTCACCGACCGGCTCTGGGCCCAGCTCAGGCCCGGCGTCAACTTCAACGAGGCCATCCGCGGCGCGATGCCGGCGCAGGCGCGCATCCTGGAGATCGGCCCGGGCGCCGCGCCGCTGTTCCGCCGCCGCGACTTCCCCAATCTGAAGGTGTCGGACTGCTGCGACACCGCTGAACTGCGCCGTCAGCTGCAGTCGGCCTACAAGCTCGATGAGCTGCCGCCCGACCTGTTCGACGACATCGACTACGTCTGCGCCGACAGCCGTCTGGCCGCCCAGGTGCCGGCCGGCCAGCAGTTCGACCTGATCTTCAGCTCGCACAACATCGAGCACCAGCCCAACCTGCTGGAGCATCTGCGCAGCCTGCAGGCCCTGCTCGGCCCGGACGGCGTGGCCGCCTTCGTCATACCGCACAAGCAGCGCACTTTCGACGTCTTCCGCCATACGACGACCACCAGCGACGTGCTGATGACCCAGTTCGGCCCGCCCGGCTGGAAGACCACCCAGCTCGCCTTCGACGCCGACAGCCACTGCGCCATCGCGCCGCCCGGCAGTCAGCATCTGTTCGGTGCGCAGGATGCCATGGCCCTGGGCGACCTGCGCCTGGCCTTTGACCGCTTCCAGGCGAGGCTGCGTGGCGAACCGGTCGACCTGGCCTATCTGCACCACCACGTCTTCACGCCGGCCTCGCTGCAGATCATCCTGGCCGAGCTCTACCTGCTGGGTCTGTGTGACCTGCTGGCCTGCCTGTGCTCCGCGGCCGTGAGCAACAGCTTCATCATCGTGCTGCAGGCGGCGCCGCGCTCGAGCGACCCCCACGAGGTCGCCGCACTGGAAGCGCACCTGCAGGCGCTGCGGCTGGAGCACTACCGCAAGCTGGCGTTCCAGGGGGGATGAGCTGGGAGTCTGCGCGGAAGCGCGTGGCGCCCGCGCCGGGGCGATTTGCGGGGTCAGGCCAGGCGCCGGCGAGGCGTGGGTGGGGCACCCACAACGAGCCGGCAACGCCGCATGGCCCCGCAAATCGTCCCGGCCCTTCGGGTTGGGCCTGGCTGGGGGCGCATGCGGCGTTGCTCGTCGTTGCGGGCATGAGCCCGCGGCCTCCTCGCGCCTTGCCTGCACCCCCAGCCAGGCCCAACGCGGGTGCCACGCGCTGCCGCGCAGACTCCAAGGACCGGCAACGATAATCGCCGGTTAGCCCCTGTCCAGCGTTCCTCCATGTCCGAATCCACCGCCAGCCGCATCGAGACCGAGGTCCGTCGCCGCCGCACCTTCGCCATCATCAGCCACCCCGACGCCGGCAAGACCACGCTGACCGAGAAGCTGCTGCTGTTCTCCGGCGCAATCCAGATTGCCGGGTCGGTGAAGGCCCGCAAGGCGACGCGGCATGCGACGTCGGACTGGATGGAGATCGAGAAGCAGCGCGGCATCTCGGTGGCGTCTTCCGTCATGCAGATGGAATACCGCGACTGCGTCATCAACCTGCTCGACACCCCGGGCCACCAGGACTTCTCGGAAGACACCTACCGCGTGCTGACCGCCGTGGACGCGGCGCTGATGGTCATCGACGCCGCCAACGGTGTGGAGCCGCAGACCCGTCGCCTGCTGCAGGTCTGCCGCGCCCGCAACACGCCCATCCTGACCTTCGTCAACAAGATGGACCGCGAGGTCAAGGACCCGCTGGCGCTGATGGACGAAATCGAACAGGAGCTGGGCATGACGGTCGTGCCCTTCACCTGGCCGGTCGGCATGGGCAAGCAGTTCCACGGCGTGATGGACCTGCGCCAGCAGCGCATGCGCGTGTTCGCCCCCGGCGAGGACCGCGCCGCCGGCACCGAGGAGGTGCTGGAAGGGCTGGACAACCCGGCCTATGCCGAGCGCTTCGGCATGCAGTACGAGCAGGCCCAGGGCGAGATCGAGTTGGTGCGCGACGCCGCGCCCGAGTTCGTGCACGACGACTTCCTCACCGGCAAGCAGACGCCGATGTTCTTCGGCTCGGCCGTCAACAACTTCGGCGTGCAGGAGGTGCTAGACGCCCTCGTCGAGCTGGCGCCGCCGCCCGATTCACGCCAGGCCATGCAGCGCACCGTGCAGCCAGCCGAGCCGAAGTTCACGGGTGTCGTCTTCAAGATCCAGGCCAACATGGACCCGGCCCACCGCGACCGCATCGCCTTCGTGCGCGTGGCCTCGGGCCGCTTCGAGCGCGGCATGAACCTGAAGGTGGTGCGCTCCGGCAAGAGCCTGCGCCCCAACAGCGTGGTGACCTTCATGAGCCAGAAGCGTGAGCTGCTGGACGAAGCGTTTGCCGGCGACATCATCGGCATCCCCAACCACGGCGTGCTGCAGCTCGGCGACACCATCACCGAGGGCGAGGCGCTGCAATACACCGGTCTGCCCTTCTTCGCGCCCGAGATGTTTCGCGCCGTCGAAGTGGCCGACCCGCTGAAGACCAAGCAGCTGCGCGCCGGGCTGACGCAGCTGGGCGAGGAGGGCGCCATCCAGGTCTTCCGTCCCATCGCCGGCAGCGTGCTGCTGCTGGGCGCCGTGGGCCAGCTGCAGTTCGAGGTGGTCGCCCACCGGCTGGAGCACGAGTACGGCTGCAAGGCGCGCATCATGCCCAGCCGCTTCCAGGTGGCACGCTGGGTCACCTGCGCGCCGGAGGACGGCGGCGACAAGGAGCTCAAGCGCTTCATCGACGCCAACGACCACCGCATGGCCTACGACGCCGTCGACGCGCCGACGGTGCTGGTGGAATACGCGCCCGAGCTGCGCGCCATCGAGGCCAACTGGCCCAAGATCAAGTTCCACGCGCTGCGCGAGCACGCCGGCCTGGTGTTCCAGCAAAGGCTGGACGGCTGAGGCCGGCTCGCCTGCTTCAGCAGGACGACTTGAGCCAGCGGCCGGTGGCCAACATGCGCTGCTCCATCTCGGTGGCGCTGAGCGCTTCGCCGGTGCGGCCGTCCACCGCGTTGCCACGGCCATTGAGCTCGAAGCGGTAGCTGGTGGCGCCGTAGGTCGCCGAGAACTTGCCCTGCGTCAGCCCGCCGCCGCTGGTGCGGCAGGCGTAGCTGCCGGACGCGGCGCTCGCGTCCAGCTTGTCCGCGTTGACCTCGCATTTCCAGGGGCCTGAGTCGCCGAGCGACTTCTCCAGATAGCTCGCCAGATCGATGCGTGACTGCTGCGGTGTCAGGCAGGCCTGCTTCTCGGCGCCTTGCTGGCGGTCGAACTCCGCCTTCTGCGCGTCGGTCAGGCCGCTGCGCACCTTGGCCCGCAACGCCTGCAGGCCGGGCGTCATCGACTTGCCGTTGATCCAGATCTCGCTGTCGGAGGCCCAGAGGCCGGGGTTGACCTGGATGACCGGTGCGGCGCCGCAGCCGCCGGCAGCCAGGGACAGCGCGGCCAGCAGCGTGGCGGGTCGAACGGGATGGGGGTGATCCATGGGATGTCGTGGCCCTCAGGCCGGGCGAAAAAGGCGCGCATTGCAGCAGTTCGCGCGCGGTCGCAACATCCCTTGATTGCAAATCGGGCCGCAAAATCGGTGGCAGCACGCCCATCTCAGCCCACGATGCCAACGCCATCCAACCGACCCTGCCCTTCCTGCGGTGATGCCATGCAGGTGCATGTGCTACCCGGCCAATACAGCGGCACCGTGGAGATCGATCTCTGCTTTGGCTGCCAGGGCCTGTGGTTCGACCATCTGGAGAACCTCAAGCTGGCGCCCGCGGCCGTCGCGACGATGTTCAAGGAGATGCACCGCCACCGCGACGCCCGGCATCAGCCGCTGGCCGAGCGCCTGCGCTGCCCGCAGTGCCGCACGCAGCTTGTGCAGGGCTTCGACATCGTGCGCAGCGGCCGCTTCATCACGCACCGCTGCGAGAGCCGGCACGGGCGCTTCAGCAGCTTTGCGTCCTTCATGATCGAGAAGGGCTTCGTGCGCCAGCTCACCCGGCCCGAGATTGCCGACATTGCCGCCAAGGTCGGCGTCATCAGCTGCAGCAGCTGCGGCGCGCCGGTGGACCTGCGCAAGGAAGACGCCTGCTCGCACTGCCGCTCGGCGCTGTCGCTGCTGGACCCGCAGGCCGTCGAGAAGGCGCTGCACAGCTATGCCACCGCGCCCGCCGCGCGGGCAGCCAGCCAACCCGCCGATCTCGCCGATGCGCTCGTCGCCCTGGCCAGGGAGCGCTCGCGCCAGCAGCGTGAGAACGGCCGCCTGGTCGCACCCGTGGGCGGCATCTTCGCGGTGGACCTGTTGAGCGTCGGCCTGGGTCTTGTCGCCGGCCTGTTGGACGACTAGCGGAGCTTCTTCGCATAGTGGTCGCGCACGTGCTGGCTGATGTAGGTTGACAGCCCCTCGCCGGCGCGGGCCAGGCGCTTCATCTGCGTGACATGGGCGCGGCCCGGGCGCTCAAGGTCGTAGACGTAGACCGAGCCATCGACGAATTGCACGGCGATGCCGCGCGGGCCCGTGGCGTAGGCAACCACGCCGGACTCGCCGTTGCGGTGGGCATAGCGCTGCATCTTCATCACCCGTCGAATGGCAAGCGGCATGCCGGGGTTATCCCATGGACATGGGCACGCAAAGCCGCCCGCGCTGCGATGATGCGGGCCCGTTTTCCAGCCTTCCGCCTCCGATGAGCAAGCGCCTTCTTCCCCTGGTCATCGCCCTGGCCGCGACCGCCGCCCAGGCTCAATCCCCGCAGCTCGAAACCGTCGTC
This sequence comes from Roseateles sp. AC306, assembly GCF_979253795.1. Lineage (NCBI taxonomy): Bacteria > Pseudomonadati > Pseudomonadota > Betaproteobacteria > Burkholderiales > Sphaerotilaceae > Roseateles > Roseateles sp. AC306. The sequence continues at coordinate 219,147 of NZ_CEEDEB010000010.1, forward strand.
GACGGCCTCAAGACGCCATGGGCGGTGGCTTTCCTGCCCGGCGGCGAGTTCCTCGTCACCGAGCGCGACGGCACGATGCGCACCGCCAAGGCCGGCGGCAAGCCCAGCGCGCCCATCCAGGGCCTGCCGGCCGTGGACAACGCCGGCCAGGGCGGCCTGCTGGACGTGCAGCTGGACAGCGGCTTCGCCAGCAACCGCACGATCTACTTCTGCTATGCCGAGCCGAGCGCCGACAAGAAGACCAACAGCACCGCGCTGGCCAGCGCCAAGCTCAGCGCCGACCTCAAGCGCGTGACCGACGTGAAGGTCATCTTCAGCCAGCAGCCCAAGATGGACAGCAAGCTGCACTTCGGTTGCCGCATCGTCGAGGCGCCGGACGGCAAGCTCTTCCTTAGCCTGGGCGAGCGCTACAAGGGCATGCAGAGCGCGCAGACGCTGGACAACCACCTCGGCAAGATCGTGCGCGTGGGCAAGGACGGCAGCGTGCCGGCCGACAACCCGTTCGTGAAGACCGCGGGCGCCTTGCCGGAGATCTGGAGCTACGGCCATCGCAACTCCCAGGGCATGACGCTGGACGAGAAGGGCCGGCTCTGGCAGACCGAGCACGGCCCGCAGGGCGGCGACGAGCTCAACCTCATCACGCCGAAGCTGAACTACGGCTGGCCGGTCATCACCTATGGCGAGAACTACGGCGGCGGCAAGATCGGCGAGGGCATCGCGGCCAAGGCCGGCATGGAGCAGCCGGTCGTCAAGTGGGTGCCGTCGATTGCGCTGTCCGGCTTGGTCAAGCTCAAGAGCGCCAAGTACGGCGCGGCTTGGCAGGGCAGCTTCTTCAACGGCTCGCTGAAGTTCGGCTATCTGGAGCGGGTGAAGCTGGGGGCCGATGACCGGGTGGTGGAGCAGGAGAAGCTGTTTGCGGATGCGGGGCGCATGCGGGATGTGAGGGAAGGGCCGGATGGGCTGCTTTATCTTGTGTTGGAGGGGCATGGGCGGGTGGTGCGGGTGGTGCCGGCTGCGCGGTGAGTTGCAGAGCTTTTTGTGAGCTTGTCCAACTGCTGGTTGCTGGCTAGGCCCAGCCGGGGGTTCGTCCCGGCGGCCGACTCACTTTTTGCGCCGCCAAAAAGTAAGCAAAAAGCTCTCCCCTG
>NZ_CEEDEB010000011.1:0-199315 GCF_979253795.1 Roseateles sp. AC306
CGCCGACAGGCGCGCCCCGCTTCGGCGGGGCGCGCCTTTTTCAACCTAGATCCGGCGGTTGGGCACGTCGGAGGGGCGGGCGAGGCGGGCCGATGGCAAGGCGCGCCGACGACGTGGGCGAACGCCCACAAGGAGAAGCAACGCGGCCAGCGGGCCGAAGCGCCCGTCCAGCGGGCGTGCAGCGCTGGTGGCCGAAGTGATGCGGTCGGCCGGCGACATGCGGGTGTCAAGGCAACTCATGGTGCGGGTCATGGCGAGCGGTCGACCGTCGGGGTTGGGGTTACTCGATGCGCGGGCCGCCGCGGGCGCGCTCGTCCATGTAGGCGTTCAGGCGCTTCATGTCGACCGGGTCGACCTTGTCGCCGCGCCACTGCCGCACCCAGGCGTCGCGATCGGGCTCGCGTGCCAGCGCACGCACAGCGGCGTCGATGGCCTCGATGTGGCGCAGGCCCTCCGGCGTGCGGCTGCAGGACACGGTGGCCAGCAGCGTGCTGCGGCCCTCGGCCACCGGCAGCGCGACGAGGGCATCGGGCGTGCCTGCGCGCCTGAGGTAGTCATCGACGACGGAGGGGTACTCCAGCACGTAGTCCATGCGGCCGGCACGCAGCATGTCCAGCAGCTGGTTGCTGAGCTGGGCACCCACGGCCAGGCGCGGCACCACCTGCTGCGCCAGCAGCTTGTCGATCTGCGGGCCGAAGGCGCGGTCGCGCGCCAGCAGCAGGCGCAGGTCCTGGCGCTTGAGCAGGTCGGCCAAGACGACGCGGCCGTCCGCCGGCCGGCCTGGCGTGAGCTGCGCCAGTGCGTCCCGCCGCACGATGACGTGGATCTCCCGCGACACCAGCGGCGGATAGAGGTGCGAGAAGTACAGCCAGCTGGACCGTGCCGGCGTGCGCACATGCAGCGTGGAGCACAGCGTTGCGCCGCTGCGGCTCAGCGCCTCATAGCGGGTCGTGGTGGCCGCGACGAACTCATGCTGCTGCCTTGGCATGCGCGCCAGCAGCACGCGCATGAAGCCGTCCACCTCGCCGTGGCCCAGCTCGGCAACGTTGCGCGGCGCGTGGCCCTGGACGAAGCTGAAATGCGGCGACACGTCCTGTGCGACCCAGCGGATGGTGTCGGCGTGCGCCACTGCCGCCATCAGCAGGGCCGCGAGGGCCCATGCCCGGCGCATGGTCAATCGCCCTCGACCCACTCCATGCGCGCGCCGAGCTCGCCGATGTGCTCGACGAAATTCGGGTGGGCGCGGCGGATCGGCGTGGCGTTCTTGATCACGCTCTTGCCCGGGATGCTGGCCGCCACCATCAGCAGCGCGATGGCGACGCGGATGATGTAGGGGCTCTCCACCTCGGCCGGGCTCAGCGGCTTGCCGCCGAAGGTGATCATGCGGTGCGGGTCGCTCAGGAAGGCATGCGCGCCGAACTTGGCCAGCTCGCTCGTCCACCCCATCGCGCCGTCGTAGACCTTATTCCAGAACATCACGCTGCCTTCGGCCTTGACGCCCAGGGCCACGAAGATGGGCAGCAGGTCCACCGGCACATAGGGCCAGGGCGCGGCCTCCACCTTTTGCAGGATGTTGCGCGTGAACGGCTCCTTCACCTTCAGCGGGCCGTCGGTCACGCAGCGGCTCCAACCGTCTTCATGAACGATCTGCACGCCGAACTTGGCGAAGGTGCGGTCCAGCAGCGGGAACATCTCCGGCGCGCCGTTCTTGACCTGCACATTGCCGCCGGTGATGGCGCCCAACGCGAGGAAGGTGACGATCTCGTGGAAGTCCTCGGTGAAGGTGTAGTCGGCGCCGCCGAGTTCGGCCACGCCGGTGATCTTCAGCTTGGACGTGCCGTGGCCGTCGATCTTCGCGCCCAGCAGCGACATGAAGTTGCAGAACTCCTGCACATGCGGCTCGCTGGCGGCGTTGGTCAGCGTGGAGACGCCATTGGCCAGCGCCGCGCAGAGGACGAAGTTCTCGGTCGTCGTGACGGAGGCGTAGTCGGTCCAGTGGTCGTTGGCTTGCAGTCGGCCGCTGGGGGCACCCACCTCCGCCTGGTGCACCACCCGCACCACCAGGCCGTCGGGATGGCGCTCGACGCTGGCGCCGAAGCGCTGGAACACCTCCACATGCGGGTCGATCTCGCGCGCGCCGAGCGTGCAGCCCTTGACGTCGTCCTCGATGCGCGCCGCGCCGAAGCGGGCCATCAGGCCGGGCACCAGCATGATGGACGAACGCATCTCCTCGGGCAGGCGGTCAGTCGCCGGGTCGAAATGCGTGTCGCGGTGGTGGACGTCGAGGATGCCGGTCTTGAAGTCCAGCTCGACCTGCGAGCCGAGCTTTCGGAAGACCTCGACGATCTTCTTCACGTCGGTGATTTCGGGCACGCCGCGCAGGCGCACGGGCTGCTTCGTCAGCAGCGTCGCGCACAGGATAGGCAGGACGGCGTTCTTGTTGGCCGAGGGGGTGATGCGGCCCGAAAGGGGCGTGCCGCCATGGACGATCAGGTGGGACATGAGATGGTGCTCGCGAAGAGACGCCGATTGTCGGGCTTTCGCGCGAACCCGTCGGCCACGGGCTTATCGACGTGCGCCCGCAACCCGCATCCCACGGACTGCGTTGTTATGCTGGCGCGACCCGTCCGGGCCATGCCGGCTCCAGGACGACAGGGAGGTGATCCGTGCGCCAGCCAACTCACCAGGACAAGCCTCGCCCCAGCCACTGCCGAACTGGCGGCGCCACCATGCTGCTGGCGCTGCTGACTGCCCCTGTGGCCGCGCAGGACCTGAGCGAGCTGTCACTGGAGCAGCTGTCCAACGTCGAGATCAGCTCGGTGTCGCGCCGCCGCGAGAAGCTGGCACAGGTGCCGGCCTCGCTGTACGTGATCAGCGCCGACGCGATACGGCGCTCCGGCGCGCGCAGCCTGCCCGAGGCGCTGCAGCTGGCACCGAACCTGCAGGTCGCGCGGATCGATGCCAACCAGTACGCCATCAGCGCACGGGGCTTCAACAACACGGTGGGCAACAAGCTGCTGGTGCTGATCGACGGCCGCACCGTCTACGCGCCGTACTTCTCCGGCGTTCAATGGGACCAGCAGGATGTGCTGCTGGACGACGTCGCCCGCATCGAGGTCATCAGCGGCCCAGGCGGCAGCGTCTGGGGCACCAACGCGGTCAACGGGGTGATCAACATCATCCGCCGGCCGGCTGCGGATGCCGGGCTGCTGCTGCGCGTCGATGTCGGCACCGACGAGCGCGCGGCTGCACTGCGCCATGGCGGCCAGCTGCCACTGCAAGGCCACTGGCGCGCCTACGCCAAGCTGCTCCAGCGCGATGCCGGCGAGACCGAAGCTGGCGTGACCGTGACAGACAGGTCGCGGCGCTGGCAGCTGGGCTGGCGCGCCGACTGGCTCAAGGGCGGCGACGGCCTGACCGTCCAGGGCGACGTCTATCGTGGCGACACGGCGGACCGCATGGCCGGCGCACAGAACCGCGGCGGCGTGAGCACGTCGGGCGAGAACCTGCTGGCGCGCTGGACCGGGCGGCTGGACGGCGGCTCGCGGCTGCGCCTGCAGGCCTACTACGACCATGCGCGGCGCCAGGATGCGATTTATTACAGCCCGCGCTTCTCGGTGCTGGACCTGGAGGCGCAGCACAGCCTGGCCTGGGGCTCGCACCAGATCGACTGGGGCAGCGGCTGGCGCAGCGCGCGCGACCACATCGCGCCTGGGCTGCTGTTCGGCTTCGTGCCCGACCGCACCCGGCAGCAGTGGCACAACCTGTTCGTTCAGGACGAGCTGCAGCTGGCTGACGGCTGGCGACTGACGGCTGGCACGAAGTTCGAGCACAACGACTACACGGGCTGGGAGACGCTGCCGTCGCTGCGCGTGGCGTGGTCGCCGTCGGCACGCTGGCAGTGGTGGGCCTCGCTGTCGCGCGCGGTGCGCGCCCCGGCGCGGCTGGACCGCGACCTGCGCCTGCCGCCTCAGCCGCCCTTCATCATCGCGGGCGGGCCGGGCTTCAAGTCGGAGGTTGCGCGCGTGGTCGAGCTGGGCCACCGCGGCCAGCCAAGCAGCACGCTGAGCTATGCGCTGACGCTCTACCACCACGAGTGGCAGGGGCTGCGCAGCGGCCAGCCGCCGCCCAATGCCATGGTGCAGAACATGATCGCCGGCAACAGCTGGGGCCTGGAAGCCTGGGGGCACTGGCAACCGCTGCCCTGGCTGCGCTGGAGCGCGGGCATCAACCACCTGCAGCAGAACCTGGCGGTGCAGCCGGGCAGCCCCGACCCGGTGGGGCCATCAGCGCTGGGCAACGACCCACCTCGGCAATGGCAGCTGCGCGCCACGCTTCAGCCTGCGGACCGCCATGAACTGGATGTGGCGCTGCGCCATGTCGCCGCGCTGCCGCAGCCGGCCGTGCCTGCCTACACGGTGCTGGACTTCAGCTATGGCTGGCGCGCCACGCCCCGACTGGCGCTGACGCTGGGCGGCCGCAACCTGCTGCACGGCCGCCATGCCGAGGCGAATGCCGCACCGGGCCGCAGCGTCTTCGGGCCCGAGGCCTACGCGCAACTGCGATGGACGCCGTGACGGGGGTACAGAGGCGGCCGCTGCTGGCCCTCGCGCTGGGCTTGCTGATGGCCGACAGCAGCAGCGCCCAGCAAGACGACGACGGCGGCGAGGTGCGCCTCAAGGCCGAGTTCATCTACAAGTTCACGGCCTATGTGGACTGGCCCGACGGCGCACTGGGCGCGGCGGATGCGCCCTTTGTCATTGGCGTGCAGGGCTCGGAAGCCATGTTCGGCGAGCTGAGCCAGGCCGTGCAGGGGCGCACGGTGCTGGCGCGGCCGGTGCAGCTGCGGCGCGTCCGCGCGGCCGACGCCGGCCAGGGGCTGCACCTGCTGTTCCTGGCTCAGGGCGAGACGGCCAACGCGCGGCGCGGGCTGATGGTGGTCAGCGAGGGCGCGCCGGGCGAGCCGCCGCCGCGTGCCAGCGTCATTCATTTCCTGGTCGTGGGCGGGCGCGTGCGTTTCGACGTGCTGCTGGAGGGTGCCGAACGCGCCGGCCTGAAGCTGAGCTCGCGGTTGCTGTCCGTCGCGCACAAGGTGCATGCGGCGGCGCGTTGAGCGTGCTCCATCTCAGGCGGCGCCGTCCTCCGGGTCCAGCCGCTTGGCCCGCGCCAGCCGCCAGGCATCGGCCGGGTCGCTGAAGACCTGCTCGGCCGTGGTGCCGGTCTCGCGTCCTGCTGCATCGATGGCGATGCGCTTGTCGAAGACATAACACTCGCCTTTCCAGTCGGCCGCCGCGTCGGGAAAAGCGTCCAGAAAATTCAGGATGCCGCCGTCGAGCTGGGCAACCTTGAGGCCGCGTTCCTGCATCCACGCCGCCGTCTTCTCGCAGCGGATGCCGCCGGTGCAGTACATCGCGACGGTCTTGCCTTGCCACTCATCGCGGTGCGCCTCGACATAGGCCGGGAAGTCGCGGAAGTGGGCGACGCCGGGGTCGATGGCGCCACGAAAACGGCCGAGCTTGAACTCGAAGGTGTTGCGGTTGTCGAGCACGACGGTGTCGGGGTCGGCCAGCAGCTCGCGAAAGCGTTGCGGGCTGACGTGGCTGCCGGTGTCCTCAGCGCTGACGCCAGGGATGCCGAAGGCGACGATCTCCCGCTTGACCGAGACCTTGAAGCGGCTGAAGGGCCGGCGCTCGCAGATGTTGTGCTTGACGTGCAGGTCGGCCAGGCCGGGTTGCGACTGCAGCTCCGCCTCGAAGGCGTGGACCGCTTCCGCCTCACCGGCCACAGCCGCGCTGATGCCCTCCTCCGCCACGAGAACCACGCCGCCCAGCGCCAGTGCCGCGCCGCGCTCGCGCAGCCATCCGGCAAAGGCCGTGGGGTCGGCCATCGGGGTAAAACGGTAGAAGGAACTGTGCAGGAGGGGCATACCCGCGAATTGTCGACTCGTAAACTTCCCGTCCTATGTCCCGCCTCAAAGTCATCCCCCAATACCTGATGCCCAAGGGCGCCATGACGCGCCTGGCCGGGCGCATTGCCAGCAAGCCGCGCGGCGGCATGACGACGTCGACGATCCGTCGCTTCGTGGCGCGCTACGGTGTCGACATGGCCGAGGCGGCGGAACCCAACATCACCGCCTACGCGACCTTCAACGACTTCTTCACGCGCGCCCTCAAGCCCGGCGCCAGGCCGCTGGCCGAAGCACCGCTGGTCTGCCCGGTGGACGGCGCGATCAGCCAGGTCGGCCGCATCAAGGGCGACCAGGTCTTCCAGGCCAAGGGCCAGGCGTTCTCCACCACGGCGCTGGTGGGCGGCGACGCGCAACTGGCGGCCAGGTTCCAGGATGGCCTGTTCGCCAACCTCTACCTCAGCCCCAAGGACTACCACCGCATCCACATGCCCGCCGACGGCCGCCTGGTGCGCATGGTGCATGTGCCGGGCGCGCTGTTCTCGGTGAACCCGACGACGGCGCGCGGCGTGCCGGGGCTGTTCGCGCGCAACGAGCGGGTCGTCTGCGTGTTCGAGAACGACGCTTTAGGCACCTGGGTGCTGGTGCTGGTTGGCGCCACCATCGTCGGCAGCATGACGACCGTCTGGCATGGCGCCGTCAACCGGCGCGGGCCGGTGCGCGAGTGGAACTACCAGCCCGGCCAGGTCACGCTGGCCCAGGGCGACGAGATGGGCCGCTTCCTGCTGGGCTCCACGGTCGTCATGCTGTTCCAGAAGAGCGACCTGCAGTTCAACCCCGCCTGGCAGCCCGGCGGCGCGATCCGCTTGGGCGAGTGGATGGCACGTTAGGCCAACAGCGCGCCGGCCACGTCCGCTGCCAGCGGGCGCCCCAGCAGCCAGCCCTGCAGATGCGTGCAGCCCAGCCGCTCCACCTCGGCGGCCTGGGCCTCGGTTTCGACGCCCTCGGCGACGATGGCCAGGCCCAGGGACCCGGCCAGCACGCAGGCCGCCCGCACGACGGCGCCAGCCGAGGGCTCGGGCAAGGGGTCGACCATGCTGCGGTCGAGCTTGAGCGTGGTGATGGGCAGGCGGCGCAGCAGGGTCAGCGAGCTCTGGCCGGTGCCGAAGTCGTCGAAGGCCACGCCCACGCCGGCCTCGCGCAGCCGGGCGAGCTGGGGCAGCACGCGGTCCATGTGGGTCATGGCGGCGGTCTCGGTGATCTCGACCTCCAGCAGCGCCGGCGCCACGCCGTGGGCCTGCATCAGGGCCAGCAGCCAGTCGGCGAAGCCGGGGTCCTCGAACTGCAGCGGCGACACATTAACGGCCACCGGCAGCACCGCCAGGCCGCGCTGCTGCCAGGCGCGCAGCTGCTGGGCGGCCTGGTGCAGGATGAGAGCGCCCAGCGCGACGATCTGGCCGGTGCGCTCGGCGGCTGGAATGAAATGAGCCGGGCTGACGCGGCCCTGGCCCGGCCGCTGCCAGCGCACCAGGGCCTCGAAGCCGACGAGATGGCGGGTGTGGGCGGCGAACTTGGGCTGGTAGTCGAGCTGGAACTCCTGCTGCTCGATGGCCGCAGCCAACGCCTGCTCGATCTCCAGCAGCCCGCCCGCGCCGGCCGCCATGCCGGGCTGGTAGGCCACGGCCGCCGGGCCGGCCTGCTGCTTGGCCTGGTGCATGGCGATGTCTGCGGCGCTGAGCAGGGCCGCGCCGTCCGCCCCATGCGCCGGGAAGCGCGCGATGCCAACCGACATGTGCACATACAGCGCGCGGTGGCCTACGGTGAAGGGGGCGTTCAGCAGCGCCAACAGGCGCTGGCCGGCCAGCACGGCAGCGGCGTCGTCAACGACCCCGGGCTGCAACAACAGGAACTGGTCTTCGCCCAGGCGGGCCAGCAGCGCGTCGGATGGCAGGGCCGCGCGCAGGCGCGTGGCGATGGCCTGCAGCAGCGCGTCGCCGGTCTCATGGCCCAGGCTTTCGTTGACGAGCTGGAAGCGGTCCAGGTCGGCCGACAGGAGCGCAAAACCGGGGCTGCCGGGCGCCGTCAGATCGGCCAGGCGGGCCAGCGCGGCGTGGCGGTTGGGCAGGTCGGTGAGTTCGTCGTGCAGCGCCTGGCGGCGCAAGGCCTCGGTCGCGCGGTGGCGCTCGGTGTCGTCCAGCATCAGCACCATCAGGGCCGGACCGCCATCCCATTCGAAGTAGCTGGACACGCCGCGCACATAGATGGCGCTGCCGTCGGACCGGTAGCGTTCGCCCTCCCAGGCGACCTGGCCACCGCGCTGGCGCATCAGCTGGGCATAGCGCGCGCGGGAGGCGTCGACATCGGCCGGCGCGATGACGGACTCGATGGACCGGACGCCGACCTGCTCCAGGCCGAACATCGTCAGTGCGGCCGGGTTGGCGTAGACGGCACGGCCCGCGCTGATGACCACCAGGCCCTGCATGGACTGCTCATAGACCTGACGCAGCCGTGAATTGACCCGCTCGGTCTCGCGATGCGCGCGCCGCACCGACATCAGGATGAGTGCCATGGCCAGCGCCACATGGACATAGGTGCCCAGGATGTGGGTGACGATGGAGCGGGCCAGCGGGTCCAGCACGGGGCCGCTGAGATGGACCAGTCCCGAGGCAATGAAGCAGGCGGCGACGAAGCGCTCCGCCCGGGCGCCGCCGCGCCACAGCCAGGCTGCCGCCAGCCAGGCGCCGCCCGTCAGCACCAGGGCCGCAACGACGACGGCGTAGCGCTGGTCCAACAGGGCGAGGGCGAGGATGACGCCCAGAAGCGCGCCGAACATCGGCGCATTGCGCGCCCAGCGCCAGGGCCGGCCGCTGTAGCGGGCGGCGCCAGCGAGTTCCAGCGCCAGCGACGCGAGGATGCAGGCCGTGGCGACCGTGGCCTGCGCCTGGTAGCGCAGCGCGTTGAGGTCGGGTGGCGCCAGTGCGACGCCCAGCGTCAGGCCCAGGGCCAGCAGCACGTGGCTCCAACCCCAGTCGCTGATGTGCGGATGGCCGGGCTCCAGCTTGGCCAGCACCAGCAACGCCACGCCGAGCATGGCGATCAAGCTGGCGCTGATCAAGAGGAACCCGGTCATCGGGGCATCCTAGCGACGCCGCCCCGGATCAAGCCATGGGTAAAAGTTCCCTGTCAGAAGTTCGGCCGGATGTCACGGCGGGCCGGACGGCCCGCGCGCGTCACCAGGTCAAGGTGACGACGCCGCTGGCCGGCAGTTCGTAGGCGAAGCGCCTGCCCGGCGCCTGCACCGTGAAGCGCTGCGCCCTGGCGCCCGAGTTGCTGACGATGAGCACGGTGCTGCCGTCGGGGTTGGTGAAGGCGACATGGTCCAGCCCCTTCACCTCGCCGGTGGAATCGACCCGCCGCGCGCCCTGGTGGACGAAGCGGCTGGCATGGCCGAAGGCGTAGTACTCGATGTTGCGCGTGACCTTGCCGGTCTTGGGGTCGATGGTGACGACGCCGCGGCAGTCCTTGCAGCCGCCCAGATGCGGGCCGTGCTGCGGGTCCAGCGCCAGGTTCCACATCAGCACGCCACGCGCGCCGTGGCGGGTGCTGCCGATGATGAGGTTGCGCATCATCCAGGGCAGGGTCTCGGCCCACTGCGGCTTCCATTCGCCGCCGGAACACTCGGTGAACCAGACGTCCAGCGCGGGGAAATGCCGGGCCACCTGTGACTGCGCAGCCACGTCGCCGGCATAGCAATGCCAGGCCACGCCCGACACGTACTGGCGCGCCGTTGCGTCGGACAGCATGGACAGCGGGCTCCAGGGCTCGTCCCAGTTGTGGTCCCACTCCAGGATCTGCGTGGTCATGCCCTTGGCTTTGAGCAGCGGGCCGAGGTGTTTGCCGACCACGTCGGCCCGCGTGCGCGGCGTCATGCGCATGCCCGGATAGTCGGGCGGCTCGAAGTGGGGCTCGTTCTGCAGCGTCAGCGCAAAGATGGGCACGCCCTCGGCCTTCATCGCCTCCACGTAACGCACCATGTACTTGGCAAAGGCGCCGTAGAACTCGGGCTTGAGCTGGCCCTGCACGAGGCTGTCGGTCGTCTTCATCCAGCCGGGCGCGCTCCACGGTGAGGCCATGACCTGCAGCTTCGGGTTCAGCCCGAGCGCCTGCTTCGTCGCGGGGATGACGTCGTCGCGTTCGGGAGCCAGCGAGAAGTTCTTCAGCTCTGGGTCGGTCTGTCCCGGCGGCATGTCGTCCAGGCTGTAGTGGCGGCGCGAGAAGTCCGACGCGCCGATGGTCAGCCGGGTCAGCTCGAAGCCGACGCCACCGTTCTCGCGCGTGAACAGCTCGCGCATCAGCGCGTCGCGCTGCGTCTCGCTCATGCCGTGGCGTATCAGCCAGGCCGAGCCCTCGGTGATGGCGGCGCCGAAGCCGGCGATGCGCTGGTGCTGGCGTTTCGGGTCGATGCGGATGACGGCGTCGGCCTTCGTGGGCGAGATGACCGCGCTCGGCGCGAGCAACTGCTGCTGGTCGGCCGTGGTCAGGAAAGCCCGTACAGGTGCAGCGTTAGCAGCTGCGGCGATCGCGGCCGTCAGGGCCAGAAGGAGGTGTTTCATGCGGCGGTGGGTTAGCTCAGGCGCAGTTCGCTTGCAGCGTCGAAGACGCTCAGCAAGGACTCGTCGATGTCGAAGGCCAGCACGTCGCCCGCGCTGATGCGGCGGCCGTCGTGCACGAGGACGGAGAAGCCTTGACCGCCCAGCGTCATCCAGACGACCTGGTGGTTGCCCATGGGCTCGACGAGCTGGACGGTGGCGCGCCAGCGGCCGCCCTCCTGCAGGCGCACATGCTCGGGTCGCACACCCAGCACGAGGTTCTGGCCCGGCTTCACGCGGCCGGCGGCAAGTTGCAGTGGCAGCACGCCTTCGAGCGAGACGCCGTCCGCACCGACCCTGGCCGGCACGAAGTTGATGGCCGGTGAGCCCAGGAAGCCGGCGACGAAGAGATTGGCTGGCTGCTCGTAGACATCGCTCGGGGTGCCGATCTGCTGGATGACGCCGCTCTTCATGACGACGATGCGCGAGGCCAGCGTCATCGCCTCGACCTGGTCGTGGGTCACGTAGATCATCGTGTTGCCCAACGTCTGGTGCAGCAGCTTGAGCTCGCGGCGCAACTCGGCGCGCAGCTTGGCGTCGAGGTTGGAGAGCGGCTCGTCGAACAGGAAGACCCCGGCCTCGCGCACCAGCGCCCGGCCGATGGCGACACGCTGGCGCTGGCCGCCCGACAGCTGGGCCGGCTTGCGGCCCAGCAGCGGCGTGAGTTGAAGCATGTCGGCCGCGCGCTTCACGCGGCGTTCGATCTCGGGCTTGGGCACGCCGGCTACACGCGGGCCGAAGCTCATGTTCCTTTCGACGGTCATCGTCGGGTACAGCGCATAGCTCTGGAAGACCATGCCGATGCCGCGTTCCGAGGGCTCGGCGTCGGTCATGTCCTGGCCGCCGATGTGGATGCTGCCGCCACTGACGTCGATGAGGCCGGCGATGCTGTGCAGCAGCGTCGACTTGCCGCAGCCCGAGGGGCCGAGCAGCACGAGGAACTCGCCCTCGTGCACCTGCAAATCGAGGTTCTTGATGACCTCGTTGGAACCGAAGCGGATGCTCAGGCTCTGGATGTTCACGCCACTCATTTGACTGCGCCCGCTGCAATGCCGCGCACGAACCAGCGGCCGGAAATCAGATAGACCAACAAGGGCACGGCGGACGTGAGGATCGTCGCGGCCATGTTGAGGTTGTAGAGGCGCTCGCCCGTCGTCGTGTTGATGACGTTGTTGAGCTGCACCGTCATCGGCTGGTGCTCGCGGCCGGCGAAGGTCAGGCCCAGGATGTAGTCGTTCCACACGCCGGTGATCTGCATGATGGCCGCGACGATCAGCATGGGCGTGGACATCGGCAGCACCAGCTGCACGAAGATGCGCCAGAAGCCGCCGCCGTCCACGCGCGCCGCCTTGAACAGCTCGCTCGGCAGGCTGGCGTAGTAGTTGCGGAACAGCAGCGTCATGATGGGCATCGCAAACACCAGGTGCACGACGACGATGCCGGGCAGGCTGCTGTAGATGCCGATGGCCGCCTCCAGCTTGACGAGCGGATAGATCATCACCTGGATGGGGATGAAGGCGCCCATCATCAGGATGCCGAACAGCCACTGGCCGCCCTTGGGCTTCCACCAGCTCAGTGCATAGCCGTTGACGGCGCCAAGCAGGATGGGCAGCACGATGGACGGCACGGCGATGGCCACCGAGTTCCAGAAGCCGCCACGCACGCCCTCGCAGCTGACGCCGGTGCAGGCCTCGCTCCACGCGGCTCGCCAGGCGTCCAGCGACGGCGCCGAGGGCAGGGCGAAGATCTGGCCGAGGCGGATCTCGTCCATGCTCTTGAACGACGTCGTCAGCATGATGTAGAGCGGCAGCAGGAAGAAGGCTGCGGCGAACAGCAGGAAGGCGTAGACGCCGACCCTTGCCCAACGGGCGGTCGCTTTGCGCTTGGCCATCAATGGCCTCCCTTCGCGGCCTGCCTGCTGCGCACGTAGGCGAGCGGCGCGACGAGGGCGAGGACGGTCAACAGCAGCACGACCGCGCCGGCCGAGGCCAGGCCCAGATTGGCGCGGCTGAAGAGGTGGTCCATGATGAACTTGGCCGGCACGTCGCTGGCGATGCCGGGGCCGCCCTGGGTCATGGCGACCACGGTGTCGAAGACCTTGACGACGCCCACGGCCAGCAGCGTGAAGACCGTTGCCAGCGTCGCGCCCATCATGGGCAGCACGATGGACAGGTAGACGCGCCAGGTCGGAATGCCGTCCAGCCGCGCGGCCTTCCAGATCTCTTCGTCGATGCCGCGCAGGCCGGCCAGCATCAACGCCATGACCAGCCCAGCGCCTTGCCAGGTGCCGGCGATGACGACGGTGTAGATGACCATGTCCTGGTCGACGATCCAGTCGAACTGGAAGCTGCTCCAGCCCATCTGCTGCATCGCGTTCTGCAGGCCGCTTTCCGGGTTGAGCACCCATTGCCAGACCAGGCCCGTGGCGACGAAGGACATCGCATAGGGATAGAGGAAGGCCGTGCGCAGCACGCCCTCGCCGCGCACCTTCTGGTCGATGAAGACGGCCAGCAGGAAGCCCAGCAGCATGGCCGCGACGATGTAGAGCGCGCCATAGACGGCGAGGTTGTGGATGGCGAGCTGCCAGCGGTCGCTCTCCAGCAGGCGTTCGAACTGCTGCAGACCGACGAAGTCGTCACGCGGGAAGGTGCGCGAGCTGGACATGGATGTGCGCAAGGTCCATAGCACCGTGCCCACATAGCCCACGCCGACGATGACGGCCAGGGGCAGCAAGGCGCCCCAGGCCGCGAGGGAGCGAATCTTCATGTCAATCGTTGCCAGCTGAAGTGTTTCGGGCCGAGCGCCGGGCCGCTCCCAAGCCGGCCCGTCGGGCGATGTGCTTGCGGCTCGATGCCGCGAGCATCGCCGTCCCCGCGGGGGCTGAGGCAGGACACGGCGAGTCCTGAGGACTCGTTGTGACTGCCGAAGGGCAGCCGCTCCGTCGGCTGCGCGGTCTGCAAGACCGACCGGGCTCGCGCGCGTTCAGCGCGGCGAGAGTGGGCGAGGGGCCTCATCGCAATGCGGAGACGATGTCCTTCTGGACCTTCTCGACCGGGATGCTGCGGTTCCAGTAGGCGGTGATCACGTCCTGCAAGGCGCCGTTCTGGTCCGGCGTGATGTAGATCTCGCCATTGCCGAGCTGGCGCGACTTGTCCTTCATCGCGGCCACGCCCATCTGCGCGCACATGTCCATCTTGCTGACGTCCACGTCGGTGCGGATGGGGATGGAGCCCTTCTTCATGCTGAAGGCGACCTGGGTGGCGGGCTGGGTGATGACGCTGGCGAGCAGCTGCTGGGCCTTGATCTGGTCGGGCTTGTCGGTCTTGGGAAAGACCATCACGTCGCCCTGGATGATGTACGGCGCCTTGGGCCCGAAGCCGGGGGCGCAGCCGTAGTCCTTGCCGGCTTCCTGCTTGGCCTGGGCAAACTCGCCCTTGGCCCAGTCGCCCATGATCTGCACGCCGCCGCGGCCGCTGATGACCATGGCGGTGGCGTCGTTCCAGTTGCGGCCCGGGGAGCCCTTGTCGGTGTAGCTTTGCAGGCGCTTGTAGGCGAGCAGCACTCGTTTGAAGTCCTCGCCCAGGATGGCCTTGGAGTCGCGGTCGCGGAAGACCTTGAGGTAGAGCTCGCGGCCGCCGTAATGGGCCAGCGTGGCGGTGAAGACGATGCCGTCCTGCCAGGGCTGGCCGCCGTGGGCCAGCGGCACGATGCCGGCGGCCTTGAGCTTGTCCAGCGCGGCAAAAAGCTCGTCGAAGGTCTTGGGCTCCTCGGCGATGCCGGCCTTCTTGAAGGCGGCCTTGGAGAACCAGAACCAGGTCATGTTGTGGATGTTGACCGGCGCGGCGTAGTAGTGGCCCTTGACCTTGATGGCCTGCAGCACGGTCTCGGGCAGGAACTTGTCCCAGCCGTCGCGCTTGGCCACGTCGTCGACGTTGTTCAGGTAGCCCTGGTCGACGATGTCGCGGAACTGCTGCGTGGTGTTGAACTGCGCGGCCGTGGGCGGGTTGCCGCCTGCAATGCGGTTGATGGCCACCGAGCGCGCCTGCTCGCCCAGCGCCACGGCGGTGTCCACCCACAGGCCGCCCTGGGCCTTGTAGGCCTCGGCCAGCGTCTTGGCGGCGGCGGATTCGCCACCCGAAGTCCACCAGTGGATGACTTCAGCCTTCAACGGAGCTTTCGGCGGGGCTTGCGAGAAGGCGGGCAGGGCCGCGCTGGCGAACACGGCGGCGGCCAGGGCGTGGCGGGGGAACTTCATCTTGTCTCCGAATCTTGTGGTGCGGCGCTGCGCAGTGTCGCCCGGTCAGGCGCGGCGCGCCTGAGGGAGGACCCTGTAATATTTCATTTAGAAACCGCTCGTACCCCTTCAGTGGCGGGGTTGAACGCGTTAATCATTCATTCAAGAACTGGCCATACCAGAGGCCGCTGTCCTTCAGGATGCGGCGCTGCGTGGCGTAGTCCACATAGGCCAGGCCGAAGCGGCGCAGATAGCCTTCGGCCCACTCGAAGTTGTCCAGCAGGCTCCAGGCGAAGTAGCCCTTGACCGGCACGCCGGCATCCATCGCCTGCTTGAGCGCGACCAGGTGGCGCTGCAGATAAGACAGGCGCTCCTTGTCGTGCACGCGGCCGTCGGCGGTCAGCACGTCTTCAAAGGTCGAACCGTTCTCGGTCAGCTGGATGACCGGTGGGTTGTAGTCGCGCTGGATGCGGGTCAGCAGGTCTACGAGCCCCTGCGGCGAGACCTCCCAGCCGAAGCCGGTGCGCTCCACGCCGTCCCGCTCGGCGAGGCTGGCGCGCATGGGGCCACCGGCCGGGTCGTCCTTGACCGCCTCGGGGAAGTAGTAGTTCACACCGAGGAAATCGGTCTTCGTCGCGATGGCATCCAGGTCGCCCGGCAGCACGGTGGGTGCGGCGTCGCCGAGCAGTTCCAGCGTGTCCGCCGGGTAGCCGCGGCCGAACAGCGGGTCCAGGAACCAGCGGTTGCGCAGGCCGTCGTGGCGCTTCAGCGCAGCAGCGTCCTCTGCGCTGCCGGACGCGGCGGTGATGGGGTGCAGGCTCAGCGTGATGCCGACGTCGGCGCCGCGCGAGTTCGCGCGGATGACGGGAATAGCCTGGCCGTGCGACACCAGCACGTGGTGGCAGGCCAGCATGCCGTCCGCCAGGCTCTTGCCGCCGGGGGCGTGAACGCCCTCCCAGTAGCTCATCATGCAGGAGCACCAGGGCTCGTTGTGCGTGATCCAGTGCTTGACCCGGTCACCCAGGCGACGGGTGACGATGTCGGTGTATTCGACAAAGGCGGCGATGGTGTCGCGCGACAACCAGCCGCCCTGCTCCTGCAGCGCCTGCGGCAGGTCCCAGTGGTAAAGCGTGGCCCAGGGGTCCAGGCCGCGCTCCAGCATGCCGTCGACCAGGCGGTCGTAGAAGGCCAGGCCGGCTTCGTTCACGGCACCACGCCCCGTGGGAAGGATGCGCGGCCAGGCGATGGAGAAGCGGTAGGCGTTGACGCCCAACTGCTTCGCCATGTCGAGGTCCTGCGGGAACAGGTGGTAGTGGTCGCAGGCGACCAGCGCGTTGCTGCCGTCGCGGATGCGGCCGGGCTCGGCGCAGAAGCGGTCCCAGATGGACTCGCCCTTGCCGTCTTCACGGCCGGCGCCTTCGATCTGGAAAGAAGAGGTGGACACGCCCCAACGGAAGTCGGCGGGGAAGTCTTGGCGTTTCGGGGCGGTGTTGGAGCTCATGCTTCGGATGTGAGGGCGCCGGCAGCGAAGCCGGCGCGGTTTTCAGGCAACTACAAAAATGGGGTCAGGTTCAGAATTTGTACGAGCCGCCGAGCAGCAGCTGACGCCCGTACGACGTGTAGCGCTCCGGCAATGTCGAGTTCGGATCGCTGGCACCGGACGAGATGCCCACCCGGGTGCGGTAGGGCCGGTCACGCAGATTGTTGACCTGAAGCGTCAGCGACAAGCCCTTGTAGGGGCCGGACTCGAAGGCGTAGCCGATCTGGGCATCGATGATGGTCTCGCCGAGGATCATGCTGGGCACGTTCTCGCCGAAGGTGCCGCGCACCGTGGTGACGAACGGCGAGCGGTGGCGGCTGCCGACACGGGCCGAGATCCCGTTTCGCTCGTAGTAGACGGTGAAGTTGGTCGCCACGCCCGACAGGCCGTCGAGCGGCTTGCTCGGGTTGTTCTCTTCGTGCAGCGAACTGCGCGTGTTGGAGTAGCTCATCGACACGCCGATGCCGTCCAGCGCCGGGCTGATGAGGCCGCCGTCCAGCGAACCGCTCAGCTCGGTGCCGGCAATCATGCCGCCCTGCCCGTTTGCCTGCGTGTTGAGCGTGCCGATGTTCTTCAAAGGCACCCACTGCGTCGGGTTCGGGAAGCCGGTGAAGTCGAACGGAATCGACTGCCCGTAGACGAAGTTGGTGATGTGCTTGTGGAAGGCCGCCGCCGCCACATAACTGCGCTTGCTGAAGTAGTGCTCGACCGACAGGTCGACTGCGTCGGCGCGCCAGGGCTCGAGCTTGGCGTTGCCGCCGCTGGCCGACCACAGGCGGTCCTGCTCGCCGACTGTGATGCCGGAGAAGCCGGCGCGCATGTCTTCCATGTTGGGCCGCGCCAGCACCTTGGCCAGGCCGAAGCGCAGCACGGTGCGCTCGGTCAGGTCGGCCGCCAGGTTGAGGCTGGGCAGCACGTCGGTGTAGCTGGTACCGCCGGTGGTGGGGTCGCTGGCGTTGGTCTTGGGGTTCCACAGCAGGCCGTTGCTCCACTGCTTGGCATGCACCACGCGCACACCCAGGCTGCCGTGCAGCGGCAGTCCCCATTCGGCGTCGAAGCCCAGCTTGGCGTGGGCCGCCGTCACTTTCTCGTGCACGGACCAGATGCGACCCGGCGCCTGGTCGTTGGCCGCAGGGGCCGTGTCGTACAGACCCGCCGCCAGCGCGCTGGGCACGTCGAAATTGACCATGCGGATGGGGCTGCCGGCGAACGACAGGTCGGTCGGCGTGCGCAGCAGGTTCGCCGGGATCAGCACCGGCGCACGGTTGTTCTTGAGGTTGTAGTAGACCTCGGTGCGGTTCATGTCCTTGTCGCGCTCGGAGTAGTCCAGGCCGCCCTCGATGCTGTTGAAGAAGCCCTCGAATGTGCGGCCGGCGCTGAGCTTGAGCGCCTTGATCTGGTCGCGCACCTTGGGAAACTGGCTGCGGCCGTCGCGCCCCCAGCCGGGCGGGTCGGTGAGCATGACCTTGCTGCCGTCGCCATAGTCGAAGCTCGGGTGAAAGGTGGAGATGCCGTCGCCCGTGGCGATGTTGACCTGCCCCAGGCTCACGCGCGCTGGCGCACCGGCGGCCAGTTCGGCGTTCTGCTCGTCACGCCTGGCCTTGGACCAGCTCAGGTCCGCCGCCAGCGTCCAGTCGGCCAGCTTCAGCTCGTTGTTCCAGCCGATGGCGCGGATGTCGTCCTTGCGCTTGTTGAAGGTCGTCAGCGCAACCGGGTTGACGTCGTTGACCATGCCGCTGGTGACCAGCTTGTCGCCGTTGACCACGGTGGTCTGTGCCCCGCTCCAGCTGGCGCCCGACCAGACCGCCATGTCCGACATCACCGTGCGACGCGACTCGGTCTGGTTGAAGCGGGAGTAGTACAGGTCCAGCGTGCTGTGCAGGCCGTTGCCGGGCTTGTACTCCAGCACCGCCATCAGGCCGTCGCGCTTCTGGCGCGACGACGCCACGCCGATCTCGAAGCCCTGCAGCGCGACCGAGTCGTCCGGCGTGCCCGGCAGCGGCGAGCCCCAGACGCTGGTGTTGGCCCACCACCAGCTCTTGTAGTGCTTCTCCTGGTTGGGTGAATCCAGATGAGCGAAACCGACGGCGGCGCCCCAGCTGCGGTCGGCCGACTGCGTGACCCACGAGGCACTCAGCCGGTTGCCGGTGCCGGAGATCTCGGGGTTGAGCGAGCCGTTGGAATTGCGCTCGACGCGGCCGCCAATGACCATCTGAGAGGTCGCGAAGTCCAGCGGCCGCAACGTCTTCATGTTGACCGTGCCCGAGAGGCCTTGCGCCGAGAGACTCGGATCGGGCGTCTTGTAGACGGTGGCGGCGTTGATCAGCTCCGAGGGGAACTGGTCGTACTCCACCGAGCGGTTGTCGCCCGTGCTGACGATCTCGCGGCCGTTCAGCAGCGTGACGCCATAGCGCGGCGCCATGCCGCGGATGCTGATGACCGACGAGCGGCCCGCCACACGCTGGGCCGTGAGGCCCGGCAGGCGCGAGATGGCATCGGCGATGGACACGTCGGGCAGCTTGCCGATGTCCTCGGCCGAGATGGCCTCGACGATGGCGTCGGCATTGCGCTTGGTGCTGATCGAGGACTCGAGGCTGGCGCGGAAGCCCGTCACCGTGACGGTGTCGAGCTTCTGCTCCGTGGCGGGCGCGGTCTGCGCCAGCGCCGAGGCGCTCAGGAAGCCGATGCAGATGGCAGCGACGGGGGTGAGGCGCAGGCGCCGCGAGGTGGCGCTGGCCGCTAGGGCGTGCGGGGTGGCACACGGGGATTGGCGAGGCATTCTTGTCTTCTCCTGGTTCGTCTTGTTCGCTGGTTTGGACGGCTCTCACTGCCACTCCCTGGCTGGCCAGGCCTGGAAGTGGAGCAAAAGTGGAACCGGTTCCAACCGCGACGCAAATCTAATTCGTGTCTACTGCGCTTGTCAATCGCAGTCGCCCGGGGGTTGACGTTTCATTTAGCCAACACCTACCGTCGCGGCCCCGACCGCCCAGACCACGATGACCCGCACCTCACCCCTCCTCCCACTTGCTGCGCTCGCCGGCCTGCTCGCGCTGGCCACCGCCGCCGACGCCGCCGAAACCGACCCCATCGTGCAGGCCTGGCCGGCACGGCAACCCCGGCGCGATGCCGCGCTGGAAGCCCGCGTCGAAGCCGCGCTGAAAACGTTGACGCTGCGCCAGAAGGTCGGCCAGATCACCCAGCCCGAGATCCGCACCATCACGCCCGACGAGGTGCGCGACTACGGCATCGGCACCGTGTTGAACGGGGGCGGTGGTTGGCCGGGCATGGACAAGGCCGCCACGCCGGCGCAGTGGCGCGCGCTGTCCGAACAATTGCAGGCCGCCGCGCTGCAGGCCACGCCGGGCATCCCGCTGATCTGGGGCACGGACGCTGTCCACGGCCACAACAACGTCCGCGGCGCGACGCTCTTCCCGCACAACATCGCCCTGGGCGCCACGCGCAACACCGACCTCGTGCGCGACATCGGCCGCGCCACCGCCCGCGCCATTCGCGCGACGGGCCTGCACTGGGCCTTCGCGCCCACGCTGGCCGTCGTGCAGGATGTGCGCTGGGGCCGCACCTACGAGAGCTTCGGCGCCGACCCGGCCCTGGTGCGCAAGCTCGGCCAGGCCTCGGTCGAAGGCCTGCAGGATGGCCTGAAGGACGGCCGCGGTGTGCTGGCTACCGCCAAGCACTACATCGCCGACGGCGGCACGCGCCGCGGCATCGACCAGGGCGTGGCCCATGCCTCGCCCGCAGAGCTGGCCAATGTGCACGGCGCCGGCTACCTCGGCGCGCTGGATGCCGGCGTGCTGACCGCCATGGCCTCCTTCAGCAGCTGGACCGACACGACGAGCTACACCGCGCACGGCAAGATGCACGGCAACAAGACGTTGCTGACCGGCGTGCTGAAGGAGCGCCTGGGCTTCGACGGCCTCATCGTCAGCGACTGGGACGGCATCGGCCAGCTGCCCGGCTGCACGAATGACGACTGCCCGGACTCCATCAACGCCGGCATGGACATCGTCATGGTGCCCTTCCAGTGGAAAGCGTTCCACGCCAACACCGTGCGCGCCGTCGAGCAGGGCCGCATCCCCATGGCCCGACTCGACGACGCCGTGCGCCGCATCCTGCGCGTCAAGTTCAGCATGTCGGTGCCGACGGCCGTGCCCGCCACGGTGGAGGCCATGCAGGCGCCCGAACTGGCGCGCCGCGCGGTGCGTGAGTCGCTCGTGCTGCTGAAGCACAGGTCCGGCCTGCTGCCGCTGCCGCCCACCTCCCGCGTGCTCGTTGTCGGCGCGGCGGCCGACAGCCTGCCCCATCAGGCCGGTGGCTGGAGCGTGACCTGGCAGGGCCGCGACACGACCAATGCCGACTATCCGCAGGGCACCTCGCTGCTCGCCGCGTTGCGCCAGCGCCTGGGCGCCGGGCAGGTGGTCTTCGATGCCGAGGGCAGCCAGCAAGACCCGGCCCGCTTCGACGCCGTCATTGCGGTGCTGGCCGAGACGCCCTATGCCGAGGGCGAGGGCGACGTGCGCCTCACCGAGAACCTGCGCCACAGCAAGCGCCACCCGCAGGACATGGCCGTGCTGCAGCGCGTGGCCGGCCGCGGCAGGCCGGTCATCACGCTGCTCTATTCCGGCCGGCCGCTGTATGTGAACGACCTTGCCAACAAGAGCGACGCCTTCATTGCCGCCTGGCAGCCAGGCACCGAAGGCGCCGGCCTGGCCGACGTGCTGGTTGCGTCTGGCGACGGTAAGCCCTGGCCGGGTTTCACCGGCCGGCTGCCCTTCCCGTGGCCGGCGGGCCCTTGCCAGTTCAGCGCCCATGAAGCCAGGCCCTGGTGGCCGGTCGGCGGCGGGCTGAGCGGCAAGGAGAAGATCAAGCAGGCGCGCCTGCCCGAGCCGGCCGACCCGACGCCCATCTGTCCGCTGTAGCGCCTGTGATTCAATCCGCGCAGCGGAGAGCAGAGGGCGAATGGCAACGATCAAGGACGTGGCAAGAGTGGCAGGCGTGGGCGTGGGCACCGCCTCGCGCGTCATCAGCGGAAACGGTTCCGTCGCGCCGGCCACGGCCGAGCGGGTGCGCAAGGTCATCGCGCAGCTGAAGTTCCGCCCCTCGCACGCGGCGCGGTCCCTCGGCAATGGCACGTCTAAGCTGATCGGGGTCTACATCCCCTTCCTGCGCGGTACCTACTACACGCCCATCCTGCGCGTCATCGACCTGGTGCTGCGCGGCAAGGGCCTGCACATGGTGGTGGCCTTCGGCGAGGGCATCGAGGACGAGCGCAAGGAAACCAACGACGCGATGCGCTTCCTGCTCGACCGCGACTGCGACGGCCTCATCGTGCTGTCCAACGCCATCCAGGATGACGACATCAAGGCCCTGGGCCCGGCGGCGCGGCAGGTGGTGGTTCTGAACCGCCACTTCGACCGCATCAAGGAGCAGTGCTTCACGGCCGACCATGTGCAGGGCGGCGTGCAGGCCGCGCGCGCGCTGCTGCAGCACAAGCACAAGGACATCGCCGTTGTCTCCGGCCCGACGACCTCGCCCGACAACGTCGCGCGGCTTAACGGCTTCATGGGCGAGCTGGCGCTTCGCGGGCTGGACATGTCCAAGGTGCAGACCGTGCCTGGCGACTTCTCCAACCAGGCCGGCTGGGACGCCGCCGCCGTGCTGCTGGGCGCCAAGCGCCTGCCCACCGCCGTGTTCTGCGCCAATGACGAGATGGCCATCGGCCTGCTGGCGCATTTCCAGGAGCGGGGCGTCTCGGTGCCGCACGAGGTGTCGGTGCTGGGCTACGACGACTCCCCCAGCGCCGAGTTCGCCGCGCCGCGCCTCACCTCCGTGCACATCCCCAGCCGCGAGGTGACGCTGGCCGGCCTGAACTGGCTGCTGAACCGCTGCTACGAGGAAGAGCTGCCCGTGTCACGGCAGTTCGACATCACCGTGACCTGGCGTGCGTCAGTGGCCGCACCGCCCTCCAGAAAGCGCAGCTGACGCCACAATCCGGGCTGAACTCTCTGGCTTCAGTCCCATGTCCCAACGCGTCCTGACCGGCATCACCACGACCGGCACCCTGCACCTCGGCAACTACGTCGGCGCCATCCGCCCGGCGGTCGCCGCCAGCCGCACGGCGGGGGTGGAGAGCTTCTTCTTCATGGCCGACTTTCACGCGCTGATCAAGTGCGACGAGCCTGACCGCATCGCCCACTCCAGCCGCGCCATCGCCGCCACCTGGCTGGCCGCCGGCCTGGACCCGGAGCGCGTCACCTTCTACCGCCAGAGCGACATCCCCGAGATCCCCGAGCTGACCTGGCTGCTGACTTGCGTCACGGCCAAGGGCCAGATGAACCGGGCGCACGCCTACAAGGCCGCCGTGGACGCCGCCGTGGCGGCCGGCGAGGAGCCCGATGCCAACGTCAGCCTGGGCCTGTTCAGCTACCCGGTGCTGATGGCAGCGGACATCCTGCTGTTCAACGCCCACAAGGTGCCGGTAGGCAAGGACCAGATCCAGCACATCGAGATGGCCCGCGACGTCGGCCAGCGCTTCAACCATCTCTTCGGCAAGGGCCAGGACCTGTTCACGCTGCCCGAGGCCGTGACCGAAGCCGAGATGGAGCTGCTGCCTGGGCTGGACGGCCGCAAGATGAGCAAGAGCTATGACAACGTCATCCCGCTCTTCGAGGGCGGCAGCGCGGCGCTGAAGGAGGCGGTGGCGCGCATCGTCACCGACAGCAAGCTGCCCGGCGAGCCCAAGGACCCGGACGGTCAGGCCCTCGTCACCATCTACGACGCCTTCGCCACGCCCGAGCAGCGGAGTGCCTTCCGCGCGGCGCTGCGCGCCGGCCTGGGCTGGGGCGAGGCCAAGCAGCAGCTGGTCGCGCTGATCGAGGCGCAGATCGGGCCGATGCGCGAGCGCTACGCGGCGCTGATGAGCAATCCCGAGCAGCTCGAAGCGACGCTGCAGGCCGGTGCCGCCAAGGCCCGCGCCATCGCTGCGCCCTTCCTGCAGCGGCTGCGCGCAGCGGTGGGCCTGCGGCCTTACACGGCCACTGCGGTGACCACCCACGCCAAGGTCGAGAAAGCCGCGCTGCCGGTCTTCAAGCAGTACCGCGAGGCGGACGGCAAGTTCTATTTCAAGCTGCTGTCGTCAAGCGGCGACCTGCTGCTGCAGAGCAGCGGCTTTGAGCAAGGCCGCGAGGCCGGGCAATGGGTGGCGCGTTTGAAGCGCGAAGGTTGGGTCGCCGACGCGCCGGTGCAGCGCGAGGCCAGCGAGGCCGACATCACCGCCGCCCTCGCCGCCTTCCAGGAAGACTGACTTGGTCACCCCGCCCGCGATCACCGAGCTTCTCGCCGGCACATCGCGCGGCGAGGCGGCGGCCCTTCAGCAGCTCTATGCGGCGCTCTATCCGGAGATCAAGCGCGTGGCCCGCATCCGCCTGGCGCAGAGCGGCCATGCTGCCGGGCTGAACACCACGGCCCTCGTGCATGAAGGCTTTCTGCGCATGGCCGACCAGCAGGGCCTGCAGGGTGACACGCGCGGCCAGTTCTTCGCCTATGTCGGCCGCGTGCTGCGCTCGGTCGTCATCGACCACCTGCGCGCCGACGGCCGCGACAAGCGCGGTGGCGACGCCGTCATGGTGACGCTCTCGGCCGCCAGCGACGTGGCCGCCGTGCAGAGCCAGGCGGTCGACCTGATCGGCCTGGATCAGGCGCTGGCGCGCATGCGCGAGCTGGACCTGGGCCTCTACGAGCTGATCGAGATGATTGGCTTCGCGGGCCTGTCCATCGCCGAGGTCGCGACGCTGCGCGATGTGTCCACGCGCAGCATCAACCGCGAGCTGCTGAAGGCCCGGGCGCTGCTGCAGGAACTGCTCGGCGACCCGCCCCACACCGTCTACTGATGGCCGGCCGTCGGCGTTTCTAGAGCGGGCGCTCTACGGAATGTGGGGAGCGCGTCACGCCAAAAAGCGTTTACCCGTAGGGGCTGGCCTTTCCCGCGCGGTAACTTCGCGGATCCGAAAAGAAGCCCCCAGGAGACACCCATGGCCACCATCGCCGCCGACCAACTCGCGTTGCCACGCCTCTACCACTGGGAGCGCACTGCCGGCAGCACCGTGACGCTGACGCAACCGATGGGAGGCACCGAGGTGCGCGACTTCACCTGGGCGCAGGTGGGCGACCAGGTGCGCCGCATGGCCGCCTTCCTGAAGGCCAAGGGCGCCGCCGAGGGCTGGCCGGCCGATGCCAAGGTGGCCATCCTGTCCAAGAACTGCGCCTGGTGGCTGATGAGCGACCTCGCCATCTGGATGGCCGGTTATGTTTCCGTGCCGCTGTACCCGACGCTGGCCGCTGACACCATCACGCAGATCCTCACGCACAGCGAGGCGCGCTTCGTCTTCATCGGCAAGCTGGACGGCTGGGAGGGCATGAAGCCCGGCGTCATGCCCAGCCTGCCCGGCGCCAGCTACGCGCTGTCGCCCGACGACGTGAAGCAGAACTACGAGAGCTGGGACGCCATCTGCGCCCGCACCGAGCCGCTGAAGGGCGAGGTCGTCCGCGGCGCCAGTGAACTCTGCACGCTGATCTACACCTCGGGCACGACGGGCAACCCCAAGGGTGTGATGCACAACTTCGGCGCCTTCACCTGGGCCATCAACGAGGGCCTGCTGCGCTTCCCGATGAGCGCCAGCGACCGCATGCTGTCCTATCTGCCGCTGGCCCACGTGGCCGAGCGCGTGCTCATCGAGCATGCCTGGCTGAAGGTCGGTCTCAAGGTGTTCTTCGCCGAGTCGCTGGAGACCTTTGCCGCCGACCTGCAACGCTCGCGGCCCACCATCTTCTTCAGCGTGCCGCGGCTGTGGGTCAAGTTCCAGCAGGGCGTGCAGGCCAAGATGCCGGCGCAGAAGATGAACAAGCTGCTGCGCCTGCCCATCATCGGCGGTCTGGTGCGCAAGAAGGTGATGAAGGCGCTGGGCCTGGACCAATGCCGCATCGCCGTCGGCGGCGCCGCGCCCATGCCGGTGGCACTCCTGGAGTGGTACGCCACGCTGGGCCTGCACATCAACGAGGGCTACGGCATGACCGAGAACCTGGCGCTGTCGCACATGACGCTGCCCGGCAAGAACCAGCGCGGCACCGTCGGCCCGGCCTATGCCGGCGTGCAGACCCGCATCGACCCGGCCAACGGCGAGCTGCAGATGCGCAGCCCGGCGCTGATGATCGGCTACTACAAGGAGCCCGGCATCACCGCCGACGCGCTGACCGCCGACGGCTGGCTGCACACCGGCGACAAGGTCAGCCAGGACGCCGACGGCTGCGTGCGCATCACCGGCCGCGTGAAGGACCTGTTCAAGAGCAGCAAGGGCAAGTACGTTGCCCCCGCGCCCATCGAAGACAAGCTGGGCATGAACCCCGCCATCGAGGCCTGCTGCGTGGCCGGCGCCAACCTGAACCAGCCGCTTGGCATTGCCATGCTGTCGCCGCAGGGTTTACAGCGCGCCGCCAGCGATGCGGTCGGCCTGCAGGCCGAGCTGGCCAAGCACCTGGAAGACGTCAACGCCCGGCTGGACCCGCACGAGCAGCTCGACACCCTGATCCTCATCAAGACGCCATGGACCGTGGACAACGGCTTCATCACGCCGACCTTCAAGGTCAAGCGCAACCGGGTGGAAGAGGCGTATGCGGGCAAGTTCGACGCGTGGGTGGGCAAGCGGGCGAAGGTTCAGTTCGGGGACTGACTTCCGCCGGGAATGGATGCGCGCAGGAGGACGGGTGGACCTGATGCTTCGTTGCTCGGGCCAGCGGCCCGATCCTTCGCCAGGCACAAACAGTCCTCAGGACTGTTTGAGTCCGGGCTCAGTCCACCGGGCCGGTACGCGGCCCTCCTCCTTTACCTGCGCATCAGGCCCACCCGCCCTCCTGCTTGGCGTTGCATTGGGTTGTCGTCGCGAAAGCCGCTGGTGGACAAGCCGGGATGTGGTCGGGCGCAATTGCGCAGGTCAAGGAGGAGGTCGCGAAGCGGCCGGGGGACACGGAGCAATTGCGTCCGGCCGCGTCCCGGCGCCCCCACTCAGCTCCGCCAGTACTCCGCCCGCCCGTAGTGCCCGCGCAAATGCTCCACCCACAACCTCACCCGCAGCGGCAGGTGGCGTGACTGCGGGAACACCGCGTAGATGCCGTTGGGTGGCGCGGCAAAGTCGTCCAGCACGCTGACCAGCCTGCCGGCTGCGATGTCGGCCTCCACTTCCCAGGTGCTGCGCCAGGCCAGGCCCAGACCGGCCACGCACCAGTCGTGCAGCACCTGTCCATCGCTGCAATCCAGCCGCGCACTCAGGCGCAGGTGTTGCACGGCGCCGTCGATCTGGAAGGCCCAGCCGCGCGTCTGGCTGGCTTCGGAGCTGAGCGTCAGACAGGCGTGACGCGCGAGGTCGTCGGGGTGCTTGGGCGTGCCGGCGCGCTTCAGATAGCCGGGCGTGGCGACGCACAGGCGGCGGTTGTCGGCCAGGCGGGTACTGACGAGGCTGGAGTCTGGCAGGTCGCCCACGCGCACCGCGCAGTCGAAGCCTTCATGAACGATGTCGACAACGCGGTCGCTGAGGTTGAGCGACAGGCTCAGTTCGGCGTGTTCCGCCAGGAAGCCGGGCACCAGCGGCGCGACATGGCGGCGGCCGAAGCCGGCCGGGGCGGTCACGCGCAGATGGCCGCTGGCCTTGAGGCCGCCGGCGCTGACGGCCGCTTCGGCGTCGGCCAGCGCGGCGATGAGGCGCTGGCAGTCCTCCAGGAATGCCTGGCCTTCGGCCGTCAGCGTCAGGCGCCGCGTCGTGCGCAGCATCAGCTTGACGCCTAGCCGCGCCTCCAGCGCGTCCAGCCGCCGGCCCATGACGGCGGGCGCCACGCCCTCGGCCTGCGCCGCCGCCGTCAGGCTGCCCTTGGCCGTGACGAGCACGAAGGACTCGATCTGCTTGAGCTTGTCCATGCCTTGATTGTGCTGGGTTGCCGATGCAAAGAACGCCATTCCGGGCACGATCCATGCGTCCAAGTCACAGATGAATGGCGTGCCGCACAGGGAATCCCGACACGGCGGAGCGCTAGATTTCGGCATCCGTGTTTTGCTCTTCTGCCTGGAGTCCGCCCCATGTCCACCGCCAGCCGCACCACCCGCCAACGCCTGCAGGTCGACACCGACCTGGCCCGCTTCATCGACACCGAAGTGCTACCCGGCACGGGCATCGCCGCCGATGTGTTCTGGGCCGGCTTCAGCAAGCTGGCCCACGAGCTGGCGCCGATGAACCGCGCCCTGCTGGCCGAACGCGACCGCCTGCAGGTCGAGCTGGACGCCTGGCACGAGGCCCACCCGGGCCCCATCACCGACATGCCGGCCTATCGCGGCTTCTTGACCCGCATTGGCTACCTGGTCGAGCCACCCGCCCAGGTGCAGGCCACCACCGCGAACGTCGACGCCGAGCTTGCGCTGCAGGCCGGCCCGCAGCTCGTCGTGCCCATCCTGAATGCGCGCTATGCGCTGAACGCGGCGAATGCGCGTTGGGGTTCGCTGTACGACGCGCTGTACGGCACCGATGCCATCTCCGAAGCCGACGGCGCGACCCGTGACGGCGCCTACAACCCCGTGCGCGGCGCCAAGGTCATCGCCTTCGCCCGCCAGGTGCTGGACCAGGCCGCGCCGCTGGCCGAAGGCTCGCACAGCCAGGCCGTGGAATACCGCATCGAAGGCGATCAGCTGTCCGTCACGCTGGCCTCCGGCGACGTGACCGGCCTGGCCGATGCGGGCACTTTCGCCGGCTATCAAGGCTCACCCGACGCTCCGAGCAGCCTGCTGCTGGTGCACCACGGCCTGCACCTGGACGTGCGCATCGACCGCGAGACCCTCATCGGCCGCAGCGACCCCGCCGGCATCAGCGACGTGGTGCTGGAGTCCGCGCTGTCCACCATCCTCGACCTGGAAGACTCCGTCGCCGCCGTCGATGCCCAGGACAAGCTGCTCGCCTATCGCAACTGGCTGGGCATCCAGCAGGGCACGCTGACCGAGGAGGTGGCCAAGGGCGGCAAGAGCTTCACGCGCCGCCTGAACGCCGACCGCGTCTACACGGCGCCGGGCGGCAGCGGCACGGTCACACTGCACGGCCGCTCGCTGATGTTCGTGCGCAATGTCGGCCACCTGATGACCAACCCGGCCATCCTGCTGGACGACGGCAGCGAGATTCCGGAAGGCATCATGGACGCGGTCGTCACGACGACCATCGCGATGCATGACTTGCAGCGCCGGGGTAACAGCCGCACGGGCTCCGTCTACATCGTCAAGCCCAAGATGCACGGCCCGGCCGAGGTCGCGTTTGCCGCCGAGCTGTTCACCCGCGTCGAGCAGCTGCTGGGGCTGCCCGACAGCACCGTCAAGCTGGGCATCATGGACGAGGAGCGCCGTACCTCGGTCAACCTGAAGGCCTGCATCGCCGCCGCCGCCAGCCGCGTGGCCTTCATCAACACCGGCTTCCTGGACCGCACCGGCGACGAGATGCACACCGCCATGCGTGCCGGCCCGATGCTGCGCAAGGGCGACATGAAGACGTCCAGCTGGATCACCGCCTACGAGCGCAGCAACGTGCTGACCGGCCTGGCCTGCGGCCTGCGTGGCCGCGCCCAGATCGGCAAGGGCATGTGGGCCATGCCCGACCTGATGGCGGCGATGCTCGAACAGAAGATCGCCCATCCCAGGGCGGGCGCCAACACCGCCTGGGTGCCGTCGCCCACCGCGGCGACCCTGCATGCGCTGCACTATCACCGGGTCAACGTCGCCGCCGTGCAACAGGAGCTCGAGAAGATCGACCTCGCGGCCGAAAGCGGCGGGCTGCTCGATGCGCTGTTGACCATCCCCGTGGCCCCGAGCGCCGACTGGACGCCGGAACAGCGCCAGCAGGAGCTGGACAACAACGTGCAGGGCATCCTGGGCTACGTCGTGCGCTGGGTGGACCAGGGTGTGGGCTGCTCCAAGGTGCCCGACATCAACGGCATCGGCCTGATGGAAGACCGCGCCACGCTGCGCATCAGCAGCCAGCACATCGCCAACTGGCTGCGCCACGGTGTGGTGAGCGCCGAACTGGTGCGCGAGACCTTCACGCGCATGGCCCGGGTGGTGGACGGCCAGAACGCTGGTGACCCGGCCTACCTGCCGCTGACCGCCAACCCCGAAGGCGCGGCGATGCAGGCGGCGCTGGATCTGGTTTTCAAGGGTGAGGCGCAACCGAGCGGGTATACGGAGCCGTTGTTGCACGCGTGGCGCCTGCGGGTGAAGGTCGCCTGACGCCTGGTGGCGGCCTCGGCTAGCCAGCCGGGGAATCCATCGACGCACCGCACCCTTCCGAATGAAGGGGATGGAGTGTTGCTTTCCGGCATATTCATGCTGGACCGCCACCGCGCGTTGTTGCCCGTGAGCCACATAACAGCGGCGGCCCGCCCGCTCGCGCCTCCGGGTTTGTACTTGCATCGGCCAAAAACGGTGCACTCCGGAGGCCAGTGACCGCTCAATTGGGACGAACCCGCAAAGCGGTACAGAAAACTTTCCTCACACTTCCTCACGCGCTTCCCGGCAACACCGCCGGGCTGGACTACCGCTTGCGACCCACCAGGTGGCAAGTTTGCCCTTACCGTTAGGAGTTGATGAATGTTCAAACGTCATGCCGTCGGCGCAGCTGCGCTGGCCTGTCTTGCAGCCGCTACCCAACCGGCCTTTGCCCAACAATCGCTGGAACGCGTCGAAATCACAGGTTCCGCGATCCGGCGTTCCATCAATGATGAAGGCGCTCTGCCCATCACTGTTGTAAAGGTCGACGACCTGCGCCAGCAAGGCGTCACCAGCGTCGAAGGCATCATGGAGTTGCTGTCGGCCAGCCAGTCCAGCACGCCGGGCACGAACTCCATTGGTTCCGGCACTGGCGGTGCCGCCTACGCCAACCTGCGCGCGCTGGGCAGCAACAAGACCCTGGTGCTGCTGAACGGCCGCCGCATGACCTCGTTCGCCTTCGACGCCAACGCCGTCGATCTGAACTCCATTCCGTTTGCGGTCATCGAGCGCGTCGAAGTGCTGCGTGACGGTGCATCCGCTGTCTACGGCACCGACGCCATCGGTGGCGTGATCAACTTCATCACCAAGTCCAACTACCGCGGCGGCCAGTTCGTCATCGAGGCAAGCAAGCCCCGCCAGGAAGGCGGCAAGAAGGAAGGCGCCTCCGTCACCTTCGGCTTTGGCGACCTGGAAAAGGACAAGTTCAACATCTGGGCATCGCTGGACAGCCGCCGCCAGCAGGGCGTGCATGCCCTGGACCGCGACTTCGGCAAGACCGGCATCATCCCGAGTCGCGGCGTCAACGGCAACTCGGGCACGACCTTCCCGGGCAACTTCACTGGCAGCTTCATCGTGCCGGTGTCCACGGACTTCCCGACCGGCCGCGAGAGCCGCTCGTTCAACCCGAGCGCACCCGGCTGCGCCGCGCCTCTGTCGCTGCCGAACCCGAGCAATGCCAATGCATGCGTGTTCGACTTCAGCTCGACGATCGACATCATTCCCGACACCAAGCAGACGACGCTCACAGGTCGCGCAGCATTCCGGCTGGCCGAAGACCACACGCTGACGATCGAAGGCCTGGCGACCGAAAACCGCAACACCTCGCGCGTGGCACCGGATCCGGTGTCCGGCATCACCATCAACCCAGGCAACCCGGCTTATCCAATCGGCGTGCCCAACCTGGACACGACCAAGCCCATCAACGTCGGCTGGCGCATGGTGCCCGCCGGCCCGCGGACGAACGAGGCCAATGCCGAAGCCAAGCGCGCGGTCGTTGACCTCAGCGGCGTCATCGCCAGCTGGGACTACCGCCTGGGCGCCATGCTGTCGCGCAGCACCGCAAACGATGCAGCCGTTGACGGCTACGTGAGCGTGCCCTTCGTGCGTGCCCAGGTCGCCGCCGGCAACCTCAACCCCTTCCGTGCCGCCACTGCGGCCGAACTTGCCGTCATCCAGCAGGCCAAGCGCAAGGGTGTGTTCGGCTTCGCCTCGGGCGAGACCAAGGGCTTTGACGTGCGCGCCAGCCGCGAACTGTTCGACCTGCCCGGTGGCGCAGCCGCGCTCGCCCTGGCCGGCGAAGTTCGCAAGGAAAACTACCGCTTCGACACCAACGACGACGTTGTCACCAATATCCCGTCGGCCGGCCGCTCGATCAATCACAAGAGCGGCGACCGGACGGTCAAGGCCTATGGCGCCGAGCTGCTGCTGCCTGTCTTGAAGAACGTCGAAATCCAGCTTGCGATCCGCACCGACGACTACTCGGACGCAGGCAAGTCAACAAATCCCAAGATCGGCATTCGCTTCCAGCCCATGAAGGAAGTCGTGCTGCGCGGCTCCTACAACACGGGCTTTCGGGCTCCTGGCCTGGATGACCTGAACGCGCCACAAACGGTGACCTTCTCTGCCGGCGCCAAGAACGACCCGGTGCTGTGCGACTCGGCCGGCAAGGCCATCCCATCCAAGGGTGGCGTGCAAAGCCGCGACTGCGGCCTGCAGCCTCAGGTTCAAAACGGCGGCAACCCCAACCTGAAGCCGGAGAAGTCCAAGACCTTCACGATCGGCGCGGCTTTCGAGCCGATGAAGGATCTGACGTTCTCGGTCGATTACTGGAGCATCGACCTGCGCGATCAGATCAATGTTCTGCCGCTGGACACCATCATTGCCGACCCGACCCGCTACGCCGCGAACTTCGTGCGTTGCAACACACTGTCAGTTGCCATCCAGAACACCCTGAACCGCTGCTCCGGGCTGGACAACAACAGCCCCGCCATTGGCTACATCATTCAGCTCAACGACAACATCGGCAAGATCAAGACCAAGGGCTTCGATTTCTCGGCGGGCTACAACCTGAAGCTCGGCGGCCTGGGGGCGCTTGCGCTGGCCTACGACGGCACGTACGTGAAGAGCTACAAGTACCAGACCAACCCGAGCGATCCGTTCAAGGAAAACGTCGGCATCTACAGCGATGGCAACCCGGTCTTCGAGTGGAAGCACAACCTCGCCGCTGCCTGGTCGCTTGACAAGCTTGGCGCCCGCATCAGCATGCGCCACCTGAGCGGCTACCGCGACCAAAACGATGCCGCCACCGTCGTGGGCGGTGCAACGTTCTACGGCGATGTGGACGCCTACACGCTGGTCGACGCATCGGCCACGTACAAGTTCACCAAGCTTTCGTCGCTGACCATCGGCGTCAAGAACCTGTTCGATAAGGACCCACCGTTCTCGAACCAGTCCACCCGCTCGCAGCGTGGCTATGACCCGCGCTACACCGACCCGCTGGGTCGCGCGTTCTTCGTGCGCGCCGCCTACGGCTTCTAAGGCGACGGCGCAAGGCCCGCCTCGGCGGGCCGGATGAGATGGTCACCCCATCTCATGTTTGCCCTGAACACCCCGGTGACATAGGTTTCCGGGGTGTTCTTCTTTGTGGCGGAGGTCATCATGGACTCTGTAACCATGGTTGGCATCGATTTGGGCAAGCCTTCGTTTCACTAGCAAGGCCAGACCGCAAGGGTCCGGCGTTGCTCCGCGGAAACTCAATCGCAAGCAACTCGTCGAGTTCTTCACCAAGTTACCTCTGCACGACCGTGAGGTCGAGAAGCAGCTGAGCCATCAAATCGACGAGGACGATCTTGGCCAACGACTCAGGACTCTGCCGAAGCTCTTGAAGCCGCGAGGGGTCGCCGTCGCGGCGTTCGCAGAACCCAGCGCAAGCGCAACAGATCGAAGCGTGAATCTGCACAGCAATTTGCAGCCACAAGGACATTGCTGTCTCATTGCTGACACAAACCGCTCACCAGATTAGAGCTTGCACAAACGAAAAAGACGCGCACCAATTAGCAGCGCCGCAAAAAAATCAAGTGCCATCAGTCACTTATGAGTTAGTTGGCGATCGCCAGGACCTGCGGCCGCACCGGGCACCCCGCCATTGCACGCCGCCCCCTGACTTTCCCTGAGCGTCCTCGACCATTCCTCCTTCTGACAATCCAGCGAATTCCATAGCGGAATGAGGGTGTAGACGCCCGATCGGGTGGCTCGCGCGGTGTCAATGGCCTATCGGCCCATTTGGAGTTCACATGCACAAACGAAACCTGCTCTCTACCGCTGTCACGGTAGCCTTTGGGCTGATTGCCTTGCCTACCTTTGCACAGACGACGCCAGACCAACTCGAGCGCGTCGAGGTCACCGGCAGCTCGATCAAGCGCATTGCAGCCGAAGCGTCCGTTCCCGTGCAGACCTTCTCGCGCAAGGACATTGAGAAGTCGGGCGTCACCACCGTGACGGACTTCATCCAACAACTGCCCGTCATGCAGGGCTTCACCGTGTCGGCGGACTCGGTGGGCGGCGGGGGCGGCGGCATTACCACCGCGTCCATCCATGACGTGGGCGAGCAATACACCTTGGTGCTGTTGAACGGCCGCCGCCTGGCACCGGCCACGTCGGGCACGACCATCGACCTGAACTCCATTCCCCTTGCGGCCATCGAGCGCATCGAGGTGCTGACCGACGGCGCCTCGGCGCTTTATGGTGCGGACGCCATTGCCGGTGTCGTCAATTTCATCCTGAAGAAAGGCGCGGCGCCCTTTACCTTCACGGCCCGAGCCTCCAAGACCCAGCATGGCGGCGGTGGGCAAAAGAACTTCTCCATCAGCAAGGGCTGGGGTGATGTCGACCGTGACGGCTACTCGCTCTTCGCAACGCTCAGCTACGACCGTCAGCGGCAGCTCAAGGCCTCGCAGCGCGACTTCGCCAGGACTGGCATCATCGAGTTCAAGGACCAGCAAGGCCGCCAGCTGACCTTCTTCAACGGCTCATCGCGCTCGATCCCGCCCAATGTGGACGTGCGTTATCTCAATCCAACGACAGAGAATCCGAACCAGGTCAGCACCGTCTCTTTCAGCCCCTATCTGGAAACGAACGGCAACTGCCCGGCCGCCCACGTCGCTATTGGTCGGCAGTGCTTCTTCGACTACACCACCTCCGTCGAGATCGCTCCGGAGCAGGAGCGCAAGAGTCTGTTCGTAACGTCGCAGCTGCGCTTGAACTCCGACCTGCGTCTGTTCGGCGAATTGGCCTACACCGACGTCAGTACGCTGGCCCGTATCGCACCGTATCCGGCAGAGTTCGGTCTTTCGTCCAGCCATCCTTACTTCGCCAAGTACATCGCGCCCAGTCTGACAGCGGCCCAACTGGCCAACATGCAATCGGTCAACGTCAAGTACCGGCTGTACGACATGGGCAACCGCGCCTACGACTACGCCGCCAAGTCAACGCACGCTGTGGCGGGGATCGAAGGCATGGTCGCGGGCTGGGACGGTTCCGCGTCGCTCACCTACTCGACCCAAAAGCAGCCACAGAACTACGTCGGCGGCTTCCCGTTGGCCGACAAGTTCAACGCCGCCATCCAGGCGCAGCAGTTCGATCCCTTCCCATACACGCTGGGGACAATGCCGCAAGCGCAACTCGACGCGCTGCGCAGCACCCAGTACATCGGCAACTACAACACCACGACCATCAAGATGGTCGGCGTTCAAGCCAATGCGTCGCGTGAGGTCTTCCAGCTTCCGGGCGGCGCTGCCATGCTGGGCCTGGGAGCCGATGTCCGCACCAGCTCCTTCGAGCTGCGTGCCAACAAGGCTGTGGCCAATGCCGAGATCCTCTTTGACGACCCACAGGCCGAGTACGACCTGAGCCGCAAGAGCGCAGGCGTGTTCGCAGAACTTGTCATGCCCATTACCAAGACGCTGGAGCTGTCCGGCGCGGCACGCTTCGACAACTATTCCGGTGTGTCCAACAAGATTGACGGCAAGGACTACGGCACGAGCCAACGCGCCGGCACCTACAAGGTCAGCGGCCGCTATTCGCCCACCAAGGAACTGGTGATGCGCGCGTCCTACGGCACCGGATTCCGGCTCGCCTCGATGGTGGAAATCGCCCAGCCGCAGGTGGACTTCGGCGTCACCGGTGGCAGCTACAAGTGCCCGTTCAACGGGGCATACGACCCGTTGGGCTACTTCGGCAAGGGCTATGTCTGCACCGACAACCAGCACGAAGTCTTCAACGGCGGCAATCCTGACCTGAAGCCCGAGAAGTCCAAGCAGTGGACCGTCGGCATAGTGTTTGAGCCTAGCCCGGGCATGTCGGTGGGTCTGGACTTCTGGAGCGTGCGCATCAAGAACGCAGTGCAGCGGCCCGACGAAGCGCTGTACTTCTCAGACCCTGCGACCTACCTGAGCTCGTTCACCACCAAGTTCAAGTCATCCAATAACCTGACCTACGTGGCCATCAATCAAGTACCGGTCAATATTGGTCGCGTGCAGAACGAAGGCCTCGACTGGGATCTCCGCGGCCGCACCACGTTCGACATGGGCACGATGACGGCCCGTATCGGCGGCACCCACCTGCTCAAGTCGCGCTACACACTGCCGGGCACGAGCAACCAATGGGAAACGAGCCTGGGCCGCTACGGGAGCAACGCTGCGGTGAGTTTCCGCAACGTCATCTCAGCGTCACTGGGAATGGAAATGGGGACCGTCACCAACAGCGTGTCCATGAACTTCCGCAGTGGCTACAAGGACATCTTCCACGACGAGGAAAACTGCGCCGTGGACGACGGTGTGGATTGCATCCCGACCGCGCTGGATGTGCCGAAGTACTACACCTTCGACTGGCAGACGAAGTGGACGGCGATGAAGGGCTTGGACCTGACTTTCGGCATCAGCAACCTCACGGATGAGAAGCCGCCCCTGTCGCTGCGCAACACCGGCTCGCATCAGCTCGGGTACGACCCGCGCTATGCCAGCCCGCTGGGCCGCACTTACTACTTGCAGGCCGCCTACAAGTTCTGACGGCCGGCTAGGACGGGTCCAAGGGGCGTCGAAAGACGCCCTTTTTCTTTGTTCCTTCGGGGCTCCAAACCGCCAAGCTCCGCCATCCGGCGCTGCCCGACAATCGGCCACCTGCCAACCCAGTTTTCAATCGATGCCTGTTGACGTCCTCATCATCGGCGCCGGCCCCGCCGGCAGCGCCTGCGCACGGGTGCTGGCTCAGGCCGGCATCGAGGTGCTGCTGATCGACCAGCACCACCAAGGCCGCGACAAGATCTGCGGCGACGGCCTGATTCCCGATGCGCACAAGGCGCTGGCACGGCTGGGGCTGCTGGATGACGTGATGCGGCGCGCCGAGCCCGTGGCCCATGTCGGCTGCATCGGCCCGCGCGGCGGGCGCATCGACGTGCCGGGCACGCTGGCGGTGCTGCCCCGCAAGGAACTAGACGCGCTGCTGCTGCAGGCGGCGCGCGACGCCGGCGCACGCTTCGAGCAGGCGCGCTTCGAGGCGCCGCTGGAGGCGGACGGCCGTGTCGTCGGCGCGCGGCTCAAGCGCGGCGACGAGATCGTCGAGGTGGCGGCGCGCTGGGTCGTGCTGGCGACGGGTGCCGTGCCCAAGGCGCTGACCGCCGCCGGCATGTGCGAGCGGCACACGCCCAGCGGCGTGGCCCTGCGCGGCTACGTGAAGGCACCGCAGATGGTGGGCAAGATCAAGGCGCTCGAAGTGGTGTGGGACAAGGCGGTGCAGCCGGGCTATGGCTGGATCTTCCCGGCACCGGATGGTCACTTCAACATCGGCGTCGGCGTGACGAACAGCCACCGCGACCTGGGTGGCGGCAAGGGCGTCAAGAAGGACGTCAATCTGCGCGCCATCTTCGATGCCTTCGTCGAGAAGTACGCGCCGGCGGCCGAGCTGATGCGCGTGGGCGAACTGGTGGGCGAACTGAAGGGCGCGCCGCTGCGCTGCACGCTGACGGGTGCGAAGTGGTCGCGGCCCGGCCTGCTGGTGACGGGCGAGGCGGCGGGCTCGACCTACTCCTTCACCGGCGAAGGCATCGGCAAGGCGATGGAGACCGGCATGCTGGCGGCGGATGCCATCCTGGCCCACACCGACGATGCCGCCGCGCGCGCGGCCTACGAGGCCGGGCTGACGGCGCTCAAGCCCAAGTTCGATCTCTACGAGCGCGCCAATCGCGTCAACGCCCATCCATGGCTGGCGGACCTGCTGATCTGGCGCGCCAAGAAGAGTCCGCGGCTGCTCAAGCGCATGAGCGGCGTGCTCAACGAGACCAGCAACCCGGGCAACCTGGTGAGCGTCAAGGGCATCAGCCGACTCTTCTTCGAGTAAGCCTGATCAAGGCCATCAGGCTCTTTCAATGACGAGGGCAATGCCTTGCCCCACGCCGATGCACATCGTGCACAGCGCGTAGCGGCCGCCGGTCACTTCCAGCTGGTTGATCGCCGTCGTGACCAGCCGCGCGCCACTGGCACCGAGCGGGTGGCCCAGCGCAATAGCGCCGCCGTTGGGGTTCACGCGGGCGTCATCGTCCGCCAGGCCCAGGTCGCGCAGCACGGCCAGGCCCTGCGCCGCAAAGGCTTCGTTGAGCTCGATGACATCCATCTGCGCGAGCGTGAGGCCAGTCAGCGCCAGCACCTTGCGAGTGGCCGGCGCCGGGCCGATGCCCATGATGCGCGGCGCCACGCCGGCCGTGGCCATGCCGACGACGCGCGCGCGCGGCGTGAGGCCATGGCGCGCGGCTTCGGCCTCGCTGGCCAGCAGCAGCGCGCAGGCGCCGTCGTTGACGCCGCTGGCATTGCCGGCCGTAACGACCCCGTCCGGCCTGACGATGCCCTTGAGCTTGGCGAGCACCTCGATGCTGGTCTCGCGCGGGTGCTCGTCGAGCAACACGCGCAGCGGCTCGCCCTTCTTCTGCGGCACGTTCACGGGCACGATCTCGCGCTCGAAGAAACCGCGCTGCTGCGCTGCGATGGCCTTGCGTTGCGAGGCCAGGGCCATGCGGTCCTGGGCCTCACGCTCGATGCCGAAATCGGCCGCCACGTTCTCGGCCGTCTCTGGCATGGCGTCCACGCCGTAGGCTGCCTTCATCGCCTTGTTGACAAAGCGCCAGCCGATGGTGGTGTCGTAGATCGCGTTGGCGCGGCTGAAGGCGCTCTCGGCCTTGGGCATGACGAAGGGCGCGCGGCTCATGCTCTCCACGCCGCCAGCGATCAGCAGCCCGGCCTCACCGGCGCGGATGGCGCGCGCGGCCGTGCCGACTGCATCCAGGCCCGAGCCGCACAGGCGGTTCACAGTCATGCCGGGCACGCCCACCGGCAGGCCGGCCAGCAGCGCCGCCATGCGGGCGACATTGCGGTTGTCCTCGCCGGCCTGGTTGGCGCAGCCGTAGAGGACGTCTTCCACCGCCGCCCAGTCGACGTGCGCGTTGCGCGCCATCAGCGCCTTGATCGGCAGCGCGGCGAGATCGTCGGCGCGGATGGACGACAGCGCGCCGCCGTAGCGGCCGAAGGGCGTGCGAACGGCGTCGCAGATGAATGCGTGGGTCATTTGAGGTAGGGCGACACGCGGTAACGCTCGCCTCGGTAGTGTTGGTCGAGCCGATCAAGCAGTGCGGCGACAGGCCCGGCCTCCCAGAAGGCCAGCCATTCAAACGGTCCGGCCGGATAGTTGACGCCGAGCTTCATCGCCGCGTCGGCACCGGCCTCGTCGCAGACGCCTTGCTGCACCGCGTCGGCTGCCTCGTTGATGAGCATCGCAATCGTGCGCGCGACGACGAGGCCGGGCAGGTCTGCGACTTCGCGCGGCACCAGGCCCAATCGGGTCAGCCAGGCGGCGGCGGCGGAGTCGCCCGCGTAGGCGATATCGCCGACCGGCGCGAGCGGCAGGTCGAAGACGGCCGTGCCCGGGCCGAACTCGGCGGCGCGGCGGCCATCGGTCAGGCGCAGCTGGCAGCCATCGGCGGTCATGCCGATCCAGTCGCTGTCCAGTTCGCGCAGCGCCTCGGGCAGGTTGGCGACAAAGCGTTCGGCCAGCGCGCCGCGGCCATGCACGACGACCCGGCCGGCGCGCGGCGGCGCGATGCTGATGATGGGCAGGGCGGGTGCACCTTCGGGATGGCGATAGAAGCCCCGCCCACTCTTGCGGCCGAGATAACCGGCGTCGACCAGCTCCTGCTGCACCAGCGACGGCGTGAAGCGGCGGTCGAAGAAATTGGCGGCGAAGACCGAATTCGTCACCGCGAAGTTGGTGTCGTGGCCGATCAGGTCCATCAGCTCGCAGGGGCCCATGCGGAAACCTGCCGCGCGCAGGCAGGCGTCGATCAACTCGGGCGTCGCCGCGCGCTCCTGCAACAGCATCAACGCCTCGGCGTAGTAAGGGCGGGCGATGCGGTTGACGATGAAGCCAGGCGTAGAGCGGGTGTGCACGGCGGTCTTGCCCCAACGGCCGGCGAGGTCGAAGACGGCCTGCGCGACATCGGGTGACGTGCCGAGGCCGGAGACGACCTCGACCAGCTTCATCAGCGGCACAGGGTTGAAGAAGTGCATGCCCACCAGGCGCTCGGGCTTTCTCATGCCGCGCGCCAGCGCCGTGACCGAGATGGACGAGGTGTTGGTGGCGATGACGGCCTCGGGCGCCAGAAGCGCCTCCAGCTCGGCGAACAGCGCGCGCTTGGTGTCGAGGTTTTCGACGATGGCCTCGATGACGAGGTCCACCGGCGCAAGCGCGTCCACCGGCGTGATCCGGGCCAGCGCAGCCTGCGCGGCTTCACTCGTCAGCCTGCCCTTGTCGACGAGGCCGCCGAGCGTCTGCGCGAGCTTGGCCTTGGCGGCCTCGGCGGCGCCGGCGCGGGCGTCGAACAGCAGGACTTCGTGGCCGGCCTGGGCGGCGACCTGGGCGATGCCGGCACCCATCAGGCCGGCGCCGACGACGAGGATGCGGGCGTTGTCGAGGGTCATTCGGGAGGTGTCCAGTTCGGTTTGCGCTTGGCGAGAAAGGCCGCGAAGCCCTCGCGGGCTTCGGGCGTGGTGCGCACGCGGGCAATCGTCTGTGCGGTCAGCTCGCGCACCTCGGCCGTGACGGCGCCGGGCGCAAGGCTCGCGTAGAGCTGCTTGATCTCGACCAGAGCTTGCGGCCCACAGGCGAGCAGGTCAGTCACCAAGGCGTCGACGGCGGTATCCAGGCCGTCGACCGGCACCGCGCGTTGCACGAGACCAAGGCGCAAGGCCTCGTCCGCACCGAAGCGGGCCGCCGTCAGTGCCAGCCGCCGCGCCTCGCGCAGGCCCACGGCATTGACCAGATGCGGGCCGATGACGGCGGGCAGGATGCCCAGCCGCGCCTCGCTGACGGAGAAGCTTGCCGCCTCCGACGCGACGGCCATGTCGCAGGCCGCCACCAGCCCCACGCCGCCGCCCAGGGCCGCGCCCTGCACGCGCGCAATGGTCGGTTTGGGGCATTCGGCAATGCGCGCCAGCATGGCGGAGAAGCGCCGCGCATCAGCGAGGTTGTCGCCTTCGGACGCGGCAGCGGCGCGCTGCATCCATTGCAGGTCGGCGCCGGCGCTGAAGTGCTTGCCGGCGCCCGCCAGCACGATGGCGCGCACGCTGTCGTCGCTGCCCAGCTGCGCGAAGGCCGCGTCCAGCTCGGCGATCAGCGTCTCGTCGAAGGCGTTGAACACGGCGGGCCGGTTCATCGTCAGCACGGCCACGCCATGGCTGCGGCGTTGCAGGTCAAGTGAAATCCAGGGCATGCCGGCATTCTTGCACCGCACTTGTCTAGACAGCCTCCCTGCCGTTCACGCATCCAGGCCCGCCATTCGCCGCACGGCCCCACCGCCGGCCGGGGGGCCTCCTAGACTGCGCTCCATGGCATCCGAACCTACCCCCAAGAGCCCGCGCCGCTTCCCGGACTGGGTGCGCTGGCTGCTCTATCCCGGCTCGCAGCGGGTGTTCACGGCGGAGGAGATGGCGCGCGCCGGCAGT
The DNA here is from genome assembly GCF_979253795.1 of Roseateles sp. AC306. NCBI lineage: Bacteria > Pseudomonadati > Pseudomonadota > Betaproteobacteria > Burkholderiales > Sphaerotilaceae > Roseateles > Roseateles sp. AC306. The sequence continues at coordinate 41,232 of NZ_CEEDEB010000011.1, forward strand.
CGGCCCTGGCCCCATGCCATCGACCACTACGTCTACGGCAACGCCGTGCTGCTGATGGCCATCTTCACCCACGAGATGCCACGGGGCATGCGGCCGGTGATCTGGTCCGGCGTGCTGATCACCGCCTGGGCGTCGCTCGCAGTCGCACATGCCCTCTGGCGCTCGCCCACCCGCAAGCGGCTGAACCTGGCCTGCTACGGCGCCGCCGTGGTGCTCGCGCTGGTCACCCTGCCGCTGATCAAGTCCGGCTGGCGCGAGCAGGTGGTCGGCGGCACGCCGCTGCTGCTGGCGGTGCTGACGGCCGTGCTGTCGGGCTGGTGGATCGTGACCATCTACCGTGTCGACCAGATCGAAGCGCGGCTGCGCGAGCTGGCCGAGCAGGACGCCGCGTTGCGCCTGTCCACCCGCCTGGCGGCGGCGCAGATCCAGCCGCATTTCCTCTTCAACACGCTGGCCTCGCTGCAGCACTGGGTGGAGACCGGCGACCGCCGCGCCGCGCCGCTGCTGCGCGACTTCACGGCCTATCTGCGGGCCACGCTGCCGATGTTCGAGCGCGAGCTGCAGCCGCTGGCCGACGAGATGGAGATGGTGAAGCGCTACCTGGCCATCATGCAGGCGCGGCTGGGCGCGCGGCTGGACTTCAGCATCGACGTGCCGGCTGACGCAGACCTGCAGTTGCCGCCGGGCCTCGTGTTGACCCTGGTGGAGAACGCCATTGCCCACGGCATCGAGCCGCAGCTGAGCGGCGGGCGCATCGCCATCGCCGGCCGCCGCGACGAAGACCGACTCGTGCTGACGGTGCGCGACGACGGCCCCGGCCTGACCCCCGGCTGGAGCGATGGCGTGGGCCTGGCCAACACGCGCCGCCGCCTTGCCCAGGCCTGCCCCGCCTGCACCTTGACCCTGGCCGACGCCGCCCCCGGCTGTGTCGCCACACTGACGCTGATGCCATGAACCCCATCACCGCCCTGATCGCCGACGACGAGGAAGCGCCCCGCGAGCAACTGCGCGCGGCGCTTGCCCGCCTGTGGCCCGAGCTGAAGCTCGTCGCCGCCAGCACCAATGGCGCCGATGCCTGGGACGACTGCCTGGCGCACGAGCCGACCATCGCCTTCCTGGACATCCGCATGCCCGGCCTCACCGGCCTGGAGGTGGCGCGCCGGCTCTCGGCGCTGGCCGCACCGCCGCTGATCGTCTTCGTGACTGCCTTTGACGACCATGCGCTGGCCGCGTTCGATGCCGGGGCGGTGGACTATGTGCTCAAGCCCATCGACGACGAACGCCTCGCCCAGGCGCTGGCCAAGCTGCGCGCGCGGCTCGCAAAGCCGGCGCCCGACACGGCGGCTTTGCAGCGCCTGCTGGCGGGCCTGGTCCAACACAGGCCGATGGCCCGCCCCATCCAGGCCAGCGTGGGCCGCGAGGTGCAGCTGATCCCGCCCGAGGACGTCATCTACTTCGAGGCCGACGCGCGCTACACCCGCGTGGTGCACACGGGCGGCGAGGCGCTGATCCGCACGCCGCTGCGCGAGCTGCTGACCCAGCTCGACCCGGAGCAGTTCTGGCAGATCCACCGCAGCGTGCTCGTCAACAGCCGCTGCCTCGCGCGCGCCATCCGCGTGGACGAAGGGACGATGGTGGTCACGCTGCGCGGCCGGGACGAGAAGCTGCCGGTGTCGCGGCAGTTCCAGGCGCTGTTCAAGGGTCAATAAAGGGCAAAGGTCGGGGCAAACCCTGGCAGATGCCGGAGGGCGAGTTCGGACAATCCGCGCCACTACAAAGGCCCCTAGTTTTTGGGGGCATCCCACCCAAGCCAGCCAAATGCCCGTCGCCCTGCCCAACCCCCGGTTCGACCACTTCTACCGCTACGACGAGCTGACGGCGCTGCTGTTCGCCTATGCCGACGCGCGCCCCAACCTCGTGTCGGTGCGCGCCATCGGCAAGAGCTACGAGGGCCGCGACATCTGGGTCGTCGTCGTCACCAACCTGGCCAGCGGCATGGACATCGACAAGCCGGCGCTGTGGCTTGACGGGAACATCCACGCGGCCGAGCTGACGGCGTCCACCACCTGCCTGTACTACCTGCATCAGCTGCTGACGCAGCACGGCGGCACGTCGGCTGAAAGCCAGCAGATCAACCGCCTGCTGGACACGCGCACCCTCTACATCGTGCCGCGCCTGAACCCTGACGGCGCCGAGCTGGCCCTGGCCGAGCGGCCGCGCCACATCCGCAGCTCCACGCGCGCCTACCCCTACACGGAGGAGCCGGTCGACGGCCTGACCGTGGAGGACATCGACGGCGACGGGCGCATCCTGACCATGCGCGTGCCCGACCCGCACGGCGGCTACAAGCGACACGCCGCCGACCCGCGGCTGATGGTCGCGCGCGAGCCCGGCGAGCATGGCGGGGAGTACTACCGCCTCATCCCCGAGGGCTTCATCAAGCACCACGACGGCCTGACCGTGAAGGTCAATTCGGACCGCGAAGGCCTGGACCTGAACCGCAACTTCCCCGGCGAATGGCGGCAGGAGTTCCAGCAGCTCGGCGCCGGCCCCTACCCGACCAGCGAGCCCGAGGTGCGGGCGATGGTGGAGTTCATCACCAGCCACCCCAACATTGGCGCGGCGGTGAGCTTCCACACCCACAGCGGCGTCATCCTGCGCCCCTGCGGCACGCGCAGCGACAAGGACATGACGCCCGAGGACCTGTGGCTGTTCCAGCAGTTCTCGGCGCTGGGCGAGAAGCACACCGGCTACCCGGCCATCAGCATCTACGAGGACTTCCGCTACCACCCCAAGGACGTCATCACCGGCACGCAGGACTGGGTCTACGAGCACCTGGGCGCGCTGTTCTGGGTGGTGGAGCTGTGGTCGCCCAAGAAAGAGGCCGGCGTCGAGGACAACCAGTGGATCGACTGGTACCGCCAGCATTCGGTGGAGGATGACCTCAAGCTGCTGAAGTGGAGCGACGAGCAGTGCGGCGGCAAGGCGCATGTGGAATGGACGCCTTTCCAGCATCCGCAACTGGGCGCTGTGGAGATTGGCGGCTGGGACAAGATGAACTACTGGCGCAACCCGCCGCCCGCCCTTCGCGAGCGTGAGGCGGCGCGCTTCCCGGCCTGGATGACGCAGATCGCGATGAGCCTGCCGAAGCTGGAACTCATCCGCACCGAGGTGCGCGCGCTCGGCCCCGACATGTGGCGCGTGCGCCTGGCCGTGGCCAACTCTGGCTACCTGCCGGCCTATGTGACGCAGCGCGCGCTGGAGCGCAAGACGGTGCGCGGCGTGATGTTTGAGCTGCACCTGCCCAGCGGCGACCCGGCCATCAGCCTGGTCAGCGGCAAGGAGCGCATGGAAGGGCCGCAACTGGAAGGCCATGCGCCCAAGCAGAGCCAGCTCGCCTTCCTGGCCAACAAGCAACCCACCGACGACCGCGCCGTGGCCGAGTGGGTCGTGCGTGCGCCGGTCGGCACGCGGCTGGCGCTCAGTGCGAGCGCGGAGCGGGCAGGGGTGGTGCGAACCGAGGTGGTGCTCGACTGAGCCCTCAGCGTCGCGGCGCCGGCTGGCCGGCGACTGTGGCCGGTCGACATCACCGGCGCAGCGTGGCGCATCAGCTCGCCGACCTTTCGCTCTCCTGAGCTGCGACGACCGCCGCCCGCCACAGCCTTGCCGGGATGAAGGTGCGCAGCTGCTCCATGCCCTTGGCGATGAGCGCCGGGTGCAAACCGTGGTCGAGGTGGGGCAGCACATCGGCCGTCACGTCGGCACCCAGGTCGACGAGGGCCTGGGCCGCGTCGACGACATGGCGATAGGGGAAGCGCTGGTCCGCCAGACCGTGCAGCAGGTGCACACAGACATCCTGCGGCGCGTGTTCGGGCCGCGACAGATAGCCGCCGGCAAAGGCCAGCACGCGGCCCACCAGGGCCGGCTCCGCCTGCACGGCCTCCAGCGCCAGCAGCGCGCCGTCACCCACGCCGGCCAGCGCAACACGCTCCCAGGCCAGGCCCAGCTTGGCGGCCTCCAGGCGCAGCCGCCCGATCAAGTGCGGCAATGCGGCCTCCACCCCTTCCAGGCTGGGCGTGTCATCCGCCCACCAGCGGCAGCGGCCCTCGGCGTCACGCAGTGGCGGGTGCAGTGACAGCGTCGCGGCGTTCGGGTACTGGGCGTGCAGGGCCGCGGCCAGCGGCGCCAACGTGTCGGGGCCGTCAGGCGCGAGGCCGCCGTCGGGCAGCAGGGCGAACAACAGATCGGGGGTCGCAGTGGCTTGGTCAGGGCTCATGGCCGTATTTTCGGCGCCAGCAACGTATTTTTTCAACTCAGTAAGAAACCAGGCGCGAATATTTGTCTGCCCAGTAAGAGAACGGGTTTCGGCGAGATTCAAGTCAGTTTGATTTCGCCGCCTTCGTTTTGTGAGTTCGTAATATGCGAAGGTTTATGTCTATTTTCCCCACACGGATCCGTGCTGCCCCGCTAGGTAGACGCCAGGGGCACAGAGCGTTAGCCGCGAGACACACTTGTTGGTTGGCCGCAACGTTGCTGTCACGCCGCGTGGTCCGGACGGATCGGTAATGACCCTAGGTGCGTGCTGAAGGTCACATGTAACTAAGCCCACCCCCTAGCATCGAAGTCGTTGACGAGCCGCAGGCTGCGCCGCCCTACCCGGGTGTCGGATGGCTTTGAAACGCACCCCCTTGATGGACCCTTTTTATGCCCACCCATTTCTCCAGTTTCAAACCCGTTCACAAACCCGTCGCCCTCGCGGTTCTCGGCCTGTTGTTTGCGCAGCATGTCGCAGCACAACAAACCCCGGCCGACAGTAACAAGCCGGCTACCGCCGCAGAAACTCCCGCGCCCAAGGCTGAACCCGTCCAGAAGCTGGACGCGGTTGTCGTCACCTCAGGCTCGCGCATCAAGCGCGACAACTACAGCACCGTTGCACCGCTGCTTGTCATCAAGACTGAAGACGCCTCGCTGGCAGGCTACAGCTCCACGGGGCAGGTCCTGCAGGGCACAGCCGTGACCGGCGGCCAGGGCCAGATCAACAACGCCTTCGGTGGCTACGTCACCGACGGCGGCCCAGGTGCCAACACCATCGGCCTGCGTGGCTTCGCGCCGACGCGTTCGTTGGTGCTGCTGAACGGTCGCCGCATGGCGCCGTCCGGCACTCGAGGCTCGGTTGGCGCAGCTGACCTGAACACCCTGCCGAATGCCGTTGTGGACCGCATCGAAGTGCTGAAGGATGGCGCCTCGTCCATCTACGGCTCCGATGCCGTGGCCGGTGTGATCAACATCATCACGAAGAAGGACCTGACCTCCATCACCGTCGACGGCTCGGTCTCCGCGCCCGTGGACGGCGGCGGAAACGCCTACAACTTCTCCATTGCGGGCGGCTTTGTGACCGACCGTACGCGCTTCATGGCGTCGTACAACTACCTGGAGATGACCGCCATCGCGCTGGGCGACCGCGACTGGACCACCTGCAACACCGACTACCGCCGCACCAGCGTGGGCGGTGTGGTGGGTGAATGGGGCAGCGGTGACACCATCGACCCCAAGACTGGCAAGCCCAAGTGCTACCCGATCACGGGCACAGGCTCCAACGGCGTGACCATCAACACTTTGGGCGCCGTCTTCAGTGGCGCCAACGCAATCGCTGGCGTCCCTGCACAGGGCGCGACCGGTACTACCTTCAACCGCTGGCGCCCGAACTCGGCCGTCACGACCGGCTTGGTAGGTTATGAAGGCGTTGGCGGTGGCACGACCACCAACACCAACATCCGCGACACCTTCGACCCGCGCACGCTCAACCGCTCGCTGATTTCCCCGGTCAAGAACCACAACCTGTTCGCGCAGGGCGGCATCGACCTGCAGGCGTTTGGTGACGCCGAGCTGTACTACGAAGTGCTGCTGAATCGCCGCGAGTCCTCGCAGGTCGGTTACCGCCAGCTGTCGCTGGACTACATCAAGGGCAGCCCGCTGATCCCGGCTGGCCAGTTGAGAAACAGCACCTTCTCCGGCCCGGTCAACACCAGCAATGGCCAGAACGTCGGCGTGCGCGCCTTCATCGGCTTTGGCAACGACACCTCCAGCCAGGAAGTCGACTTCGGCCGTGTCGCGGTTGGTATCCGCGGCGCTATCGCCAAGACCGGCTGGGACTACGACCTCACGGCCGTCCACTCTGAAAGCAAGGGCAAGTACACCCAACAATCCTTCCTGACGGACCGCCTCGCGAACAGCCTGAACGTCGTCGCCAGCGGCAGCGGCTTTGCCTGCGCCGGCGCTGCAACCGGCTGCGTGGCCGCACCGGCCCTGACCCCTGGGGTGATTGGCGGCCAACTGCCGCAGGACTGGGTGAACTACGTCTTCCAAGACGTGACGGGGGTGACCAAGTACAAGGAAGACGTCGTGACCGCCTCGGTGACGGGTGGCCTCTTCAAGCTGCCCTACGGCGAAGTGAAGGCTGCTTTCGGCGCGGAATTCCGCCGCAACACCATTGACGACACCCCGGCGCTGGACTCGCAGATCGGCAACCTCTACAACCTGACCACGTCCACGCCTACGCGCGGCAGCGACCAGGCCACCGACTTCTTCGGCGAGGTGGAAGTGCCTCTGCTGAAGGACCTGGCCCTGGTCAAGGAGCTGACGGTCAATGCATCGGCGCGTCGTGCGGACTACAAGTCCTATGGCTCGGACTCGACCTACAAGTTCGGCACCGTCTGGGCGCCGACCAGCTGGCTCTCGCTGCGCGGTACCAAGGGCACGTCTTACCGCGCTCCCGCGCTGTTTGAGCAGTTCCTCGGCCCCACGACCGGCTTCCTGAGCAACACCGGCGACCCTTGCAACAGCTGGGACGATCCGGCCAAAGCCGGTACGCCGCGCGCCATCAACTGCGCCAGCGAAGGTCTGCCCACCGGCTTCCAGGCGACGCAAAGCATCACCGTCGTCAACTCCGGTGGCCGCGCCGCCGGCCTGAAGGCCGAGACGTCCAAGAACGCCTCCTGGGGCATCGTGCTGCAGCCGGGCCTGCCGACTGGCTGGGGTGACCTGTCGCTGGCGGTGGACCGCTTCGACCTGAAGGTGGACAACGGCGTCTCGCGCGCCGGTACCGCCTCCATCCTGCAGCGTTGCTACGACGACCCCCAGTTCCGCCAGGGTGGTGGGTTCTGCCGTCTGGTGAATGCCCGCAACACGACCTCCAATGCGCTGACCGTCAACGACAGCTACGTGAACCTGGCCACGGACATCGTCCGCGGCTATGACTTCACGGGTCGCTACACCAACGACGTGGGCATCGGCAAGCTGAAGGTCGACCTGACGCTGACGGAATACAAGCAGCAGGCCAACAAGCTGTTCGCCGAAGATGCGCTGGACGACACGAACGGCACTGTTGGCAGCCCGGCCTGGTCCGGAGCCATGGACGTCAAATACACGATCAAGAACTGGGATCTGTACTACGGCGTCGAATGGGTCGGCAAGACTTCGAGCTACACCTACTACTCGGAAGACCCGGCCACCAGTCGCTTCAAGCTGGACACGCCGAACTACTTCCTGCAATCCGTCTCCGTGAGCTACAAGGACACGGTCAGCAAGTGGAAGGCGACTGTCGGTGTTCGCAACGTGGCCGACGTCAAGCCGCCCGTGATTTCGTCAGGCGTCTACAACCGCGTGGGTAACGCGCCTCTGTACAGCGGCTACGACTACTTCGGTCGCCGCGTCTTCGTGAACGTTTCCAAGACGTTCTGATAACCCGGTAGCAACCCATCGCCCTGGCAGCCTCCTGGTTGTCAGGGCTTTTTCTTTTCAGGTGTGATTTCCATGCAAAGCTACTTGAACAAGCGGCTGCTCGCCATCGTCGGTGCCGCTCTGATGGCCTGCCCGGCCGCCGTGGTGGCGCAGTCGGCAGCGGCCGCCGCGCCCATCCGCGTCCCCACGGTGGAGACGCTGGCGCAATTCCCCGGCATGACCGGCTTCCAGATCTCGCCGGACGGCAAGCACATGATTGCCCTCCAGAGCCAGGGCGACAGCCGCACCATCCTGGTCTGGAAGCTGGCCGATCTGGCCGCCAAGCCGACCGTCATCGGCGCCAAGAACATGCAGATCGCCAGTGTGTCCTTCCTGAAGAACGACATGCTGCAGGTCAACATGACCCAGCCCTACGACCTGCGCGGTGACGAGTTCATCAAGGTCTTCATCAACAAGCTGTTCTTCACCGACCTCGAGGGCAAGACCTGGATCGAGCCGATGACGGCCACCGAGATCCCGCGCTCCGAGATCGCAAAGAAGGCGGCGGCGCTGGCCAACCCGACGGTGCTGAACCGGCTGCTGACCGACCCCGACAACGTCATCGTCGTCAGCGACTCGGCCACCACTTCCAACCGCGACGTCTACCGCTACAACCTGCGCAGCAGCAAGGCCGTGCGCATCATGCGGCTGGGCGAATCCGACAGCAACGTGTTCGTTAACAGCAAGGGCGTCGTCTGGGCCAAATCACGCCTGAACAGCGACGGCCAGGGCGCGTTTGTCGCCATCGACTTCCGCAACAAGGATGGCGACTGGGAAGAGCACTTCCGCAACTACGTGAAGAACCGCGACGTCGTCGACGTCATTGCGGTGGGCACCAAGCCCGGCACGGCCATCATCACCAGCAACGTGGGCCGCGAGTTCACGGGTCTGTACGAGTACGACATCGCCAGCCGCAAGACCGGCACCACGCTGTTCGAGCACAAGTACTTCGACGCCACCGGCGTGCGCTCCTTCCGCACCGACGACGCACCGCCCGAAGAGGGCTACGACGGCTACACCTACGACGGCCACCTGGGCCGCGACACTCATTGGGTCAACGACAAGCTGGACTCCGTCGTGCGCGGCGTCGGCCAGGCGCTGGGCATCAAGGAGATCGATCAGGAGTTTGTCGGCGTGGGCAGCGGCGAGCGCGCGGCCGTGCGTTCGTTCGACGGCGTGTCCGTGCGGCTGGCCGGCTATGTGGGCGGCGAGACGCCCACTTACCTGATCCGCGTCAGCGGCCTGACCTACCCGACCGAGCACTACCTGCTGCGTGGCCAGAGCATCCAGCTGCTGGCCAAGGAGCGCCCGGACGTGGACAAGCGTGCCCTCGGCACGGCGCGTTTCGTCTACTACAAGGCGCGCGACGGCCTGAACATCCCCGCCTACCTGACCGTGCCCAACCCGCAGCTGTGCGGCGCCGGCCCGTATGCCGCAGTCGTGCATCCGCACGGCGGCCCCTGGGCCCGCGACACGATGGACTACGACGGCTCGGGCTGGGTGCCGCTGCTGGTGTCGCAGTGCCGCGTCGTGCTGCAGCCGCAGTTCCGCGGCTCCCAGGGCTGGGGCCGGGCACTCTGGTACGCCGGCGACGCCGAATGGGGCCAGAAGATGCAGGACGACAAGGACGACGGCGCCAAGTGGCTGGTCAGCGAGAAGCTGGCGGACGCCAAGCGCATCGCCATGTTCGGCTTCTCCTACGGTGGCTATTCGGCCTTCGCCGCCTCGGTGCGCCCGAACGGCCTCTACAAGTGCGCCATCGCCGGCGCAGGCGTGTCCGACATCGACCGCATCTGGGCCAAGTTCTTCACCAACCCCTACTTCCAGTCGGCGCAGGGACCCACGGTGAAGGGCCTGAGCCCGCTGAACCTGGCGGACAAGATGGAGATCCCGCTGATGGTCTACCACGGCGACCGCGACCAGACCGTGCCGATCATCCAGTCGGAGCTGTTCGTCAACAAGGCCAAGGCCGCCGGCAAGCCCGTGGAATACCACGCGCTGGCCGACTACGCCCACGGCCCTGCATGGACGCGCAAGATCATGGCCGACCAGCTGAACCTGATCAGCAACTACCTCGGCTCCGGCTGCGGCAAGGGTGGTCTGTAAGCCAACCGCCATCAACGACAAAGGGCACCGCGAGGTGCCCTTTTTTCATGCTGCCGCGGTGGCCGGCTTCAGACCTTCAAGGAGAAGGGATTGAAGCTGGTGTCACGGTCGTAATGATCCAGGCCCTCGACGCGCTTCAGGAAGGCGATGAAGCGCGCCGTGACCGGAAACAGCACCGCCTCCCAGATCAGCTTGAAGATGTATTGCGCGACGAACACGGCGAGCAGTTGCTCCTGCGGCCAGATGCCCCAGAAGGCGATGGCCAGGAACAGGCCTGTGTCCAGCAGTTGGCCCACGGCGGTGGAGCCGACGATGCGCGCCCAAAGGTAGCGGCCGTTGGTGGCGATCTTCATCTTGGCCATGACGAAGCTGTTGGCGAAGCTGCCGGCGGCGAAGGCGATCATCGAGCCGGCGACGACGCGCCAGGTGTTGCCGAACATCGCCTCGACGTGCAACTGATAGGCGTCCATGAAGCCATTGCGCGCCGGCGGCAGGTTCACCACGACAAAGGCCATGAAGGCCGCGAACAGCAGCGCGCCGAAGCCGGCCCAGACGACGCGGCGGTCTCGGCCGTAGCCGTAGACCTCGGTCAGCACATCGCCAAAGATGTAGCTGATCGGGAAGAAGAACAGGTCTGCCCCGAAGGTGACCGGGCCGATCCAGGGCAGCTGGATCTGGGCGGCTTTCGCCGGGGCGATCAGGTTGGCGCACAGCAGCACGCAGACGCAGGCCGCCATGATCAAGTCGTAGTACTTGAAATGACGCTGTGGCGCAGTGCTCATGGGCTCCCTCCTGTTGGAGCCGGCATTGTCAACTGGCCCTGGTCAATCTCAGCAGCGTCTGGTGCAGCTTGAGCGTGTCGATGGGCTTGGTCAGGAAGTCGTTCATGCCCGCCGCGAAGGCGTCGTTGCGCTCAGAGACAAGGGCCGCCGCCGTCAACGCGACGATGGGCAGTTCGTCAGCGTTGAAGTGCTTGCGCAGCTCGCGCGTCGCGTCGTGCCCGCCCATGACGGGCATCTGCACGTCCATCAGCAGGATGTCAAAAGGCTTGCCCACACTGGCGGCGGCATGCACGGCCTCGATGGCCTGGCGGCCGTCGCTGGCCTGGGCGACCTCCATGCCCCACTGCTCCAGCTGTGCCACGGCAATCAGCATGTTGACGGGGTGATCCTCGGCGATCAGCACGCGGCGGCCATGCAGGGCCTCGGGCGCGGCGCCGCTGGCACGCGGCTCACGGGGCTGGTGGGCCATCGGTGCGGGCGCGCCGGGCAGGGGCAGCTCGGCCCAGAAGGACGAACCCTGGCCAACCACGCTGCGCATGCCGACCTCGCCGCCCATCAGCGCCGCCAGCTCGCGGCAGATGGACAGCCCCAGGCCGGTGCCGCCAAAGCGGCGCGTCGTCGACTCGTCGGCCTGCGTGAAAGGCTGGAAGAGGCGCTTCTGCTGTTCGGGCGCGATGCCGGCGCCGGTGTCGCTGACCTCGATGTGCACCCATTCGCCCGCGCTGCCCTGGCTGTTGCGGTTCATGGCCTTCACGCTGACGGTGATGCCGCCGTGAGCGGTGAACTTGAGGGCGTTGGTCAGGTAGTTGGACAGGATCTGGCGCGTGCGCAGCGGGTCGCCGAAGACCCAGCCCGGCAGGGCCGGGTCGATCTCGACGGCGAACGTCAGGCCGCGCGCCTGAGCCAGCGTCAGGTAGGCCAGGCGGATGGACGCCAGCAGCTCGCGCAGCGAGAACGGCTGGCTCTCCAGCGTCAGCCGGCCGGCCTCGATCTTGGAGAGGTCGAGGATGTCCGAGATGAGGCCGGACAGGCTCTCGGCGCTGTCCATCATCTGGTTGAGGTAGTCGCGCCGCTGCTCCTCGCTGAGGTCGGGCTGCTGCGCCAGGCGGCCCAGGCCCAGCAGGCCGTTGAGCGGCGTGCGGATCTCGTGGCTGGTGTTGGCCAGGAAGGCGCTCTTGGCGCGATTGGCGGCCTGGGCCTCGTCCTTGGCGTGGGCGAGCTGGTCTTCCACGCGGCGGCGCTCAGTGATGTCTTCGATGATCCAGATCGTGCCGCCGCGGCTGGGGTGGGCGGGGTCGACGGCCTGGGCCAGCAGACGCGCGAGAAAGGTGGAGCCGTCGCGGCGACGCATGGTGAGCTCGGTCTCGGCCTGCTCGCCGGCCACCAGGCGCGGGCCCAGCTGCTGGCCGGCGGCCTGCCAGTCCTCCACCGTGGGCCAGACGACGCTGCCATGCTGGCCGATCAACGCGCCGCGCTCCCAGCCGAACATGGCTTCCACACGGGGGTTGGCCAGCACGAACTGCTGGTCGCGCGTGAGCGCAATGCCGATGGAGGCGTTCTCCAGGATGGCGCCGTGCACGAGGCGCGTGCGCTCGCTCTCGGACACGTCGCGCGCATAGAGCACCAGGTAGTTCTGGCCGTCCATCTCGAAGGGCGCCACCGACACCAGCATGGCCACGGCGCTGCCGTCCTTGCGGCGGAAGCTCACCGGCACATTGCTGGCAACGCCGTCACGGCGGAGCGCGTCGCGGATGGCCGCGCGGTCGGCCACGTTCTGCCAGATGCCGATCTCGTCGGCCGTGCGGCCCAGCACCTCGGTGCTGCTCCAGCCGGTCAAGGCCTCGAAGGCCTTGTTCACCATCGCGTAGCGCCCGCTCTCGGCCTCGGTCAGCGTGATGACGTCGGGGCTGGTAGCCACCAGGTGGGACAGCAAGCCTTCCGAGCGCCGCAGTGCATCCTGGGCGCGGCTCTGCTCGGTCTGATCGGTGAAGAAGGTCAGCGTGGCGGGGCCGGAGGCTGTCTCGACACGCACGCTGGTGGCCTGCACGAGGCGGCGGCGGCGCGACAGCGTGCGCAGCCGGTACTCGGCCATGGGCTGCATGGCGCCGGGTGCCAGGCCCTCCAGGCGCGCTGCCTGCTGGCGGGCCGTCTCGTCGTCGCCCGGCTCGTAGTGGCTGAACAGGTCCTGGCCGATCATGCTGGAGCGCTGCGCATAGCCGAACATGGCCATCGCCGCCGGGTTGGCGTCCACGACGCGGCCCCAGCGGTGCAGCACCAGCGGGCTGGGCGAGCGGCGGAACAGCTCGCGGTAGCGCGTCTCGGTGGCCTGCACGGTCTGCTCGGCGGTGACCTCGTGCGTCACGTCCCGGCCCACGCCCCAGTAGCCACGGAAGTTGCCCTGCGCGTCCAGGCGCGGCTCGCCGCTGATGGACACCCAGCGCGTGCTGCCGTCCAGGCCCAGGCGGCGCGCCACCATGCCGTGGAAGGGGCGGTGCGATTCGAGATCGGCGCGGTGGGCGTCGAGCTCGTCCTCGCTGATGCCCATGCCGTCGATCTCCCACGGCGTCTTGCCCAGGCGCGCCTCCAGGTCCAGGCCCGAACTGCCCGGGCGCTCCTCGGCCACATGGGTGAAGCGGAATTCGCGGTCCATCTCCCAGTACCAGTCAACGGCCATGCCCAGCAGGCCGCGGAAGCGCGCCGTGCGCTCGTCGGCCTCGGCGAGCGAACGCTTGACCATCTTCAGCAGCCCGTAGCCCGACACCAGGCCCGACGCAAGCAGGGCGGCCTGCACGAAGGCACGCAAGCCGAGGGCCGACGAGCCCATCGGATGCGTGGCCCAGCCCAGGGACTCGGCCACGCCCAGGCCCGCGAGCGCGGCGGCCGCCAGCGCGGCGAGCGCCAAACCCGCCGCCAGGCCGTGCAGGCCGGTCGCGAAGGCGATCACCAGGCTCATCAACGGCAGGCTCAGCGACCACAGCCCGAGGTCGCGCGAGACCGCCACAACGACCGGCAGCGCCAGCACCAGGGTCAGCATGGCCAGCGCGGCCAGCGGCTGCTCCGGGCGCCGTGGCGCGCGCGCCAGCGACAACAGCCGCAGCAGGGCCAGCACCGCGATCAGCAACGCCAGCCCGGGCGGCAGCCAGCCGCCCTGCCATTCATGCGTCTCGCGGGTGACCCAGAGCAGCAGCGCCACCGGCACGAAGACGGGCCCGCAGGCCAGCAGGAAGATGCGCGAGGCCTGCAGGCGCAGGCTGGTCTGCAGGCGCTCGCGCTGCTGCTCGGGCGGCGCCGCGTGGCCGACGAGGCTGCTCAGGTCGTCGCTGGCGACGCGCGGCATGGTCAGGCGAGAGCGATGCGGGTGGCTTCGGCCACGGCGCGGGCGCGGGCGGCAAAGTCGGCGCCGCTGCTCGCATAGAGGATGGCGCGCGACGAACTCACGACCAGCGGCGCGCTGCGCCCGGCGGCCTGCACGACGGCCGCCGCATCACCGCCCTGGGCGCCAACACCCGGCACCAGCAGCGGCAGCGTCGGTGCGAGCGCGCGCACGCGGGCAATCTCTTCGGGATAGGTCGCGCCGACAACGAGGCCGAGCTGGCCGTTGCGGTTCCACTGTGTCTCGGCCAGATGAGCGAGGTGCTCGAACAGGCGCGGCTGGCCGGGCACGTCAGCCAGCCGCTGCATCTGCCAGTCGTCGCCGCCCTTGTTGGACGTACGGCACAGCAGGATGGCGCCTTTGCCTTCATAGGCGAGGTAGGGCTCGATGGAGTCAAAGCCCATGAAGGGCGACAGCGTCACGGCGTCGGCCTGGTAGCGCACGAAGCACTCGCGCGCGTACTGCTCGGCGGTGGAGCCGATGTCGCCGCGCTTGGCGTCGAGGATGACGGGCACGCCGGGCGCGACCTCGTGGATGTGCGAGATGAGGCGCTCCAGCTGCGCCTCGGCGCCGTGAGCGGCGAAGTAGGCGATCTGCGGCTTGAAGGCGCAGACGAGGTCCTTCGTGGCATCGACGATCGCGGCGCAGAAGTCGTAGAACCTGCTCGCGTCGCCGGCCCAGGCACCGGGGAGCTTGCTGGGCTCGGGGTCGAGGCCGACACAGAGGCGCGATTGAGGGGTCAGGGCTTGCAGTTGGGAAACGAAACTCATGGCAGGGCGGCGTAGGCGGAGAGGGAGGCGGGGGCCGTCGACATTCGGGCCAGCACGAATTCTGCAAAAGCTTGGGCCGGCAGCGGGCGGCTGAACAGATAGCCCTGCACGGCCTGGCAGCCCTGGCGGCGCAGGAAGGCCAGCTGGCCCTCGGTCTCGACGCCTTCGGCCAGCGTCTCCAGGCCCAGGGCACCGGCCATGCGGATGACGGCGTCGACGATGGCGCGGTCCTCAGCATCGTCGGTCAGGTCGCGGACGAAGGACTGGTCGATCTTGAGCTTGCTGACGCGGAACTTCTTCAGGTAGCTCAGCGACGAATAGCCGGTGCCGAAATCGTCGATGGACAGGCGCACGCCACGCTCGTGCAGCCTGTTCATGACGGCGATGGCCACGGTCGGGTTGTCCATCGCGGCGCCTTCGGTCAGCTCCAGCTCCAGGCGCCTGGCGGGCATGCCGACCTCGCCCAGCACGCGCTCAACGAGTTCGGGCAGGTCGTCGTGGCGGAACTGCACGGCCGACAGATTCACGGCCATGGACAGCTCCGGCAGGCCGGCGTCGTCCCAGCGGCGCAGCTGGTTGAGCGCCTCGGTCAGCACCCATTCGCCGATGGGCAGGATGAGGCCGGAGGTCTCGGCGATGGGAATGAATTCGGCCGGCGACACCCAGCCCAGGTCGGGGTGATGCCAGCGCAGCAGCGCCTCGGCGCCGACGATGCGGGCCTCGCCATCGGCCTCCAACACGAACTGCGGCTGGTAGTGCAGGCTGAGCTGGTGGCGCTCCTGCGCACGGCGCAGCGCGTTCTCCAGCTGCAGCGTGCGCGCCGACTGCGCCTGCATCTCGCTGGTGAAGAAGCGGTAGGCGTTGCGGCCGTCGCGCTTGGCGCGGTACATGGCCGCGTCGGCGCATTTGCACAGCGTGTCGAAGTCGTCGCCGTCGGTCGGGAACATGGCGATGCCCATCGACGGCGTGACGGTCAGCTCCTGCTGCTCGACCTGGAAGGGCGCGCTCGCCAGCCCCATCAGCTTGGTGGCCAGGTGGGCGGCGCCGGCGATGTCGGTCAGCGGCAGCACCAGCACGAACTCGTCGCCGCCCATGCGGGCGACGGTGTCCTGCTCGCGCACCGCGCCGCGCAGCCGCGCGGCCAGTTGGGCCAGCAACGCGTCGCCGATGCGGTGGCCCAGCGAGTCGTTGACGTTCTTGAAGTGGTCCAGATCCAGGAAGAGCACGGCCAGCGGCTCGTCGCCCCGGCGGGCGATGTCGATGGCCTGGCTGGCGCGGTCGGCCAGCAGGTGGCGGTTGGGCAGGCCGGTCAGGCCGTCGAACAGGGCCAGGCGCTCGGCACGCGCCTCGGTCGCCTGCTGCTCGGCGACCTTGAGCTCCAGCTCCGCAACGGTCTGACTGAGCTGCTCGGTGCGCTGCTCCACCAGCGCCTCCAGCTGGGCCTTGGCTTGCACCAGCTCCATCTCGGCCTGCTTGCGGGCGCTGATGTCCTGCGTGATCCAGATGGAGCCTCGCGACAGGTCGCTACGGTCGATGGCCTTGCTGCGCACCTCGCAATAGATGGACGTGCCGTCCTTGCGGGCGAGCAGCATCTCGGCATGGAAGGCGTCGCCGCGCGCGAGCGGCGCGTAGCAGGCGTCGCCGGCGGCCTTCCAGTCCTCGTCGCTGAGGTACCACTGGCGCGACAGCTGGCCATCCAGCTCACCAGGCTCGTAACCGAAGAGCTGCTCGAAGGCGCGGTTGCAGCGCGTGACGCGGCGGCCGCGCAGGAAGACGATGCCGACCATCGTGTGGTCGAAGATCAGCTGCTGCTCGGCATGCAGGTCGGCCAGGGCCGCATCGGACGACTTCCGCTCGTGGATGTCGTCGACGATCCAGATCGAGCCATCGGCCGGGTCGCCGGGGTTGATGAGTCGCCCGGTCAGGTGGGCCCAGAACGGCTGGCCGTTCTGGCGCCGCATCAGCTGCTCGCCGCGGAAGGTTTCGCCGGTGGCCAGCAGCGGGTAGGCGCGGCGGCCGAGGTCGCGGGCCTCCTGCTCGCTCTGGTAGAGCTCGACCGTGCTGCGGCCGACGGCGGCGTCGGCGCTGTCGAAGCCGTAGATTTCGGCATAGCGCTGGTTGCACCGCATCAGCGTGCGCGCTTTCACGAAGACGACGCCGACGCCGGCGTTGGCCAGAATGACGTCCAGCTCCCGCAGCGCCTGGCTGAGCGCGGGGTTGTCGCTGGAGTCGGGCGCAAGGCTCATGAAGGTCGGTGTGGCGGCAATCTGGCGGCGGGCTGGCGAGCGGCGTGGAATGCGGGCATGACCCGTTATTGTCTGGTCTCATGCACATCCTGGATACCGAGCGGCTGACGCTGCGTGAATTCACACCGCTTGATGCGCCCTTCCTGCTGCGGCTGGTCAACGAGCCCGGCTGGCGGCGCAACATCAGCAAGCCCGAAGTGCGCACGCTGGACGATGCGCTCACGTGGGCGGAGGGCCGGCTGTTCAAACCCTACCGCGACCTGGGCCACGGCTTCTGGGCCGTGGAGCGCCGGGCGGACGGCTTGCTGGTCGGCATGTGCGGCCTGTTCAGGCGGCCCGCGCTGCCTGAACCGGACATCGGCTACGCGCTGCTGGCCGAGCACGAGGGCCAGGGCTATGCGCTGGAAGCGGCACGCGGCTGTGTGGTCCACGCGCGCGACGTGATGGGCTGGCGCACGCTGATGGCCATCACGGCCGTCGACAACCCGGCCAGCGTGGCGCTGCTGGGCAAGCTGGGTTTTGTCGAGCAGGGGCAGGAACAGCTCGAGGGCTACAACGAGCCCTCAAGGGTGTTCAAGCTTCCTCTCTAGGCGCCGTCAGACTCGACGGGCCAGGTCTTGCGCGATACCCGTGTAGCTGCCGGGCGTCATCTTCAACAGCCGCGCCTTCTCGCCCTTGGGCAGGTCCAGGCCCTCGATGAAGGCACGGATGGATTCCTGCGTGATGGCCTTGCCGCGCGTCAGCTCCTTGAGCTGCTCGTAGGGGTTGGGCAGGCCGAAGCGGCGCATCACCGTCTGGATGGGCTCGGCCAGCACTTCCCAGGCCGAATCGAGGTCGTCGGCCAGCGCTGCTTCATTGACTTCCAGCTTGCCCAGGCCCTTGGCCAGCGAGTCGTAGCCCAAGAGCGCGTAGCCCAGGCCCACGCCCATATTGCGCAGCACGGTGGAGTCGGTCAGGTCACGCTGCCAGCGGCTCACCGGCAGCTTCTGCGACAGATGCGTCAACACCGCGCTGGCCAGGCCGAAGTTGCCTTCCGCGTTCTCGAAATCGATGGGGTTGACCTTGTGCGGCATCGTCGAGCTGCCGATCTCGCCCGCCTTGGTGCGCTGCTTGAAATAACCCAGGCTGATGTAGCCCCAGACATCGCGCGACCAGTCGATCAGGATGGTGTTGGCGCGCGTGAACGCGTCGAACAGCTCGGCCATGTAGTCGTGAGGCTCGATCTGGATGGTGTACGGGTTGAAGCTCAGCTTGAGCTGCTTCTCGATGACCGTCTTGCTGAAGGCTTCCCAGTCATGCTTGGGCCAGGCCGACAGGTGGGCGTTGAAGTTGCCGACCGCGCCGTTCATCTTGGCCAGCGGCTTCACGGCGGCAATGCGCGCGCGCGCCGTGACGAGGCGGGCGACGACGTTGGCGATCTCCTTGCCTACCGTCGTCGGGCTGGCCGTCTGGCCGTGCGTGCGGCTCAGCATCGGTACGGCGGCGAACTGGTGGGCCATGCCGCGCAGCTTGTCGACGATGCCGTCCAGCGCCGGCAGCATGACCTCGTCTCGCGCCGCCTTCAGCATCAGCGCGTGGCTGGTGTTGTTGATGTCTTCGCTGGTGCAGGCAAAGTGGACGAACTCACCGGCGGCCAGCAGTTCCGGCTGGCCCTCGAAGCTGCGTTTGATCCAGTACTCGACCGCCTTCACGTCGTGGTTGGTCGTGCGCTCGATGGCCTTGATCTCTTCGGCGTCAGCCTCGCTGAACTTCTTCACCAAGCGGCGCAGGCGCGAACGGGCGGCCGACGACAGCGGCTTGAACTCCCTGAAGCCGGCGTCCGACAGCGCGATGAACCACTCCACCTCCACCTGCACGCGGCGGTGCATCAGGCCGTACTCGGACAGCAGCGGGCGCAGCGCCGCGACCTTGGCGGCATAGCGGCCGTCCAGCGGCGAGAGGGCGCTGATGGCGGAGTATTCGGACGTTGTCATGGCGGGCCGGCTGATCGTGGGAAACCCGCGATTCTAGTTTTCGCGCTCGCTGAGGAACTTCACGCGCTCGCTGTCGGCGGGGTGGGAACTGAAGGCGATGGCCAGCGGGCTCTCGGCGCCCTCGCCGTACTTCTTGCGGATGCGCTCGAAGAAGACCGCGACGCGGGCCGGATCAACGCCGCCACCCCGTGCCACTTCACGGGCGAAGGCGTCGGCCTCCCGCTCGTGGTCGCGCCGGTAGCCGTTGGTGGCCAGCAGCACCGGCAGGCCGTTCAGGAAGCTGGAGTAGTCGCCCAGCCAGATTGCAGCAGCCGCTGCCACCACGCCGGCGCGGATGCCCGTGCGCATGCCGTGGCGGTGCTGCACATGGCCGGCCTCGTGGGCCAGGATGGTCAGCACCGCGTCGGGCTCGTCCTTCAACAGCTCGATCAGCTCGTCGGTCACGCACATCTGGCCGCCAGGCAGCGCAAAGGCGTTGGGGCCCAGCAATGCCGTCGTGCGGCGGAAGTGCAACTGCCACTGCTCGGGCACGGCCATGCCCGAGGCGCGCGCGCTGGCCAGCATGCGGCCGAAGCGCTCGCGCCAAGCCTGCTGCTCGGCCTCGCTGAGCTGGCTGGGCCGCACCAACTGCTTGTCGACCATCGCCATGACCTGGTCGCCGATGGGCTGCTCGGCGCTGAGCGGGATGCGGTCGACGAGCCGGTCGCTCAGCGCAGGCAGGCCCCAACGCCAGCCCGCGCCGAACATGGCGGTCACTAGGGCCAGTGCCGTCAGCGCCAGGTGCCAGCTGAGCTGCCAGCGCTCGATGAGCCCCGGTAGGTGTCCGGTGGCATCGGCCCACGCGTCAAAGGCGGCAGCATCGGGAAAGCTGAGCACGCCACCGCCCTCTAGCACCATCAGCCGCCGGCCGTGCCGCAGCCGTTCCGGCCATTGCACGCGGTGCAGCGGCATCTGCTGGCCGCCGAAGTGCAGCTGACCGTCTTGAAGCCGCACCTCGACGGGCTGCGCCTGGCCTTGCTGGCCGTCGAACCAGTGGGCGCAAAGGGAAGCGCATGCGTTCATAGGCCGACGTCCATGCCGAAGAAGTCGCCCGCGACGTCGCCGGACGCATCGGCGTGCCTGCCGGCGCGCAGAGCCGTCCAGGTGGCGGGATCGGTGCTGCTGTCGATGCGCACGGCCTGCAACCGCAGCCGCGTCACGGCCATCACCGCGAACGGCCGGTAGAAGCCCAGCGTGAGGACGATGAGCAGCCAGTTCATGAGGTTCAGCCGCGTCAGGCCCCTTAGCTCGCTGTGGAAGTGCAGCGAGGCGCTGCGGGTGTTGCCCCAGACGAGGTTCTGGATGCGCGCCGCGTAGTAGGGCAGCAGGCCGCCGGCGCCGAGCAGGTAGAGCAGGCCGATGAAGGCGATCCCGTAATAGGTGCCATTGCCCTTGGCGTCGATCTTGCCGGTGTGAGCCATCGCCAGCAGGCTGCCCAGAACGACGGCCGCAAGCACGGCGAACACGGCCATCGCGAACCCGACCACCACCGTTTTGAAACCGATGAAGTAGACCGAACGCGAGCGCAGCACGATGCCGCTGCGCTCACCCGCGATGCGGTAGCCCCGGTGCTGGTAGCGCTTCAGCAACACGGTGGACCAGGGCGCCATCAGGCCCAGCACCGCCAGCATTACCCCGAACCAGAACAACTGGCTATTGATGCCCGGGTCGCTGCTGGGGCCCTGCCCAGCGGGCAGGGCCATCAACACCGCCGCCGGGATGTAGACCGGCAAGTGGGCCAAATAGGCACCGGCGAGCGAGCCCTCGAAGCCCATCCGCAACCCGCGCCAGCTGGTGTTGCCGAGGCGGAATTGCATCGACGCTCGCCACAGCGCCGGCCAGACGGCGCACAGCAGCAGGAAGGCCGGCAGCGCCACCTCCGGCGAGAACTGCTCCGCGAACGTGGAGGCCAGCATCAACGCCGCCAGCAGCACGAAGCCGCGGAACATCTTCCAGGCGTCACCGTGGAAGGCCAGCGCCTCGCCGTCGATCAGCGTGTTGGCGTAGACATAGCGGATGCGCCGCATCTTGGCGAACGGCAGATAAAGGCCGCAGCTCAGCAGGATGAGCAGCAGGTTCACCGCCCAGATGCGGAAGTACTCGCTGCCGGAGCCGGTGAAGCGGATGTCGAGCTGGCGGGGTGCAGCGACGGTGGTATCAGGTTGCTGCATGCGTTTACGGCTGCTTGAAGAAGGTAATGCGCTCCTCGTCCGCCGGATGCGACGAAATCGCGATGGCCATCGGGCTGCTCTCTGCGGCTGCCTCACGCTTCTTGGCGACGCGCTCAAAGAAGACCGCCATGCGCGAGGCATCCACCCCGCCGGCCCGCGCCAGCGTGCGGGCATAGAGGTCGGCTTCGCGCTCGTTGTCGCGCGAATAGGCATTGCTGGCCAGCAGGGCCGGCGCGGCGGCCAGCAGTGTGGAGAAGTCGCCCACGATGGCCGAGGCCACCACGCCGATGGCGCCCGCGCGCAGCATCAGCCGCAGGCCGTGGCGGTGCTGCACATGACCAAGCTCATGCGCCAGCACGGTGAGCACCGCGTCGGGCTCGTCGGCGAGCAGTTCGATCAACTTATCGGTGATGACGATGTCGCCGCCGGGCAGCGCAAAGGCGTTGGGCCCGAGCGCCTTGCCACCGTCGCGGAAGTGGATCTCGAAGCGCTCCGGCACGGGCGGGCCGCCGTTGGCCCGCGCCTCGCTGAGCGCCTTGGCCCAGCGTTGTCGCCAGGCCTGCTGCTGGTTGGCCGCGAGCGTGCTGGGTTTGAGCCATTCGCCGTCCAGCCCGCTCAGCAGATGCTCGCCCAGGCGGTGTTCAGCCGCGCGCGGCAGCACGTCGACCGCCCGGTCCACCGCCCAGGGCAGGCCCCAACGGTAGGCGGCCAGCAGGCCGGCCACCAAAAGCACCAGCGATAGAACGGCCAGCCGCCAGCTCTGCTGCCACTGCACCACGGCGCTGTCGCTGCGGCCCGAGGCCTGCGCCCAGGCGTCGAAGGCGTCCGCGTCGGCAAAGCTGAGCAGCCCGCCGCCGGGCAGCAAGACCTGACGCTGGCCATGTCGCTGGCGTTCGGGCCACGTCAGCCCGGCCAGCGGTGCGCTCTGGTCGCCGTAATGCAGCGTGGCCCCGGCCACCCAGACCTCCACCGGCCGCGCGCGGGCGCTGCGGCCGTCGAACCAGTCGGCGGACAGGCGGGGGGCATCAGCCATCAAAGCCCCATGTCGATGCCGAAGAAGTCACCGGCGATCTCGCCGGTGGCGTCGGCGTGGCTGGCCAGGCTCGCGGCGACCCAGTCGGCCGGGTCTTCCTGGCTGTCGATCTGCACGGCCTCCAGGCGCAGCCTGGCCGTCGCTACGGCGGCGAAGGGGCGGTACAGGCTCAGCGTCAACGCGGTCAGCAGCCAGTTCTTCAGCGTCAGGCCGAACAGCGAGCGAAAGCGCAGCTCGCTGCGGAAGGCCAGCGCCTGGCTGCGCGTGCCGTTCCAGGCCAGGTTCTGCATCCGGGCGGCGCCGAAAGGCAGCACGATCGAGAACACGAGCAGGTAGACCAGCAGGCCAAGGGCCATGAAGCCCGCCTGGGCGAAAGGCGATGACGTATTCGGCCTGATGCCGGTTGCCAGGAACACACCGCCAGCCAGCAGACCGACGACCAGCGCCGCCAGCAGCGCGCTGCCGAGGGTCACACCCACCAGCTTCAGGCTCAACAGGTAGACACGACCGTTGCTCATCTCCAGGCGTGCCTGCTCGCCGGCGATGCGGTAGCCGTTGTGCTGGTAGCGCTTGAACAGCGCGAAGGACAGGGGCGACAGCAGCATCACCACGCCCATCACCAGCAGGCTGGTGAGGCCGTAGGCCTCGACGGCAGCGCGGTCGGCAACGTCGTCCGGCACATTCACGCGCGACCACACGACGAAGGCGATCAGCGGCAGGTACAGCGGCGCGCAGGCCAGGTAGGCGTCCTTCAGCGCGCCGTCAAAGCGCATGCGCAGGCCGCGCCAGCTGGTGTTGCCGAGCCGGAACTGCAACGAGGCTCGCCACAGCGCCGGCCAGACCCCGCACAGGATCAGGAAGGCGACGAGAGCGGCCGTGGCCGACACCTTGCCGGCGAAGGTGTAGGCCCCCATCAAGACCACCATCAGCACAAAGCCGCGGAACATCTTCCACGCGTCGCCGTGAAAGCTCAGCGCCTGGCCGTCGACCAGGGTGTTGGCATAGAAATAGCGAATGCGCCGCGCCTTGGCGAACGGCAGGTACAGCCCCAGCGTGACGAGGATGAGCAGCAGGTTGACCGCCCAGATACGAAAGTACTCGCTGCCTGAACCCGTGAAGCGGATTTCGAGGACACGGGGCACCGGAATGGGCGATGGCACGGCAGCCGCGTCGGCGGCGGCGTTGAGGTCTGACATGGGAACTCCCTGACTATGAAAGCCACCGTCTGCTGCGGTGGGCCGGCCGACACTTTGGCGGCCACCCGCGTGGCTGGCAACCCCTGCTTCCCTGGGGGCCTGTCGGCCGGGCCCGACAGGCCTTTTTCACGGCCGGGCGGTCAGGGGCCGCTCGCTAGAATCGTTTCGACTTGTGACCCCTGCCTACTTATGACCGCGATGAAGTTGATCGGATCTCTCGCCAGCCCCTACGTGCGCAAGGTGCGCATCGTGATGGCCGAGAAGAAGCTCGATTACCAGTTGGTGCTCGAAGACGTCTGGGGCAGCGACGCCATCCTGAAGATGAACCCGCTCGGCAAGGTGCCCTGCCTCGTCATGGAGGGCCAGGATTCGATCACCGGCGCCGTGTTCGATTCGCGCGTCATCGTCGAGTACGTGGACACGTTGTCGCCGGTGGGCAAGCTCATTCCGGACCGCGGCCGCGAGCGCTGCGAGGTGCGCACCTGGGAGGCGCTTGCGGACGGCATCGTCGACGCCGCCCTGCTTGCGCGGCTGGAGCGCACGTGGGTTCACCGCACTGATGAAGAACGCAGCCCCGCCTGGATCGCCCGCCAGATGGCCAAGGTGACAGCAGCGCTCGCCGCAATGAGCCAGGGCCTGGGCGAGAAGCCCTGGTGCTCGGGCAACCATTTCTCGCTGGCCGACATCTCGCTGGGCTGCGCCCTGGGTTGGCTGGAGTTCCGCTTCCCGGAGATCAACTGGCGCGAGGACTACCCGAATCTGGCGCGTCACATGGACAAGCTGTCCCAGCGCCAGAGCTTCGCGGACACCGTACCGGCCTGATCCTCAGGCGATCAGCAGTTCGCGGGAGCGAACATGCAGCAGGCGCACCTGGCGCCAGATGCGGCGTTGGATCTCGGCGGCTTCCAGCTTCCACAGCGTTGCGATCTCCGCCAGCAGCAGGCCTTGCGCCAACAGCGTCAGCAGATGGCGGCTGGCCTGGTCGATCTGTCGTCCGGCCGGCGTGGTGTCCAGCGCCGCAGCGGCCTGGCGGGCGGTGGCCAGCGGGCTGCGCTCGATGCCGAAAGCAGCCATGGCCTGGCGGGCGAGCTGGGGGCTGAGCATGGCGCGGCGGTCGTGCAGCCGGGAGATGGCCTCGATCAGCCCATCCCCGCTGCCGTCGTCCACGTGATAGGCGTTGGCCCCGGCGCTCAAGGCGGCGAAGAGCTGCAGATCGTCGGCGGTGGGCGTCAGCAGCAACAGCTGGGGCCGCACCTGCAGCCGGCCAAGTTCGTGGGCGACGCGCATCGCGTGGCTGTCCAGCAGGCGCAGGTCGCTGGCGACGATGTCCGGCGCGAGGGAGGCAATCTCCGCCAGGGCGTCAGTGAGATGACCATGGCTGCCGGCCAGCTCGATGCCGCTGGCCTGCAGCAGCAGGGAGCGCGTGCGCTGCAGAGTGGGCTCGCTGAGGCGGAGGAGATAGACGGTCGGCATGACGGCAGGGAAGGCGCCGTGATTGTGCGCGTTTTGGCCCTCATCCCCCTAACTTAAAGCCTTCATCCGCCTGCAACCCCCGCGTCCGGGCGGTTGCCCTCATTCAAGCGGTTCGTTCGATAGCGCCCTGCGGCGCAAAGCTGTGCGCGCTGGCCAGCGGCCAGTAGATCTTGAAGGTGTTGTGCGGCAGCTCGCCACGCAGCACGGCACCGGGCGCAACGAAGGGCAGCAGGTTGGCCAGCAGCTTGACCTCGTGCTTGTCCAGCCGGTGCACGATGTGCTGGGCGGTGATCTCCTGCGGATGGCACAGGCCGGCGGCCTCCACCAATTCCTTAAGCGCCTTCAGCGTGCCCTGGTGGAAGTTGGCCACGCGCTGCGCCTTGTCCGGCACGACGATGGCGCGCTGGCGCTGGGCGTCCTGCGTCGTCACGCCGGTCGGGCAATGGCCGGTGTGGCAGGCCTGGGCCTGGATGCAGCCGAGCGCAAACATGAAGCCGCGGCCCGAATTGCACCAGTCGGCGCCGAGCGCCATCAGGCGCACGAGATCGAAGGCGGTCGTGACCTTGCCCGCGCAGCCGATCTTGATCTTGTCGCGCAGGTTCAGGCCGACCAGCGTGTTGTGGATGAGCAGCAGCCCTTCCTGCAGCGGCGCGCCGACGTAGTTGGTGAACTCCAGCGGCGCGGCACCCGTGCCGCCCTCGGCGCCGTCAACGACGATGAAGTCCGGCGTGATGCCGGTCTCCAGCATGGCCTTGGCCAGCGCAAACCACTCCCACGGATGGCCGATGCAGAGCTTGAAGCCGGTCGGCTTGCCGCCCGACAGCGTGCGCAGCTGCTCGATGAACCGCATCATCTCGATGGGCGTGGAGAAGGCGCTGTGGCGGGCCGGCGAGATGCAGGCCACACCCTCGGGCACACCGCGCGTGGCGGCGATTTCCGCGGTGACCTTGGGGCCGGGCAGCACCCCGCCGTGGCCGGGCTTGGCGCCCTGGCTGAGCTTGAGCTCGATCATCTTGACCTGCGGGTCGCCCGCTGCGGCCTGGAACTTCTCGGGGCTGAACGAGCCGTCGTCATTGCGGCAGCCGAAATAACCCGAGCCAATCTCCCAGATCAGGTCACCGCCATGCACGCGGTGATGCGCGCTGATGGAGCCCTCGCCGGTGTCGTGCGCAAAGCCGCCCTGCTTGGCGCCCTTGTTCAGCGCCAGGATGGCGTTTGCGCTGAGCGCGCCGAAGCTCATCGCCGAGATGTTGAAGACGCTGGCTGAGTAGGGCTGGGCGCGGCCTGCGCCGATGGTGATGCGGAAGTCGTGGCTCGTGAGATGAGTCGGCGCCAGCGAGTGATTGATCCACTCGTAGCCGCGCGCGCCCACATCGAGCTGGGTGCCGAAGGGGCGCTGGTCGGGGTCGCCCTTGGCGCGCTGGTAGACGATGGAGCGCTGTGCGCGCGAGAACGGCGCGGCATCGTTGTCGCCCTCGACGAAGTACTGGCGGATCTCCGGGCGGATGAACTCCAGCAGGAAGCGGAAGTGGCCGATGACCGGGTAGTTGCGCAGGATGGAGTGGCGCGTCTGGCGCACATCGCGCAGGCCCAGCAGTGCCAGGGCCAGGAACACGATCACCACCACGCCGTCCACCAGGCCGCCCATCCAGCGGATGGCGAAGAACAACGCCAGCAGGCCGCACAGCACCCAGGTCATGTAACGCAGCGGAAAGTGCTGGTTGAGACGTCTCGTCCAGCCGGGCCAAGCAAGCATGTGGGGTTCTCTTCACCGTGACGGACGGATGCTAGCCCCGTCGGCGCTCACAATCGCCGCGCATCAACCCTCAAGGTCTCCGGCGATGAAGTCCGTGTTCTCCGCAATCGGCTGGTTTTTCTCCAAGGCCTGGTGGCTGCTCGACGGCACGCGCCGGGCGCTCACCAACCTGATCGTGCTGCTGCTCATCGTCATCATCGTCACGGCGCTGCTGACGCGAGGCCCCAAGCCGCTGGCCGAGAAGACGACGCTGGTGGTCAAGCTGGATGGCAACCTCGTCGAGCAGTTCTCCGGCAGCCCGCGCGAGCAGCTGATGGCGCAGGCCCAGGGCCGCAGCACGCCGCGTCAGACCCGACTGCGTGACGTGCTCGCCGCACTGGACCAGGCGGCCAGGGACGACAAGATCGGCGCCGTGCTGCTCGATGTGGAAGACCTGGGTGGCGCCGGCCTGGCCAGCCTGCACGAAGTGAGCGCGGCGCTGCAGCGCTTCAAGGCCTCGGGCAAGCCGGTGCTGGCCTATGCCGACCGCTACAGCCAGCGCGGCTACTTCCTGGCCGCGCAGGCCAGCGAGGTCTATGTGCACCCGATGGGCATGGTGATGATCGAGGGTTTCGGCCGCTACAACCTCTACTACAAGGACGCGCTGGACCGCCTGGGCGTGACGGCCCACGTCATCAAGGCCGGCACCTACAAGAGCGCCGCCGAGGTCTACACCGAGAACGGCCCCAGCCCCGCGACCCAGGAGTCCGTCGGCCTCGTCTACGGCGAGCTCTGGAGCGGCTTCACGGGCGCCATCGAGACCGCTCGCAAGCTGGAGGCCGGCAGCATTGCCAAGGGCATCGCCGAGCTGCCGCAGCGCCTGGGCGCCGTGAACGGCGACACCGCCCAGCTGGCCCTGCAGGCCAAGCTGGTGGACGGCCTGAAGACGCGTGACGAGATGCGCGCGCTGATCATCGCCAAGGGCGCCAGGGACGAGCAGAGCAAGAGCTTCCGCCAGGTGTCGCTGAACGAGTACATGGCCTATGTGACGGACGCCGGCACGCCGAGCAAGCTGCAGCCGGGCGTCGGCATCGTCGTGGCAGAGGGCGAGATCGTCGATGGCGATGCCGGCCCGGGCCGCATCGGTGGCGACTCCACCGCCCGCCTGATTCGCAAGGCGCGCGAGGACGAGGCCATCAAGGCCGTCGTGCTGCGCGTGAACTCGCCCGGCGGCAGCGCCTTCGCGTCCGAGATCGTGCGCCGCGAACTGGAGCTGACGCGCAAGGCCGGCAAGCCGGTCGTCGTCTCCATGGGCGACCTGGCGGCCTCGGGCGGCTACTGGATCGCCACCAGCAGCGACGCCGTCATCGCCGACCCGGGCACCATCACAGGCAGCATCGGCGTGTTCGGCATGCTGCCCACGGCCGAGAAGCTGATCGACAAGCTGTCGCTGCACACCGGCGGCATCACGACCACCTGGCTGGCCGGCGGCTACGACGCCCGCCGCCCGCTGGACCCGCGGCTGCAGGCCGTCATGCAGTGCAGCATCGACAACATCTACGCGCGCTTCACCACGCTGGCGGCGCAGGCGCGCAAGAGCACGCCGGAGAAGATCGACGCGGTGGCGCAGGGCCGTGTCTGGACCGGGGCACAGGCGAAGGAACGTGGCCTGGTCGACCGGCTGGGCAGCCTGGATGACGCGGTGCAGACGGCCGTCACGCTGGGCAAGCTGGAGGTGAAGGCGGGCGAGAAGCCGCGCCTGGTCTACGTGGAGCGCGACATGAGCCGCAAGGAGCGGCTGCTGGCGTCACTGAGCGACGTGGTGGCGCCGCCGCTGGCCCAGGCGGTCGGGCAGGCGCTGGGGCTGGACGCGCTGCCGGCTCCTTTGGTTGAAGAGCTGGCCACGCTGAGGGAGCTGGCGAAGCAGTCGGCGCAAGGGCGGTGGGAAAGGGCGGCGGCGGTGCATTGCCTGTGTGCGGCGCCTTGATGTCGCCGGTCGGGTGGCTTTTGCGGAACGAGTGTTCGCTCGCTGCATTGCCGGGAGTCCGTCCCGGCGGCCGGGTAACTTTCTTCTGCGGGGCCAGAAGAAAGTCACCAAAGAAGAGGCCCTGAACCGCACATCAGCACCACGTGCACGAGCTGCGCCGTGCAAGAGCCGTTCGGTGATTGGGACGACGCGAGCCGCTGCGCTCTCGCTGCTGTCCTTGTGACCAGCACCATCCGTCGCAGCGCTTGCCCGCCTAACGCGCGGCTGCACGCCGTGCTCACGAGAAATGCCGAATGCAGCGTCGCTCGGGCGACGCGCTCGCGCGTTGCTCCCCGTAGGTTGCCCGCCAAACCTCTGTACGTCGCCCCAGCGACCCGGCAATTCCTGGTGAGCTCGGCGTGCAGCCGGCGTTAGGCGGCGTGAAGGGGCGCGCCATGACGGTCGTCACAAGGACAGCAGCGGTTCGCGCCTACCCGAAAATGCCGTCGGACGTTTTCGCGCGCCGCTCATGGCGGCGTCGCGGTCGCGTGCGGTTCAGGGCCTCTTCTTTGGTGACTTTCTTCTGGCCCCGCAGAAGAAAGTTACCCCGCTGCCGGGCGGGACTCCCGGCAATGCAGCGAGCAGACACCCGCATCGCCAGAGCGACCCGCCCTAACTGATTCATTCGGCGCAGCGCCGCCGCACCACACCCGCCACCAACCCCAGACCCGCGACCAGCAAGCCCGCGCTCCCCGGCTCGGGCACGGCCGTGGTGCTGAAGGTGTCCAGCGCAAAGCCTGCGCCGCCGGGGCCGGAGACGAGGACGCTGATGGCGTCGATATCGGCCCAGTTCACCGGGCTGGGGTTGCCCGCGTCGTTGACGAAGGCGCTGAACGGAATGATGACGCTCTGCGCTTGTGACGCGCCGAGAGCGGTGCCGAAATCCGCCACGCTGCTGAAGGTGCCGGCGCCGTGCGCCGTGATGACGGTGACGGTCAGCGACATGGGCGCCGACACATAGCGGAAGTCGAGCCGGAAGGCGGCCTCGCTGAGCAGGTCGATGGAGAGATCCTGGCCCAGCCGGTTGGCCACGCCATAGGTCAGGTTGGTGACCAGCGGCACGGCCGCATCGGCCAGCGTGAAGTAGGCGCCGGCCTGAATCGCGGCAAAGGTGAACTTGCCCGTCTGGGCCACGCCCGCTTCGATGCTGTTGGCGAGGTAGCGCCCACCGCCCGGCGCCTGCGCCGAAGGCAGCCAGGTTTCGACAAAGGGCGCGGTATCGGTCTGGATCAGGCCGGTGCCGTCGCTGAAGGTGTCCTGGATGGAGGTGGCGTAGGCGCTGTTGACGACCAGGACGGTGGCTGCGGCACAGGCGGCAAATGCGTGGCGGTTCATGGAGGCTCTCCTCGGAGTGGCTGGTTGGACGGAATGCAGTCGACAGGTTCGACCCATTCCGACCAACGCAAACCACCGCTCGACCCGGACAGGGCCGACCTCCAAGAACGTGGGGGAGGACCGGGTAGCGGAGAGGCTCAGTACACCGGGTCCGCCAGCCCCTCCTTGGCCACCACCCGCTGCGTCGCCGGCCGGTCGAACACACGCTTCAGGTAGGCACCCAACGCCGGCCGCGTCTTGGCCGGGTTGGCCTGCATGCGCGTCCAGCGGCACAACATGAAGGCCAGCGGGTCGACCGCCGTGTAGGTGTCACCCAGGAACCAGTCGCCGCCGTGGCGGGCGAGGTGGGCGTCCATCTGGTCCAGCATGGGCGCGACCTGCGCCTCGGCGCGGGCCTTGACCTCGGCCGCTTCGCTGGCCATGCGGTCCGGGTAGAAGTAGTGGATGAGCATGGCCTGCAGCGTGTTCGTCAGCCAGACCATCCATTTGTAGTACTCGGCCCGCTCGGCCGTGCCCGGTGCGGGCGCGAAATTGAGATTGCCAGCGGGGTGGCAGTCGGCCAGGTGCATCAGGATGGCCGCCGTTTCATAGAGCACCAGATCGCCGTCGACCAGCGTCGGGATCAGGCCGTTCGGGTTGAGCTTCAGATAGGCGGGCGACTTGTGCTCGTTGTTGGCGCGGTCCACCGTGCGCAGCGTGAAGGGGATGCCCAACTCTTCCAGCAGGATGTGGGGCGCGAAGCTGGCGTTGCTGGGGAAGTAGTGCAGTTCGATCATGGCGGGCGGTGGCGGGCGGAAAGCGAGACGGCGAACTTTACGTGCCTGCAATGCCGCCGAAGTGCACAGGGCGCAGCCTGATGGCGTTGCGAATCCCTCCCCGGCTTTTGGGTTGAAGACGATGAAGACCTTGCTCCACGCCACCGCCGCCGTTGCGACCACTCTGATCGCGCTGTGCGCTGCCTTGCCCGCCCATGCCGACGTGCGCGTGCGCGCCAACATCGGCATGGTGTTCGACAACCGCTACCACCACGACCACTACTACCCCGCGCGCGGCTATGTGGCGCCCTACGTGCCGCGTGGTGCCGTCATCGTCGGCGCTGGCCCCGGCCGCTACTGGTTCCATGGCGGCGTCTGGTACCAGCCTTACGGGCCGCGGTACCGCGTCGTGCAGCCATCGCTCGGCCTCGTCATCCCGCTGCTGCCGCCGTCCTATGTGACGCTGACGCTGGGCGGCCTGCCGTATTACTACGCCAACGGCGTGTACTACCGGCCGGTGCCGGAGGGCTATGTCGTGGCAGCGCCGCCACCCGAGGCCAACACGGCGCAGGTCCAGCCTGCCACGCCGCCGACACCGCCGAAGGCCGAACCCGTCATCTACCCACGCAACGGCCAGTCGCCCGAGCAGCTGGAAACCGACCGCCGAGACTGCAACCGCTGGGCGACGACGCAGCCGAATGCGCAGGCCGATGCGAGCGTGTTCAACCGCGCAGTTGACGCCTGCATGGACGGCAGGGGCTACACCGTCAAGTAAGGGCGCAACCGGCCTCACCCCTCGCACCCGCCGCCCGATACCTCACCGCCGTCATCTCCGCCAGGATGCTCAGCGCGATCTCCGGCGGCGTGCGGGCGCCGATGTCCAGGCCCACAGGCCCATGCAGGCGGTCCAGCTGTTCTTCCGTCAGCCCGAAGTGCTCGCTCAGCCGCGCGCGGCGCTTGGCCTGGTTGACGCGCGAGCCGATGGCGCCGACGTAGAAGGCGGCGCTCTTCAGCGCTTCCATCAGCGCGAGGTCGTCGAGCTTGGGGTCGTGGGTCAGCGCAACGATGGCCGTGGCGCCGTCGGGCTTGAACGCCATCACCACGTCGTCGGGCATGTCGCGCGTCAGCGCCACGCCTTCCAATGCGAAGCCATCGGCGTACTCGGCGCGTGGGTCGCAGACGGTGACGCCGTAGCCCAGCGCCAGCGCCATCTGCGCGAGGTAGTCGGTCATCTGGCCGGCGCCGATGACAAGCAGCCGCCATTGCGGGCCGTGGTGGCTGACGAGCTCCGTGCTGCTCAAGGTCAGCGTGTCGGCACCAGGCTCGGCATCCGCCAGCGTGGCAGCGCCGGTCAGCAGGTCCAGCGTGCGGCGCACGCGTTCGCCACGCGTCAGGCGGGCCAGCAATTCATCGACGGCAGACTGCGCCCCCAGCGGCTCCAGCATCAGCTCCAGCGTGCCCCCGCAGGGCAGGCCGAAGCGGCGCGCCTCCTCGGCGCCAACGCCGTAACGCAGCGGTGTGGGCTTGTCGATTTGCAGACTGCCGGCACGCAGCTGGGCGATCAGGTCGTCCTCGATGCAGCCACCCGACACCGAGCCGGCAATCAGCCCGTCGTCGCGCACCGCCACCAGCGAACCCACCGGCCGCGGCGCGGAGCCCCAGGTGCGCGTGATCGTGCCCAGCACGACACCGCGCGCCTCGGCCCGCCAGCCGGCTGCCGTGCGCAGCACGCCGAGATCGAGGTTGTCCATCGCCCCTTGCCCATCCGCAAAAGGCCGCAGCGTAATCGCCATCGCGGACATTCGCGGCGGTGAGGCCATCACCAGGCGAATTGGGCGGCCAGCTGGCCATAGGTGGCACGGGTGCCCTGCGGGCCGTGGCTGCGGCCCAGTGCCGGCGCCAGCGTCCAGCCGCCGCCCACCGGTACCGCAGCCTTGAGCTGGGCGGTGCGCAAGCTGCCGCCCTCCTGCAGGCGGTCGGCCATCACCTCGCCGCTGACGGCAACCTGGTTGTCGAAGCGCCAGGTGGCGCCGAGCTGCGAGCTGCGCGCGAGGGCCAGCTCGTCGCGGTTGACGACCGAGGGGCGCGGTTGCAGCAGGCCAAGCGCACCGGGCGAGCCGGCCTGCGTCGTCGTCTCGCTGAGCTTGTAGCGGTTGCGCATCGTCGCGCCGTAGACGGTGAGCTGTTTGCCCACGGCCACCGCGCCGTGCACGCCGACACCCCGGCCACGCAGGCGCTGGTCGGTCGTCGCGTTGCGGGCGCGGGCCGTGCGGTGCGTCGCGTCCACACCCACGCTGACGCCGTCCACCGGCCGCATGTCGGCGGCGGCGGCCCAGTCGGTCTGGCTGAGGGCGCTGCCGTCGCGGCGGCGGGTGGCGTCCAGCGTCGCCTGCCAGGCACTGCCGGCCACGCCGACACCGGCACTGACCTGCTTGGGGCGGTAGCTGCGGCCGGTGACGGCGTCCTGGCTGCGTGAAGTGCCCGCGCCGACGTTGACCCAGGCCCGATCGCCCACCGGCAGGCTCAGCGACGCGGCCGCCTGCTGGTTCTTCTGCGAATCACGCTGCGCCGCGACAGTGACCGAACGGTGGCCGGCGTTGGGGGCGGGCTCATCAGCGTGAGCGAGTGCCGGCAGGGCCAGCAAGGCGGCAAGCGTGGTGATGGAAAGACGGGACATGGCGGGCTCCTCGGTGTTGTGGGTGGGGCCTGCTCCAGCCCCTTCACCTGCACAACGCCCGCCGCGCCGCGTTTCTTCCCGGCCGATGCAATTGCTTACGGAAACTCGTTCAGCGTCGCCGTGTTCGAGCCGCCTTTGCACCGCGCCGGCTCGCCCTTGTCATTGACGATGCGCTCGATGCTGCCCTTGTCCACCAGGCAGACGGTGATCATGTGGTGCAGCTTCACGCCAGGCTTGTCGGGCACCTCGATGGCGCGGTCCAGCAGCACGTCGGGCTGCAGGAAGACGCTGTAGACGCCCAGGCCCCAGGCCTCGTGGCGGGTCACCGTGTCGGCCACCTTGTATGACGCGAAACCGCGGCCGGTGGGGCTGGTCCACAGCGCCTGCGTGGGTGGGTCGTAGGGCAGCTCGGACTGGTAGAAATAGACCCGCCCGCCGTTGCCGCGCCAGACCACCTGATGGTCCTGGAAATGCTCGACGAAGAGGCCGTAGATGGTCACGTCCTCGCCGTCCACGACCAGGCCGTGGGCGGACGGGTTGCTCGTCCAGCTGACGCCGTCGCCGTGGTCGGCGCGCCAGAGCCAGGTGTGGTCCACCAGCGTGTCGTGGGCGTTGATGCGCAGGGCAGTATTCACACGGCCGGGCGCGGCGCCCCCGACGCGGAAGAACACGTCGTGCAGCACCGTCGGGTTCGCCTTGTGCCGCGCCTTGCTGCCTGGCGGGCCCACCTCCATCAGCACGCCGGAGTCCTCCCGGCCGGCGTCCAGGAAGAGGCCGGAGATCGTCAGCCCGTCCACGTCGGCCGTCTTCAGCAGCGGCGCGCCGTTGTCCGAGCGCAGCGTCGGGAAGCCGATGCCGAGCACCACCGTGCCGGGGCGCTTGACCTGCAGCGTCTCGGTCAGCAGGTACTCGCCCGGCGTGAACAGCAGGTGCTTGCCGGCCGCCAGCTGAGCGTTCAACGCGGCGGCCGTATCGCCGGGTCTGGCGATGTGGAAGCGGCTGATCGGCAGCGTCTTGCCGGGCGCCATGCCGTTCTTCCAGGAGATGCCCGCGCTATCGCGCCGCAGCGCCGGCACGCGCACCGCGTAGCCGCCGTCCTTGTCGATGAAGAGCCACGGCTTCTCCCGCACCAGCGGCGTCTTGTCGACACGCGTGTAGCGGGTCGCGGGCGCGGGGAAGTCGCCAGCCGGCGCCTGCGGCACGCCGACGAAGACCATGTTCCAGTTCGAGCCCGTCCAGCTCGCCCATTCGCTGTTGCGCGACAGCCATTGCTGCTGCGTGGCCGAGTTGACCTGGCCGTCCACCAGCACGTCGGCAAACCAGCCACCGCTGGACCAGCCCTGCTTCTGGTTCAGCCGGATGTTGCCGCGCACATGCATGCGCCGGAACGGAATGGCCTGGGACACGGCCCATTGCATCGTGTGTCTTCCGCCGTCCATGCCGATGCCCAGCGTGGGTGTGACCGAGAAGTTCTCCGCGCCGCGCCAGAAGTTCTGCGTTGCGTTGTCACCGTCCAGGAAGGGCGTGGAACGCAGGTCGCCGATGACATGCACGTCCCCCGGCAGCTCGCCCAGGCCCAGCACCTGCGTGTAGAAGCCGACGGGGATGCGCAGGTCGCGGTAGGTGCCGGGCTTGAGCAGGATGGCGTCGCGTCGCGGGCCGAAATGATTGGGCTGCTGGGCCTCGTAGATGGCGTCGATGCGCTGCTGCAGCCCCGGCGTGGCCGGGTCCAGCACATGGACGTTGGGGCCGAAATCCGGCGGTGAGGCCAGGGCGATGAGGGGCGCGGCGAGAGCGGCTCCCAACAGGCGGGCGTGGACAGTTTTGCGCGGCATGTGGATTTGGAATCGGTTCCAATCTCCGCATTGGAGCACGCCCGGCTGGCTCCGGGCGTCGGGTCGACTACCGAGCGCGCCTCAGAAGCTGGAGCCCGGCTGCTTCAGGAACTCCAGCTCCTCGGCCGTCGATGCGCGGCCCAGGATGGCGTTGCGGTGCGGATAGCGACCGAAGCGGTCGATGATGGCCCGGTGCTTCAGCTCGAAGTCATGCGTGTGCTGCGGCGCCCGCTCCTTCATCAGCGGTTCGCCCGCCGCGTGGATGGCGGCGGACTCGCTGTGCATCCAGGGCATGTAGAGGAAGGAGCGCTGGTCGAACTGCAGCTGCAGGTCAGCACCAGCGGCCACGGCCTCCTGGGCCAGCGCCAGCGCCAGCGGGTCGGCGGCAAAGGCGCGCGGCGTGCCGCGATGGAGGTTGCGGGAGAACTGGTCCAGCACGATGACCTCGGCCAGGCGGCCCTCGGGCGTCGTGCGCCACGCCGACAGCTCGCAACGGATGGCCTGCTCGTGCAGCGCGCCGAAGCGGCTGCGGACCTGGTCGTCGAAGGCAGGGTCGGCGCTCCACCAGTCGGCGGGGCGGATTTCCTGGAACCAGAAGGCGAGGACGGTATTCGGCATGCGGCCACGATAGCGCCTTGCGGGGCTAGGAGCTCTCCTACATCCCAATCTCCCGTCGCCCGGCAGGCGCAGCGCGGCTGCCTGAATAGATTGGCAGCCGTTGGATTCGCAAGGTGCGCGTCCTCGCCATTGAAAGGGCAACCCATGAAGTTCTCCAAGCTCGCCTCCCTCATCGTCGCCGGCGCCCTGGTGGGCCCTCTGGCCGCCCACGCGGCTGACAGCAAGCCCGCCGGCACCACCAAGACCTGGGTCAAGGACTCGGTCGTCACGACCAAGATCAAGGCCCAACTGGCCGCCAGCAAGGTCTCGTCGCTGGCCGTCGTCCATGTGGACACCGACGCCGACGGCTTCGTGCAGCTGACCGGCAAGGTCGCGAGCCAGGCTGAAAAGGACCGCGCCGAAAGCATCGCCAAGGCGGTGGACGGCGTGAAGTCGGTCGACAACCAGCTGACCATCACGGCGAAGTAAGGCGTTCGGCGTTGCCTGCGGCAAAGCCAGTTACGGGCTTTTACCGAGAGGCCGCCGGTACAATTTCACGCGTTTGATCGACGGGCCTGCATTACGCAGGCCCGTTCCTTTTTGTCTGTCGCTTCGTGTTTCCAGATGTCCACGCCCTCCCGCCGACTGCCGCACATCGACGCCTTGAAGGCCGTCGCGGCCCAAGTCATCGTGCTGCACCACCTGGTGAGCTACGGGCCCATCGCACGCGCCGCGCATGAAGCGCTGCCGCTGCTGGCGGGCCTGATGCATGAGTACGGTCGCATGGCGGTGCAGGTCTTCCTGGTCGTCGCCGGCTTCCTCAGCGCCCGCGGTCTTTCGCCTCGTGGCGGCGCCTTGCAGGCCGGCGTGCCGGAGCTGCTGTGGCGGCGCTACCTGCGCCTGGTGCTGCCCTTCCTGGCAGCGCTGGCGCTGACGCTGGGTGCCTGCGGCCTGATCGCGTCGTCCTGGCCCGAGCTGGTGCCGGCCGACATCAGCGCCGGCCAGCTGCTGTCGCACGCGCTGCTGCTGCACGACGTGCTCGGCTACGAGGCGCTGACGGTCGGCGCCTGGTATGTGGCCATCGACCTGCAGCTGTTCGCCGTGCTCGTGGGCCTGCTGTGGCTGGCGCGGCGCGGCTGGCGGCATCCGAGCCGCCTCGTCGTCGGCCCGCTGCTCGTGGCCGCCGCCGCACTGGCCTCGGCCTTCGTCTTCAACCTTGACCCGACGCTGGACGCCTACGCGCCCTACTTTTTCGCCGCCTACGGCCTGGGCGCCCTGGTGCACTGGCTGGGCCTGTGGCGCCACCGCCGCGCCGGCCTCGTGCTGCTGGCCGTGGCCTTTGGCGCGGCGCTGTGGCTGGACTGGCGCGACCGCCTGGCCCTGGCCATGGCCACCGCGCTGTGGCTGGCCCTGGCCGAAGCGCGCCACGCGAGCGGCCAGTCGCTGCTGCCGGCGCGCTGGGCCGAGGTGCTGGCCCGGTGGGCCACGCCGTCTTATGCGCTGTTTTTGCTGCACTTCCCGGTGCTGCTGCTGACCAACGCGCTGATGGTCTACCTTGGCGACGCCTCGCCCGCCATGGGCCTGACGATGCTGGTGGCGACCTGGGCGCTGGCCAACCTGCTGGCGCGGCCCTTCCACCGCTGGATCGAGGCGCCCGCTGCGCGCTTCGACCCGCTCGCCTGGCTGCCCAGGCTTCGCACGGTCTGAACCGGCCTTTCTTGCCCGGTTCGCGCTTGGGTTCGCCATAGGGCATCCAGCGCGGGCTGCGTGCTAATGTCGCGCCGCCTGTCGGACGACCCGCCTCATGACTCACTCCCCCACGGCTGCGGCGCCCAGCCGCGAGCAACTGCTGCACAGCCTCTACGAGGCCGCCGAGCTGGAGCACAACCTCATGTGCACCTATCTCTACGCGGCCTTCAGCCTGAAGCAGGGCGAGGCCGAAGGGCTGCGGCCTGAAGAAGCGGCGGCGGCGGAGCGCTGGCGGCGCGAGATCGTCGCCGTGGCGGTCGAGGAGATGGGCCACCTGGTCGCCGTCTGGAACATCACGGCGGCCCTGGGCGGCGCGCCGCACCTGGGCCGCGGCAACTTCCCGCTCGACCCCGGCTATCTGCCGGCCAGCGTCGTCGTCAAGCTCGCGCCCTTCAGCGACGCGACGCTGCAGCATTTCATCTACCTGGAGCGCCCCGACGGCAGCGCCGAGGCCGATGGCGAAGGCTTTGCCGCCGAGCGTTCCTTCTCGCGCAACGCGGTGGCGCCGCGCATCACGCCGATGGCGCGCGACTACGACACCGTGGGTCATTTCTACGCCACGCTCTCGGCCGACCTGCAGGCCTTCGTCGCCGAACACGGCGAGGCGGCCAGCTTCTGCGGCGACCGCGCGCTGCAGCTGGGCCCGGGCGAGCTCAACCTCGGCGGCGCCCGCCCGGTGCTGTGCTCCAAGACGGCGCTGGCCGCCTTCGACGCCATCGTGCGCCAGGGCGAGGGCGCGCCCAGCGACAGCGAGGCGTCGCACTACCAGCGCTTTGCCGCCATCCGCGCCGAGCTGGCCGGGCTGCGCGCCGCCAACCCCGGCTTCGAGCCCGCATGGCCTGCCGCCACCAACCCGGTGCTGCGCCGCCCGCCGCGCCCGGAAGGCCGGGTCTGGCTGGAGGACGCCGCCGCGGCCGCCACCGTGGACGTCGCCAACGCCAGCTACGGCCTGATGCTGCGCCTGCTGGCCCAGGCCTATCTGCTGCCCGGCCCGTCGGCCGAGAAGAGTCTGCATGTCGACCTGTCGCTGGGCCTGATGCGCGCCTTCACGCCGCTGGCCGAGCACGCCGCGCGCCTGCCGGCCGGGCCCAGCAACCCGGGCTGCCACGCCGGCGCCAGCTTCACGGCGCTGCGCGACACGGCCGCCTTCCCGCCGGGGCCGGCCGCGCGGCGCTTCGTCATCGAACGCCTGGCCCAGCTGGCCGACGCGGCCGCCAAGTTGCATGGCGAGCTGGGCGCCGAGCGCACCGGCCGCGCCGCCGCGCAACTGCAGGCCCTGCGCGAACGCGCCGAGCGCGGGCTGGACCTGAACGCGCCGGTCGCCGCCGCTCCCTCGCGGGCGGCCGCCGCCCCGCCGCCGCCCGCGCCACCCACGGAGGTCAGCGATGGCATCGAGATCGTGCAGGGTGAAAAGCTGGAGCTGCGCTTCGAGGCCAAGCGCTGCATCCACGCGCGCTTTTGCGTGACGGGCGCGCCCAAGGTCTTCCTGGCCAACACGCCCGGCGCCTGGCTCTACCCCGACGCGATGCCGGTCGAGCGCCTCGTCGACATCGCCCACGCCTGCCCCTCGGGCGCCATCCAGGTCCGCCGCAAGGACGGCGAGGCCGACGAGGCGCCACCGCCCGTCAACCTGCTGCAGGTGCGCGAGGCCGGGCCCTACGGCATCCGCGGCGAGCTGGTGCTGCGCGGCGAGCCCATCGGTACGCGCGCCACGCTGTGCCGCTGCGGCGCCAGCAAGAACAAGCCCTTCTGCGACGGCAGCCACCACGACATCGCCTTCGCCGCCACCGGCGAGCCCGAGACCGGCCTGCTGGGCCTGTCCACCGACATGCCGGCCAGCCGCGACGGCCGCATCGACATCGAGCCCGAGCCCAATGGCCCGCTGCAGCTGCGCGGCCAGATCGAGGTGCTGAGCGGCACCGGCCGCATGGTCTGCCGCGTGGCGCAGGCGCGGCTGTGCCGCTGTGGCGGCAGCCAGACCAAACCCTTCTGCGACGGCAGCCACGCACGCAATGGCTTCAATGCCGCATAGCTCAGACAGCCAGACCCCCGCCGCCCGCACCGCCGAGCCCGCAGCCGGGGCCGCCCGGCGCGAGTCGCCGCAGGCGCTGGCCGCGCGCGTGCTCGTCATCGTGCTGGCCAGCCTCGGCGTCGCGATGACGCTGCTGGCCGCTGTGGAGTTCGCCACCGGCCGCGTCTCCG
Source organism: Roseateles sp. AC306 (assembly GCF_979253795.1). Classification (NCBI taxonomy): domain Bacteria; kingdom Pseudomonadati; phylum Pseudomonadota; class Betaproteobacteria; order Burkholderiales; family Sphaerotilaceae; genus Roseateles; species Roseateles sp. AC306. The sequence goes on from NZ_CEEDEB010000011.1 coordinate 81,084, forward strand.
CGCTGTCGGGCCAGCGGCTGATGATCGCGCTGGGCATCCTCGTCGCGGCTGGTCTGGGCCACGGCCTGCGCCGCGCCGGCCGGCCGGCGGCCGCGAGCGTCGTGACCCTGGCCGTGGCCATCCTGACGCTGGCCGTGCACGCCGTGCAGGTCGGCCTGGGCGTGCACACGGTGTCGCTCGCCGTCGCCTGCCTGGCCATCACGCTCGGCGGCGGACTGGCAGGCAGCCGCGCGGCGGCATTGCTGGCGGCTCTGTATCTGGGCGTGGTCGCGCTGCTGGCCGCACTGGAGTCGCGCGGTGTCATCCCCGGGCAGGCGGCGCTGCTGCGCGTCACGCTCGGCGACCGCATGGTGGCCCATGTGCTTTACGCCACCACGGCCCTGCTCGCCGCGCTGCTCATCAACCGCGTGCTGGGCGCCGCCCTGCGCAAGGCGCTGGAAGAAGAAGCGCGCCTGGCCCGCCTGGTGCAGGCCGCGCACAACTGGGCCTGGGAGGCCGATGCGCACTTTCGCGTCACCTGGCTGTCCGACGAGTTCGAGCCGCTGTCCGACCACAAGCGCGAGGACTTCCTGCGTCTGGGCGAGGCCGACGGCGCCGTCATCGTGCGCGATGCCGACTACCACGCGCTGGTGGAGGACATCCGCCTCAAGCGCGCCTACCGCGACCGCATCAACGGCTTTCGCACGCCCGACGGCCGGCTGCTGTGGACGCTCAGCTCGGGCGAACCGATCTTCGACACCGCCGGCAAGCACACCGGCTGGCGCGGCGTCAGCCACAACATCACCGGCGAGCGCCTGACGCTGCAGCAGCACCAGCGCACCGCCAGCATGCTGGACAGGCTGCTGCGCGCCAGCCCCGACGCCATCTGCGTGGCACGCACGGCCGATGGCCGCATCCGCTTCGCCAACTCGGGTTTCTGCACCCTCATCGGCCGCAATCGCGACGAAGTCATCGGCCGCTCCGGCCGCGAGCTGGGCCTGTGGCCCGACAGCGGCGAGCCCAAGCGCCTGGCCACCGAGATGGCCGACACCGGTATAGCGCGCGACTTCCGCTCCGCCATCCTGGTGCACGGTGAGTGGCGCGACCTGCTCGTCTCCGCCGCCACGCTGGACTGGGATGGCGAGCCGGCGACCATGCTGATCGCGCGCGACATCACCGAGCGCGAGCGTGCCCGCATCGAGGCCGACGCCATCCTCGACCACGCCAGCGTCGGCATCGCCCTCACGCGCGGCGAACGCTTTGAGCGCGCCAACCGGCACTGGCAGGAAATCTTCGGCGGCGCCGAGCCCCAGCTGCCCGACGCGCGGGTGGCGGCCGGCAACACCGAGGCCTTCGAGCTGGATTTCGAGCGGGCCGACGGTTCGCTCATCACCGTGCGCCTGAACGCCCGGGGCCTGCCGCCGCTGTCGGGCCGCATCGAGAGCGACGACGAGCGCGACACGCTGTGGGTGGCCGAGGACGTCACCGAGCACCGCCGCCAGCAGCGCGAACTGCAGGCCGCCAAGCAGCAGGCCGAGACCGCAAGCCAGGCCAAGAGCGCCTTCCTGGCCACCATGAGCCATGAGATCCGCACGCCCCTCAACGGCGTGCTGGGCCTGGCACGCCTGCTGCAGCAGGCCGGCGCTGACGACGCCCACCGCGCCAAATACCTGTCCCACCTGGTTGGCGCGGCCGAGTCGCTCAACGAGATCGTCTCCAACGTCCTCGACCTGTCCAAGATCGAGGCGGGTCACCTGGAACTGGAGAAGATCGAGTTCGACCTGCATGCGCTGGCCCAGGCCAGCTTCGAGGGCTGCGCGGCGCTGGGCCGCGAACGCGGCCTGGAGATGCAGATCGACGTCTCGACCGCCCTGCCCCGCCTCGTCATCGGCGACCCGGTGCGGGTGCGCCAGATCCTGGCCAACTTCCTCGTCAATGCGCTCAAGTTCACCGAGCGCGGCTTCGTCAAGCTCAGCCTCGCGCCGGCCGGCCCGGACCGCGTGCGCCTGTCCGTGCAGGACAGCGGCATCGGCGTGCCGCCCGATCAGCAGGCGCGGCTGTTCCGCCCGTTCGCGCAGGCCGACGACTCGACCACGCGGCGTTTTGGCGGCACCGGGCTGGGCCTGTCCATCTGCCGCGAGCTGGCCGCGCGCATGGACGGCCACGTCGGCGTGGACAGCGACGGCCGCAGCGGCTCCACCTTCTGGGCCTCGCTGAGCCTGCCGCGCTCGCTGACCATCGACGACACCGCCACGCGCCGGCGCATCCCCATCCCGCAGCGCCACCCGCTGGCCGGCCAGCGCCTGCTGGTGGCCGAGGACAACCCGGTCAACCGCCTCATCATCACGGCGCTGCTGCAACGGCTGGGCGCCGAGGTCATCGAGGCCGAGGACGGCGAGCAGGCCGTGGCCATCGCCCGCGCCGAAGGCCACCGCCTGGACGCCGTGCTGATGGACCTGCACATGCCCAAGGTCGACGGCCTGCGCGCCACGCAGCTGCTGCGCGCCGACTCGGCCACCGCCAACCTGCCCATCCACGCCTTCACCGCCGCCGTGCTCGACCAGGAACGCCAGGCCGTGCTGGCCGCCGGCATGAATGGCTTCATCGGCAAGCCGGTGTCGGAGGCGGAGGTCATTCGCGTGCTCGGCAGATGACATGAGGCCCCTCGTCCAAGGCACACCTTGGCCGGTCCCCCAGGGGGACGGCGATGCTTGCGGCATTGAGCCGCAAGCACATCACCATGCCGGGCCGGCTTGGGAGCGTCCCGGCGCTCGGCCCGTAAGGACCTGAGGAGCACACCATGCCCATCCGCATCGTCAGGCTCGGCAGCCCACGCGCTGAAGGCGAAGGCAGCCGCATCGGCACCGTGCGCCGCCCGCCGCGCGGCGTGCCCAAGGCCGAGTTCGCCTCGCGCGATTTCTACGACGTCTGGTTCCCCACGCTTGCACCCAGCGCCGAGACGATGAAGCTGGGGCGGGCCGCCGGGACGGATGCCGAGTGGGCGGCCTTCACGAAGAAGTACCGCGCCGAGATGGCCGCGCCCGAGGCCCAGCACGCGCTGGCCCTGCTGGCGACGCTGTCGGCGCAGGCGAACTTCTCGGTGGGCTGCTACTGCGAGAACGAAGCGCGCTGCCATCGGTCTGAGCTGAGGGTCTTGCTGGAAGACAAGGGCGCACGACTGGCTTCGGCCTAGCACCGCTGCTCATGACCCACGCCGACCGGTGCCGCAGCGAGCCGATTCACTGACCATGTACGAATCCCTGTCCCTCTGCAGCGCCGTCCTGGGCCTCTTCCTGGCGGTGCCCTTGCTGGCCCTGCGTCGGCGGCGCGCCGCCAACGCCTGGATCGGCCTGTTCGTGCTGTCGATCTCGCTGCTGTCGCTCTCCAGCACCCGCTGGTATCACGCCCATCCCGAATGGTTTGGGCTGCTGGACTGGCCGGTGACGACGCTCGGCGCCTTCTACCTTTGCTATATGCGCGCCATGGTGGGCCTGGGCAATGACGGGCGGCAGGCCTGGCACTTCCTGCCGCTGGCGGCGTTCATCGGCTTGCTGCTGCGGGCGAAGTTCTTTCAGCCCGTCGATTTCGGCCTCTTCTTTCTCGCCTGCGAAGCGCTGGCGACGGCCTGCGCGGTTGCGGCGGGATGGCATCTGCACCGCGCTTCATCGCTGCCGCGCCGCGACCGGGTCTGGCTTGGCGCGCTGAGCGTGGTGGTGGTGCTGATCCTGCTGAACTGCGCGCTGTCCAGCCTGTTCGGTGGCCTCTGGGACTGGGGCCTGCTGGTGCACCGCGTCGTGATCCTGTATTTCGTTGGCTGGTTCGGCCTGCGCCAAGCCGGGGTCTTCCTGCCCGAGCGCAGCGCGGCAGGGGCGCCACCGCCCCAGCTCGCCGCCGAGGCCGACACCGGCAAATACGCCCGCTCCGGCATGACGGACGCCGCCCAGGCCCTGATCGGCGCCAAGCTCCAGCAACGCATGGCCCAGGCGCGGGACTTTCTGGAGAACGAGCTGACGCTGGCCGACCTGGCCGAGCACATCGGCACCTCGCCACAACTGCTGTCCCAGTACCTGAACGACACACTGGGCCTGAGCTTCTTCGACTACATCAACGGCCTGCGGGTGGCCGAGGTCCAGCGCATGATGGCCGACCCGGCCCAGGCGTCGGCAACGTTGCTGGACCTGGCCTACGCGGCGGGCTTCAATGCCAAGTCCACCTTCAATGCCGCCTTCAAGAAGATCAGCGGGGCGACGCCCTCCGAGTGGCGGCGCCTGCGGGCAAGCACGTCCGAGCCGATCCGCTGAGACGACGCGGCAGGCCAGGCCTTCGAGACTGGCGCACTTTCCCGCCAGGTCCGAATCCAAGATGAGCGCCTCTCGATCGATATCCCTCGCCCTGCCATGCGCCTTCGTGCTGGCCCTCCTGCTCGCCGGCTGCGGCGGTGGCGGCGGCAGCAACCCGGCGGCCACCGACAACGCCGCCACGACCACCATCCCCACCTCGGGCACGCTGCCCGAGCGGCTCAACGCCTATCTCGCCGCCCAGCCGGCCGATCAGCCCGGCATCAGCGTGCTGGCGGTCCGCGACGGCATGGAGTTCTACAGCGGCAACCGCGGCATGGCCAATACGATCACGGGCGCCGCGGTCGGCCGCCACACGGCCTTTCGGCTGGCCTCCGTCAGCAAGCCCTTCACGGCCGTGGCCATCATGCAGATGGTGGAGCGCGGCCAGCTGCGCCTGTCCGACTCGCTGCTGGACTACATCCCCGAGCTGCCCGCGCACTGGCGTGCCATCACCCTCGAGCACCTGCTGACGCATCAGTCAGGCGTCATCGACATCATCAACGACTTCTGGACGCCGGCGGTCTTCGAGGGCATGACGCTGGACGGACTCATCCCCTACCTCGCCACCCGCCAGACGACGCTGGAGTTCACGCCCGGCAGTCGCGGCGACTACAGCAACACCGGCTACATGCTGCTGGCCAAGGTCATCGAGCGGCGCCTGGGCGTGCGGTTCGCCGACCACATGGCGGCCAACATCTTCAGGCCCGCCGGCATGACGGACTCCTACATCAACGACGAGTTCCAGCCCATCAAGGCCGGCGACGCGCTGAACCGCGGCAACCTGACCACCTTCTACGGCCACACGACCTACTTCAAGGGCTCGATGGCGCAGGTCAGCTCGGCCGACGATTTCCTGCATTTCTTCGAGGCGCTGCTGAGCGGCAAGCTGGTGTCGCCGCAGACGCTGGCCGACATGATGCGACGGCACAGCAGCATCGCTGGCGGAATGTATGGCTACGGCTACGGTTTCGGCATCACCGGCTACGGCGTCAGCCACAACGGCGAGTGGGACGGCTTCTACACACTGATGAGCATCGACTCCACCCGCCGTCGCGCCTGGGTCGTGCTGACCAACTCAGGCGCGCCCGGCCTGGGTCACATCGGCGCGCTGGAGAAAATGATTGGCGACTTGCTGTGATGCACCGCCCATGACCTCCATCGTCCTCCTCGACAGCACCGATCCGCTCATCCCCGCCCTGGACCGCCCCCGCCCTGACCGTCTCATGGCGGGCGACCCGCTCCGCAAGACCTGGCTGTTGCACGAGGCAGGGCCAGCCAGCGCCGGCGTGTGGGAATGCGAGCCGGGCCGCTGGCGCATCGCCTTCCCCGCCACGCGGCAGGAGTATTTCCACATCCTGAGCGGCCGCGTTCGCCTGCACGGGCCCGAGGGCGCCACCGACATCGGCCCCGGCCAGGGCGCCGTCATCCCGCCGGGCTTCGAGGGCGAGTTCGAGGTGCTGGAGGCGGTACGCAAGCAGTTCGTGCTGGTCGACACTGCGCCCTGACCCAACTTCAACCGATCGCTGAACGATGACGACGATCTGCCCCGCCGACACCCAGGCGCCTGACTGGCAGTGCCCGGCCTGCGGCGTGGCCTACGCGAAGGCCGGTGCAGCCCTCAACCCGCAGGCCGACGCGCCCAGCGCGGGCTATCGCGCCAAGGCGAGCAAGAGTGGCCTGCCCTGGCGCGTGATGCTGACCGTCGTGGCGGTCGTCGTCGGCCTCTACGGCGGCCACCAGGCCCACCTCGACAAGCGCGGCCTGGGCGAGCTGTTCGGCGGCGCCGGCACCATGGACGAGGCGGCGGTGCGGCAACTGGCGGGCAGCGTGCGCGCCGAGCAGATCGTCATGTACTCGACGACGGAATGCGGCTACTGCACGCAGACACGTGCCTGGCTGACCGACTACGGCTTTGCCTTCACCGAATGCAATATGAGCCGCGACGCCCGGTGCGAGGACGAGTTCCGTGCGCTGCGCGGCACGGGCACGCCTTACCTCATCGTGCGCGGCCCGCGCGGCGAGCAGCACATGAAGGACGGCTTCGACAGCGAAGAGTTCATCAAGGCGCTGAAGACATAACGCCGGTCTCGCACCGCCCGCCACTGCTGCTGCGCAGGCATCCGCCTTGCCGGCCTTGCGGCTCCACTCAACAAGGAGCTCGCCATGGCCCACGACCTGAACGCCCATTGCATCGACGCCTGCAATGCCTGCGCCGACGCCTGCGACCACTGTTCAACCGCCTGCCTGCAGGAGCTGGACGTCAAGCCAATGGCCCGCTGCATCGCGCTGGACATCGACTGCGCGGCCCTCTGCCGGCTGGCCGCCGCGAGCATTTCGCGCGGCAGCGAGTTCGCCAAGCGCATCTGCAGCCTGTGCGTGCTTGTCTGCGAGACCTGTGGCGAGGAATGCGGCAAGCACGAACACGACCACTGCCAGGACTGCGCGGCCGCCTGCCGGGCTTGCGCCGAGGCATGCCGCCACATGGTTGCCGTCTGATCGACAGGCGGCGTCAGCCGCTCAGGCGCCGCCGTGCTCCTGTGCCTCGTGGCGCCGCTTCATGTCGGCCAGCGTCTTGCCGGGCTCGTCGCGGAAGGTCTCCATCGGCTCCAGCGTCTCGATGCGGTCGACGCGAAAGCTGCGGAAGTCGTTGCGCAGTTCGCACCAGGCGGACAGCGTCCACACCGGTCCCCAGAACAGGCAGGCCAACGGGCGCACGATGCGGTCGCTCCTCACACCGCCCAGGTCCAGGTAGCCGACCTTGAGCTTGCGCCGCGCCTCGGTGGACTCGCGCAGCACGGTCAGGTGGGCGCTCGTCTGCGGGTCCAGCGCCGGGAGCGGCGCGTAAAGCGCCAGGCTCTCGGCGGCGGCGCGGGCGTCCAGCGGCAGCACGGCGAGGATCTTGCTGAGCGCGTTCTCGGCCTGGCGGGCGAGTGCCGCGTCCAGCCGCGACTCGGCCATGCGCACGGTCGCGACCAGGGCTTGCGCTTCCTGCTTGCTGAACATCAGCGGCGGCAGGTCGAAACCCGCCCGCATGCGATAACCCACGCCCGCCTCGCCCTCGATGGGCACGCCCTGCTGGGCCAGCGCGGCGATGTCGCGGTAGACGGTGCGCATCGACACCTCCAGCCGCTGGGCGAGGTAGTCCGCCGTCGTGAGGCGGCGCCCACGGATGAGCTGGACGATCTGGAAGAGGCGGTCGGCGCGGCGCATAGACGATCACTGTAGGGCAGCGGGCGCGCCCCTTGCGGAAGACATGAGTCACCGACAAAGGGGGCGAACTCCATCATGGTCATCGATGCCTCCTCAAAAGCTTGCGCAGCGCTGGTTCAGCGCGGCGCCAGCCCCATGGCGTCCAGCCTCAGCAGGACCTCGGTGCACCGCTCACGCGCGATGTCGCGCCAGTCGCGGCCCTCCTGGGCCCCAAGCAGCGCATAGACGAGGTTGCGGCTGGCGCCCGGCCAGCGCGCCTCGATGCGGGCGTAAACGTCGAAGGCATCGCAGGCTCGAAGTTCGTCCGGCGTGTGGATGCCGATGGCGGCGAGGTGCTCGCGGCTCTTCGGCCCGAGGCCCTGCCAGCCGGCGGTCACGACATGGCCGTGCAGAGCTCCACCAGCGTGCCGTCCGGGCAGCGCACATAGGCCACCGTCTGGCCCCAGGGCTTGGTGACGGGCGCGGCCAGGGCCTTGGCACCGGCCGCCACGGCCTTGTCGAAGGCAGCCTGCACATCGGTCACCGTGAAGCCGATCTCCATGCCCAGCGGCTTGTCGCTGCTGTCGGCGGCGACATAGTCCTGCTGCACGCTGTCGCGCGCGGTCGCGTGGTCGACGAAAGCCAGCTTCACGCCGCCCGCGCCGGTGTCGACCTCGCCATAGGCGCCGCTCTCGTGCAGGAAGCGCGTCGGCAAACCGAACGCTTGGTCGAAGAAGGCGAGTGACGCGGCGACGTCGGCCACATAGACGAGGGTGTAGGCGAAATTCATGCGGGTCTCCTGAGTTGCGAAGTCCGCATGCTGCGCCGGGTTGCCTGCCAGACCATGTCAGCAGCCCTAGGGAGGGCCGGGCGTCTTGCCGAGTCAGTCGACCATCAACCCCGCAGCGGCCAGCCGCTGACGGACGGACGCCATGCCGCCTTCGTATTCCCAGTACAGCACGCGGCCGTGGGACGACGACACGAGCAGGTAGTTCTCACTGACCGACTGGATGCGCTCGACGGCCACCAGCTTCTCGACGAATTCCTGGCCCTTGATCTCCTGGATCACCTCGGTGTTCTCGGCGTCATAACCATGCATGACGAGGGCGTTGCGCACGCGCAGCGAAAGAAACTTCATGCCATGTCCCGAGGGGAAATCCAGAGGGGCGCATTCTCTGCTGCGCGACCGCCCCCCTTCCCAGGGCTGGCCCCAAAACCCGTCGCAGGCTGGGCCATTCCGCACTGGTGACAATCGCGCCGTGCAAGCCTTCCTCATCGCCACCGGCCTGGTGGCCCTCGCCGAGATCGGCGACAAGACCCAACTCCTCGCCTTCATGCTCGCGGCCCGCTTCCGGCGGCCGTGGCCCATCGTGGCGGGCATCTTCGTCGCGACCGTCTTCAACCACGCCGCCGCCGGCGCGCTGGGCAGCTGGCTGACCAGCCTCATCAGCCCGACGGCCATGCGGTGGGGTCTTGGCCTGTCCTTCATCGCCATGGCCGGCTGGATGCTGATCCCCGACAAGCTCGACGAGGACGACACCCCCAAGCCGGGACACGGCGTGTTCATCACGACGGTGATCGCCTTTTTCCTGGCCGAAATGGGCGACAAGACGCAGATCGCCACCGTTGCGCTGGCGGCGCGCTACCCGCTGGACTTCATCGGCGTCGTCGCCGGCACGACGGCCGGCATGATGCTGGCGAACGTGCCCGCCGTGCTGGTGGGCGACAAGCTGGCGCACAAGATGCCGGTCAAGCTGGTGCACACGGTGGCGGCGGTGATCTTTGCGGTGCTGGGGGTGGTGACGTTGCTGGCGGGCGGGGCGCTGCTGAGCTGATCTAGCCTTTCAGCACGCGATAGCCAAACCAGCAGAAGGCCGCTCCGGCGGCCAGCCAGAGCAAGCCGCCGACCAGCCTTCCCGCCCCGGCGCCGAACACCTCCGTCGCCAGCAGCGCCAGCCCGCAAAACGCCTTGCAGCTGAGCCCCTCGGCAGGCGTGAATCCACCGGCCAGCATGCTCACGCCCGCAAAGACGCCGACGCCACCCAGCGCCAAGGCAAACCAGCCGAACCACTTCGCCTCACGTTCCATACGCGTCCTCATTCCGCCAACACCTGCCGCACCGCCCGGTTCCACTGCGCCAGCCGCGAGCCCGCCTCATCACGTGACATGCGCGGCTCGAAGGCGCGGTCGAGTTGCCAGATGGCGCCGATCTCATCGGCCGCCGCGTAGACGCCAGCACCAATCCCCGCCAGCAGTGCCGCGCCTAACGCCGTCGTCTCGATGACCTTGGGCCGCAGCACCGGGATGCCCAGCAGGTCGGCCTGGAACTGCATCAGCAGATCATTCGCCGACGCACCGCCGTCCACGCGCAGTTCGGTCAGCCGCTCGGCCACGCCCACGTCGGCATTCATCGCCGTCAGCACCGCTGCGCTCTGGAAGGCGATGCTCTCCAGCGCGGCGCGGGCGATGTGGGCCTGCGTGGTGCCGCGGGTCAGGCCCAGGATGGCGCCACGTGCATCGGGCCGCCAGTAGGGAGCGCCGAGGCCGGCGAAGGCGGGCACGAACATGACACCGCCGGCGTCCGGCACGCTCAAGGCCAGCGCCTGCACTTCGCTGCTGGCCTGCACGGCATGCAACCCGTCGCGCAGCCATTGCACGACGGCGCCGCCGACGAAGACGCTGCCTTCCAGCGCGTACTGCGCCGCCGCGCCCACCTGCGCGGCGCGCGTCGTCAGCAGGCCCTGCGTGGACGCATGCGGCTGCGCGCCGGTGTGCATCAGCAAAAAGCAGCCGGTGCCGTAGGTGTTCTTGGCCTGGCCGGGTTGCAGCGCGGCCTGGCCGAAGAGCGCGGCCTGCTGGTCGCCGGCGATGCCGGAGATGGGGATGCCGAACTCGGTCGCCTGGCCGAACACGCCGGCCGACGGCCGCACCTCGGGCAGCAGCGCGCGCGGGATGCCGAAGAGGCCCAGCAGCTCGTCGCTCCAGTCACCACGGTGGATGTCGAACAGCAGGGTGCGCGAGGCATTGCTGACGTCGGTGGCGTGCACGGCACCTTCGGTCAGTTTCCACAGCAGCCAGCTGTCCACCGTGCCGAAGGCCAGCTCGCCACGCTCGGCGCGCTCGCGGGCGCCGGGCACGTTGTCGAGCAGCCAGCGCAGCTTGGTGGCGGAGAAATACGGGTCGACCAGCAGACCGCTCAGCTCGCGAATGCGCGGCTCCAGACCCTGCTGCTTGAGCGTCTCGCAGTAGGCCGCCGTGCGCCGGTCCTGCCAGACCAGGGCCTTGTGCAGCGGCTCACCCGACTTGCGGTCCCACAGCACGACGGTCTCGCGCTGGTTGGTGATGCCGATGGCCGCCACCTTCACACCGGCCTTGGCCAGCGCCTCGCGGGCACAGGCGATCTGGCCCGCCCAGATCTCGCCGGCATCGTGCTCAACCCAGCCCGGCTGCGGGAAGTGCTGCGTCAGCTCGCGCTGCGCCACGGCGAGCAGGCGGCCGTCGCGGCCGAAGACCACGGCGCGCGAGCTGGAGGTGCCTTGGTCCAACGCCAGCAGTGCATCCATCGCTCGTCCCTTAGAGTCAACCAATGAGTGATTTTGACGTGGTGGTCGTCGGCGGCGGCATCAACGGTACCGGCCTGGCCCGCGACCTGGCCGGCCGGGGCTGGCGGGTGCTGCTGGCCGAGCGCGAAGACCTGGCCTCGCACACCTCGTCCGCCTCTACGAAGCTGGTGCACGGCGGCCTGCGCTACCTGGAGACCTACGAGTTCTCGCTGGTGCGCAAGGCCTTGCAGGAGCGCGAGGTGCTGCTGCGCAGCGCGCCTCATCTGATCCGCCCGCTGCGCTTCGTGCTGCCGCATGCACCGCATCTGCGGCCGGCCTGGATGATCCGCATCGGACTCTTCCTCTACGACCACCTGGCGCGGCGCGAGCTGCTGCCCGGCTCGCACGGTTTGCGGCTGACCGGCAGCATCTACGGCAAACCGCTGAAACCCGAGTTCACGCGCGGCTTCGTCTACTCGGACGGCTGGGTGGATGACGCCCGCCTCGTCGTGCTGAACGCGCGGGACGCACAGGCGCGCGGTGCCGAGGTGTTGACGCGCTGTGCCGTCACACAGGCGGTGCGCGGCGCCGATGCGTGGCAGATCACCTTGGCCAACGGTCGAGCGCTGCGCAGCCGCGCCCTCGTCAACGCGGCCGGGCCGTGGGCCGAGCGCTTCCTGCGCGACCAGGGCCTGCCAGCGCGCGGCCTGCGCCTCGTCAAGGGCAGCCACATCGTCGTGGACCAGCGCTTCACGCACGACCATGCCTACATCTTCCAGAACGCCGACGGCCGCATCATCTTCGCCATCCCCTTCCAGGAGCGGTTCACGCTGATCGGAACGACGGACGTGGAGCTGCCCGACGGCCAGGACCCGCCGTCGCGCGCGCAGATCGAGCAGGACGAGATCGCCTATCTGTGCGAGCAGGCGAGCCGCTATCTCGCCCGCCCCGTGACGCCGGCCGACGTGCTGTGGACCTATGCCGGCGTGCGCCCGCTGCTGGACGAGGGCGGCTCGGCGTCCAGCGTGACGCGCGACTACCTGTTGGAGACCGACGCAATCGGTGGCGCACCGCTGCTCAACGTCTGGGGCGGCAAGCTGACGACCTATCGCAAGCTGGCCGAAGACGGCGCAACGCAGCTCGGTGAGTTGATGGGCGAGGCACGCAGGCCCTGGACGGCCGGCACCCACCTGCCCGGCGGCAACCTCGGCCGGCACGGCGTGGACATTGCCGCCTTCACGGCCGAGCTGCAGGCCCGCCACGCCGACCGCGCGCCGGCCCTGGTCGCCCGACTGGCCCGCGCCTACGGCAGCGTGGCCGCCGAGCTGCTCGCCGCGCCGCCGGGTGCCGAGATCGCACAGGGCCTGTTCGAGTCCGAACTGCGCCATCTCACTGACCACGAGTGGGCCCGCAGCGCGGACGACGTGCTGTGGCGGCGAAGCAAGCTCGGCCTTCACTACACCGCAGAACAACAAGCCGCCGTCGCTGCCCGGTTCCAATAGCCCATGCTTTCTGGATTGCTGTTCGCCCTTGCCGCCGGGCTGATGTGGGGCCTGGTGTTCGTCGCCCCCGTCATGCTGCCCGGCTATGCGCCGGCGCTGCTGACGGTGGGCCGCTACCTGGCCTTCGGTCTCATCGCCCTGCCGCTGGCCCTGCTGCTGGACCGGCGCGTGCTGCGCGAGCTGCATGCCGCCGACTGGTGGGAGGCCGCCAAGCTCAGCCTGATCGGCAACTTCCTGTACTACCTCTGCCTGTCCGCCGCCATCCAGCGCGCCGGCGCGCCGCTGCCGACGATGATCATCGGCACGCTGCCGGTCGTCATCGCCGTCTGCGCCAACCACCGCAACCGCGTGCGCGACGGCCATCTGCCGTGGGGAAAGCTGGCACCGTCCCTGGCGCTGATCGCGGCGGGGCTGGGCTTCGTCAACCATGACGAACTGGCCGTCCTGCAAGCCGAGGCCGGCGACCCACGCCGCTATGCCGAGGGCGCGCTGCTGGCCGTCGCCGCCGTGGCCTGCTGGACCTGGTATCCCATCCGCAATGCCGACTGGCTGCGCGCACATGCCGACCGCAGCCCGCGGGCGTGGGCGACGGCTCAGGGCCTGGTCACGCTGCCGATGGCGCTGATCGGCGCTGTGCTGCTGAGCCTGATCCATCTCGCCGCGCCCGGCACCTTGACCCCGAGCGGCTATACCTTCCCGCTCGGTGAGCGGCCGCTGGCCTTCATCGGCCTGATGGCCGCCATCGGCCTGTGTTCGTCCTGGCTGGGCACGCTGTGCTGGAACGAGGCCAGCCAGCGCCTGCCGACCTCACTGTCGGGCCAGCTCATCGTCTTCGAGACGCTGGCCGCCCTGGCCTATGCCTTCGCGTGGAACCAGCGGACGCCGCCGCCGGCCACGGTGGCGGGTGTGGTGCTGCTGGTTGCCGGCGTGGTGTGGGCGCTGCGCATCAAGCCGGTTCAAACACACTGACCACACGCTGCCCGTCGAAGCCATCCGCCTCGCCCTTGCGGAAATGGCCGCGCGCGTTGCTGACGATGCGTGTGTCGCCCAGCCGGTAGTCCTGCCGGCAGTGCAGGTGGCCGTGCAGCCAGAGTTGAGCGCCCGGGAGCAGATCCTCGTCGTCGTTGCAGAAGCTCGCCGTGCCCGGCTGGCGGCCATAGCGCGGGTCGGCGCTCTTCAGGCTGGGGGCGAAGTGGGTGATGGCCACCGTCGCTTCCCAATCACCGGTGCGGGCCAGCTCATCCGCCAGCCAGGCCCGGCTTTCCAGCGCCAGTGCGCGCACGGCGTCCACACCGAAGACCTCGCCGTGGCGGGTGGCCCGCATGACCTTCTGGAAGTAGCCTCCCGCCCGCATCGCCCGGTCGCGCCCTGACGGGCCGAAGGCATCGAAGTCACACCAGCGCGTGCAGCCGATGAAGCGCACCCGCCGGCCTTGCGCGTCGGTCAGCACGGCGGACTCGTCGTCCAGCATGCGCAGGCCGATCGCGTTGACGTGGGCCCGCAGCGCCTCGCGCGCCTCGTCCACATCGCGGCCATCGAACTCGTGGTTGCCGGGCACAAACAGCACCGGCACCGGCCAACTGCGGAACAGCTCGAAGCTACGCCAGGTGCTGTCGATATCGCCGGCCAGGATCAGAAGTTCAGCGCCGGGCGCCGGGGCCGGAACGTAGCTCTCGGTCTCCAGGTGGAGGTCGGAGAGCAGTTGCAAACGCATCAGTTGCTGCCGTGACAAACCTTGTACTTGCGCCCCGACCCGCAAGGGCAAGGATCGTTGCGCCCGACCTTGGGCGTGTCGCGCCGGATGGTCTCGACGCGGTAGCGCTCGGCCTCGGTCAGGTCGGCCAGGTCGGCCACCGTGGCCACCATCTCCTCGATGGCCTCGTCCAGGTCCTTGAGCGGGAATTCGCGGTTCAGCGTCGCGACGACTTCCTTCTCCTCGTCCGTCTCGGCCGGCAGGTGACGGTAGAGACGGGCCAGCGCGGCGGAGATGTCGTCGTTGGGCAGGTCGGCCAGCTCGGGGAAGCACAGCGCCGCATGCTGGAAGCCGGCGACCCAGGGCATCAGCGAACGCGACAGCGGGCCGAGCGCGTCGTAGCTGGCGCGGGCCGACTGCTCCTCCTCGCTGGCGTCCTCCGGCAGCGGGTCGGGCTCCTCGTCCTCGCCCACTTCCAGCACGACGGGGTCGAACCAGCCGTCCTCTGCCAGGCCCTTGGTCAGCGCGGCGTGGCGGCGCTCGACGAGCTGGGTCAGGCGGTCCAGCCAGGTGGCGTCGACGCTGTCGGGCAGCAGGCCGCCGTCGTAATCGAAGATGTTGGGCAGCCACTCGTCCGTCTCGATGAGGCGGGGCTGCACGATGACGCCGCAGAGGTAGCCGTCCAGCATGGAGGCATCCAGCGGCTGCAGCGGCTCGGGCGTGGCGGCAAGGAGTTCGTCGAGTTCGGCGAACTCGGCGTCGGTGAGGTCTTGGGTGGTGCTCATGGCGCGGGATTGTCGGCCCAGCGCATGTGCCCGGGGAAGGCATAGCAGCAACTCGGGAGAATCGCCGGCATGTCCGCCCGTCTGCCTCCTACCCGCGCTTCCACGGTCACCGCCATTCTTGTCGCTGTTGTCGGCTTCATGGCGATCAGCGCCTGGAGCTTCGCCCCGGTCTGGGAGCGCGCCTTCCGCTCGGACGCTTCACCGGTGGCCTGGCTGTCCAGCGCGCTGCTGCTGACGCTGGCGGCGATGTCGCTGCGTTTATCGGCAGACGGCGGCCTGCCCCGTGGGCTGGGCGGCTGGATGGCCGCCGCCATGTTCACACTGGCGCTGGACGAGCAGTTCATGTGGCATGAGCTGTGGAAGTACCGCTGCGACGAATGGACGGCGCTGTGCCGGTTTGAGGTGGTGCGGGAGCTGCCGATGCTGGGCGTTGGCGTGGTGGGCGCGTTGACGGCGTGGGCACTGCACCGTGCGATGCGGTCGCAGTTGAGTCGCGGGCTGCTGTGGGCCGGCCTGGGCGTGGGGCTGTGGGCCATCGCCGTCGATCAGGTGGCGATGCCCTACCCGATCGCCGAGCTGGAAGAAGGCTTCGAGGTGCTGGCCGAGGCGCTGGTGCTGGCAGCGCTCGTCAGCCTGCCGTCGCGAGCGCGTTGAAGCTCAGGTGCAGTCCTGGTCTTCCCAGGCGCCGGCGTCGAACCATTGGCCGTTGATGTTGACGAACCAGACGCGCCGGTAGACCACGTCCAGGCTGATCTCGCCGGCGTGCAGCGGCGTTTCGATCTGCAGCACGTCGGCAACGCCGTCACCGTCGAGGTCGATCTCGCGCAGCACGGCCTGCGCCTGGAGGTTGCGAGATGGATCGGGCACGGTCTTGCCATCGGACATCTTCAGTCGCTTCACCGGCTCGGACTGCGTGCGCACCTTGGCACTCTGGCGCAGCGGCCTGTCGCGCGGTACGGCCAGGGACACGAGCACTTCACTGCCGTCCTTCAGGACGGGGTAGCCGCGCTGCAGCGCAATGTCCGTGCCCTGCTCGGATTGATAGGCCTGCGTCACCGGGCCACCCTCAGGCAGGCTTTTGCCCAGGTAGCGCGCGCCGCAGTAATGGCCTTCGCCACCCACATCGAAGGGCAGCGCCCGCGCCGCGGCCGCGCCCACCAGGCCGTTGGCGGCCACGGCGTACAGCGTCATGGCCGGCTCGAACGACAGCACCGCGTGACCCACGTCCCAGAAGCCGGTCAGGCCCTCGATTTCCGGCCCGTCGTGGCGGCTATGCCAGCCCGTCGGCAACCCGGCCGGCGCCAGGCTCACGCGGCTACCCGCCACGGCGACCAGGCCGTCGGCATCCTGTTCCGACACCAATGCCACGCTGTCATGCGTGCGGAACAGCGACGGCTTGATGGCCGCCGGCCGCAGCTTGTAGCCCTTGAGCGCCACGAGCGGGTCGACCGGCTTGCCCCGTGTGACCTCAAGCGCCGGGTCCAGCGTCACCCCGGCTTTCATGCGCTTCTTGGCCGCGTCGAACTCCGCCACGGGCGGGAAGCGCACCGTCTCACCGGCTTGCAAAGTCTTCTTCAGCGCCTCCAGCCGCAGCGCAGGCGGCGGCGTGAGCGACAGGCCATACGCCGCCAGCCGGTTGGGCGACGGCGCGATCCAGAAGGCCCGCGCCGGGTTGCCGGCCGCGTCGGCCAGCGTCAGCGGTTTGAGGCCCAGCAGATTGCAGGCGACGAAGCCCGTCTTGCCCGCCCCGAAGCGCACCGCGCACCAGTCGCCCTGCCGCGCTGTCACGTCGACCGGCGTGTTCGTCGTCAGCTGCTCGATGGCCCTCGCCGTGTTGGCACCCGCCTCACGCACATTGACCCAGGAACCATGAACGAAATGCGGCCCGGTCTGCGCCTGTGCCGCGCCAATGAGGGCGACAAGGGCAAGGGCCGCCGCCTTCATGCCGCCTTCTGCTCCAGCACGAAGTTCGCCCCGTCGTACTGCCCCAGCTTCTCGACCAGCAGCGGCAGGCACTCGGCCAGCTCGTCATGCAGCGTGAACGGCGGGTTGGCGATGAACATGCCGCTGCCCAGTAGCCCCAAGCCCTTGCCGTCCGGGCGGTCGGCGGGTTCGGCCACGGTCAGGCGAACGTGCAGCCAGCCCTTCTTGGCGGTGGCGTCCGCACTGCCCTTGAGCCGCTGCGCGAGCTGGCTCGACTCCAGCAGTTGCAGCTGCGGATACCAGATCATGACGACCGTGTCGGGCGCGCGTTCCAGCGCCTCGCGCAACGCCGCCAGCACCTTGGCGTAGTCGGTCTTGATCTCGTAGGACGGGTCCATCAGCAGCGCCGCGCGGCGCGTGGGCGAGGGCAGTTCGGCGCGAATGGCCGAGAAGCCGTCGCGGTCGCTGACCTGGGTGTTGGGCCGGCTGGCCAGGTAGCTGAGGAGGATGCGGTGGTCGGTGGAGTGCAGTTCGTAGGCGCGCAGCCGGTCGGTCTCGCGCAGCAGGAAGTTGGCAATCGCCGGCGAGCCGGGGTACTGGCGCAGCTGGCCGTCGGGGTTGAAGGCGCGGACCAGGCTCATGTAGTCGGCCAGCGGGGCGGGCAGGTCCTTGCGGTCATAGAGCCGGGCGACGCCCTCGGAATACTCCGCCTTCTTCTGTGCGTAGCGGCCCTCGACCGAGTAGCCGCCGGCACCGGCGTGGGTGTCGATGAGCGTGTAGGGCTTGTCCTTTTCCGCCATGTAGCGGAGCACTCGGGTCAACACCAGGTGCTTGAGGACGTCGGCATGGTTGCCGGCATGGAAGGCGTGGCGGTAAGCGAGCATGCGCGATTGTCGCGCGACGGCTCAGCGAGAAGGCACTGCTCGCCAGACGGTGTTGGAGAGGTCGTCGGCGACGATGACCGCCCCCTTTGGGTCGAGCGTCACGCCGACCGGGCGGCCCATGGTCTTGCCGTCAGCCTGGAAGCCGGCGACGAAGTCCACTGGCGCGCCGCTGGGCTTGCCGCCCGAGAAGGGCACGAAGATGACCTTGTAGCCCACCGGCTGCTTGCGGTTCCAGCTGCCGTGCAGGCCGATGAAGGCGCCCTCGGCAAACGGCGCCGGCATCGCGGCTTGCGAGAACGCGAGGCCGAGCGGCGCCGAGTGCGATTGCAGCGCGTAATCCGGCTTCAGCGTGGCCTGCACCTTCTTGTCGTCGCCGGGCTTGACGCGCGGGTCGGCATTGGGGCCCCAGTAGGCATAGGGCCAGCCGTAGAAGCCGCCTTCGCGCACGGAGCTCAGGTAGTCGGGCACGAGGTCGGGGCCCAGCTCGTCGCGCTCGTTGACCACCGTCCACAGCTGCTTCGTGCCGGGCTCGAAGGCGAGCGCGGTGGGGTTGCGCAGGCCGGCGGCGAAGGGCCGCACCGCGCCCGTGGCGGCGTCCACCTGCCAGACCAGCGCGCGATGCTCCTCCACCGCCAGGCCGCGCTCGCCGATGTTGCTGTTGGAGCCGATGCCCACGTAGAGGAACTTGCCATCGGCATCGGCGGTGAGCGCCTTGGTCCAGTGGTGGTTGATGGCGGACGGCAGCAGCGCGACCGTCACGGGCGCTGCGGCGGCACGGGTCTCGCCGGCCACGTAGTCGAAGCGCACCAGCGCGTCCTGGTTGGCGACGTAGATCTTGCCGCCCGCGAACGCCAGGCCATAGGGTGCGTTGAGCTTCTCGGCGTAGACCCAGCGGCCCTCGTAGGTGCCGTCGCCATCGGCGTCGCGCAGCAGCGTCAGCTGGTTGCCACCCTTGACCTTGGTCGTGCCCTTGGACTTGATGAAGCCGGCGATGAAGTCCTTGGGTGTCAGTACCGGCGCGCCGCCGCCCTTGCCTTCGGCGATCAGGATGTCGCCGTTGGGCAGCACCAGCGTCTGGCGCGGGATCTTCAGGTCAGTGGCGATGGCCTTGATCGTCCAGCCGGCCGGCACCGTGGGCTGGCGGCCGTCCCAGCCGGTGGGCTCGGCGATGCCCATGTCGGGCAGCAAGCCGCGCTGCGGGGCGGGCAGTTCGGGGTTGGCGCCGTGCTGGCCGGCGGCCGGGCCGGTCTGGGCGACGACGTAGCCGAGCATGGCGGCCATCGCGGTCACGGCCGCTGTGGCAGAGGCGATGCCCTTCACACCGGCCTTCATGCGGTCCTCCGGCGCCAGGCCAGCAGGCCGGTCACGCTGGCGACCGCGCTGAGCACCATCACGACGGCCGACAGCATCAGCCCGGTGGGCATCGTGGCCCAGGCGTCCCTGGCATGCACCAGCGCGTTGATGAAGCCGAGCACGAAGGCCGCGAGCAGCA
This sequence comes from Roseateles sp. AC306, assembly GCF_979253795.1. Taxonomy (NCBI): domain Bacteria; kingdom Pseudomonadati; phylum Pseudomonadota; class Betaproteobacteria; order Burkholderiales; family Sphaerotilaceae; genus Roseateles; species Roseateles sp. AC306. Next base: position 100,413 of record NZ_CEEDEB010000011.1, read on the forward strand.
CCATCAGATAGACCATGCCGCCGCGCGGGCGCCAGCGCAGCACGTCCACCGCCGCCCACACCAACGCCAGGCCCGCGAGCAGCAACGCCCCGGCGATCAACCAGGACGCGAAATTGATCCATTGGATCTGGAAGCTGCTGCTGTAGGCCCAGTCGCTGAGCAGCGCCCCGAGGAACAGCGGCAACGCGGCGGTGGCGATGACGGCATGCATGGTGCCGCCCTGGCAATCGCAATGCCCGCATGCCAAGCCTCCCACTGTCCAAATGAACGACGGGCACAGTAAAACTTGCCGCAAAACTCGGTAGCGCACGTGCCGACGCGCGCTGAACAGCGGGCGCAGGTCGGGCAAGCCGCATGCCTTGTGCGGACATGGACGGACCTCGACTGTGGATCCCCTATTGCGGCGAGGCGCCCGGCCCGGGCGTCTGGCTGACCCGCTGGAACCTCGACCCGCTGCTCCTGGCCGCGCTGGCGCTGCTCGCGCTGGCGCTGTGGCGCCCGTCGGCAGCGCCGCGCCACAGCCTGCGCTGGGCCTGGGGCCTGGCGGTCCTGCTCTATGTGTCGCCGCTGTGCGCGCTCAGCTCGGCCTTCTTCACCGTCCGCGTGGCGCACCACATGGCGCTGGTGCTGGCCATCGGGCCGCTGCTGGCGAAAGGACTGGGCCTGGGCCCGGCACTGCGCGGCCTGCCCACGCCACTGTGGACGTGCACCGCCCTCGCGTCTGCGGTGTTCTGGGCCTGGCATGCCCCCGCCCCCTATGCGGCGGCGCTGTCGTCAGACGCTGTTTACGCGCTGATGCAAGGCTCGCTGCTGGCCAGCGCGACGGCGTTCTGGCTCGCGGTGCGGCGCACCTCGCCCGCTGCGGCGATGGCGGCCATCCTCGTGACGATGGTGCTGATGGGGTTGCTGGGCGCCCTGATCCTGTTTGCCGGTGCGCCGCTGTACGAACCGCACTTCGCGTCGACGCTGGCCTGGGGCGTGTCGCCGCTGGAGGACCAGCAGCTCGCAGGCCTGACGATGTGGGCGCCGGGCAGCCTCGCCTACCTCGCCGCGGCGATGTGGATCGGCTGGCGCTGGATGCAGGCGGAACGCGGCCTGAGCACTGCATGAGCGCAGCGCAGGGGCACCAATGAACCTTGTCCAGGCCATCGAGTGGGCGGAAGGCCACCACCGGCGCGGGCTGTACTCGCCCATCGGCGTGGCCTTCCACTGGGTGATGGCGGCCCTGATGGTCTTTCAGCTCGGCCATGGCTGGTACCTGAGCTGGCAACCGGCCGGCGGCGAGAAGTACCTGGGCTACCAGACGCACACCGAGGTCGGGCTGACCATCATGCTGCTGGGCACGCTGCGCTTCCTGTGGCGCAGCCAGATCGGCACGCCCGATACCGTCGACGAAGCCTCGCTCTCGGGCCGGGCCAGCCATGTGATGGAAGTCTGGTTCTACTGCAGCTTCTTCGCGCTGCCGATCAGCGGCTGGGTCATGTGGTCCACGTTGCCCGGCAACCTGCCGCTGTCCATCGCCGGCGTCATCCCCTTCCCCCTGCTGCCCTTCGACCAGCTGTCGGAGCAGCTGCAGTTCACGCTGATGCAGGGCGCCGCGACGGTGCACGTGTGGGTCGTCTGGATCACCGCGCTGGCCATTCCCGGCCATGCCGGCGCGGCGGTGCTGCATTACCTGCTCAAGCGCGACCGCGTGCTGCAGTCCATGCTGGACCTCAACGGGCCGGAGGTGCCGGGCGTGGTGGGATCTGCGACAGGTAGCGGCTCAGCGCCTGGACCTCGCCAGCCTTGAGCTGCTGCGCCACCTTCAACATCTCATGATTGCCATCATTGCGCCGCTTCCCCACCTGCCAGTCCTGCAACTGCTGGGCGAGGTAGAGGGCCGGCTGGCCGGCCAGCGGCGGGCCCAGCGGCGTGCCGGCGGCGTCGGCGCCGTGGCATTGCTGGCAGGCGCGGACGTACAGCGCGGGTGTGACAGAGGCGACGGCCTCGTTGGCCAGGACTGGCAGCGCGGCGTAGTAGTTGGCCACGCTCACGCGCTCATGGCTGTCGAGAAAGCGTGCCACGTCGCGCATCACCTCGTGCGGCCGCAGGCCGGCGGCGTAGTCTTCCATCTGCTTTTGCAGATAGCCGTTCGGCAGGCCGGCCAGGCGCGGCGCGTCGAAGCCATTGCCCTCGCCGCGCGCGCCGTGGCAGCTGACGCAGGCATAGCGCGCGCCAGCCTCGCCGCCGCTCATCGCGATCAGCTCGCCGCCGCGACTCCAGCGGTCATCGCTGGGCGCCATGCGGTCGGTGCAGGCGGTGAGCACAAGCAGAAGGCAGAGAGGCAGGTGGCGCATGTCAGCTGACTTGATGGCAAGACGCGCGCCAGCCCTGTGCCTCGTGCTGATGCTGGCCGCCTGCGACGGCCCGCCCGACCGCACGCCCACGCTGGGCGATGCCGACATCGCCCGCGGCCGGCAACTCGTAGCCGACAAGGGCTGCGTGGCCTGCCATGCCTTCCCCGACGTGAAGTGGCCGCGCGGTGGCCTCGGGCCATCGCTGGAGAACTTCGGTCGCCAGGGCCTGATCGCCGGGCGGCTGCCCAATCAACCCGGCGTGCTGATGCGGTTCGTGCGCAACGCGCCCGCTGAAGTGCCCGGCACCGCGATGCCCGCCATCCCCATGACCGACCAGGAAGCCCGCGATGTCGCTGCCTACCTCCTCCAGCTCAAGCCTCGCTGAGGCCCTGAGCGGCTGGCCGCCGCCGGTGCTGGACCCGCACGGCCCGTTCTCCAACTCGGTCACCACGCTGGCCTGGGTGCTGATCGGGGGGGCCACGCTGATCTTCCTCGGCGTCTGCGCAGCGATGTGGGTCGCCCTGTACGGCAGCGACGAGCTGCGCGCCAAGCTGGGCGGCGAGCGCGTCGTCAAATGGTTCGGGCTCATCCTCCCGGCCGGCGTGCTGTTGCTGCTGCTGGCCTGGGGGCTGACGATGATGCGCGGGCTGAGCACCATCCAGGGCGACGAGCTGCGCATGCGCATGTCCGGCAACATCTACTGGTGGCGCGTGTCCTATCTCGACGCGGCGGGCCGCGAACTCCACGCCGATGCCAACGAGCTGCACATCCCGGTGGGCCGGCCGGTGGTGGTGGACATGGTGTCCGAGGATGTCATCCACAGCTTCTGGGTGCCCAAGCTGGGCGGCAAGATGGACATGATCCCGGGCCGCACCAACCGGCTCAAGCTCCAGGCCGACAAGGCGGGCAGCTACGGCGGGCAATGCGCCGAGTTCTGCGGCGGCGCGCATTCGCTGATGGGCTTCGTCGTCGTCGCGCACGAGGCGGCGGACTGGCAGCGCTGGATGGCCGCGCGCCTGAAACCCGTGCCCACCACGCCGGTCAGCGTCGAGGCGCTGCGCGGCAGGCAGCTGTTCAGCGAGGTCGGCTGCGCCGCCTGCCACCGGGTGGCTGGCACCGAGGCGCAGGGCATCTCGGGGCCAGACCTCACCCATGTCGGCTCACGGCAGTCGCTCGGCGCCGGCATCCTGCCCAACACGCGCGCCACGCTGATCGGCTGGATCGGCGACAGCCAGTCCATCAAGCCGAACAACCGAATGCCCGCGTATCGCTCGCTGAAGGCGGAGGAGTTGACTGCGTTGGCCGCGTACATGGAGTCCTTGAAGTGACGACGGGCGCAAGCCCCGGCGTCGCAGGTGCCGTCCGCGCCGCAGCCATCAAGCCGTCGGAGACCGGCTTCGACACGAAGCTCTACGCGCGCTTCCCGACGCAGGGCGGCCGGCCGGCGGGCGAGTTCGAGGCGCTGGAGAAGGTCTGGGAAACACCCAAGGGCTGGCGCGCCTTCAGCGCCGTCAACAACAACTTCATCGGCTTCCTGTTCATCGCCACGGCCTTCGGCTTCTTCATCGCGGCGGGCATCCTGTCGCTGGTGATGCGCGTGCAGCTCGCCGCGCCGATGGCCGGCGTGGTGCCGCAGGAGACCTACAACCAGCTGTTCACGATGCACGGCTCGGTGATGATGTTTTTGTTCGCCGTGCCGGCCGTGGAAGCCGTCGCCGTGCTGCTGCTGCCGCAGATGATCGCGGCGCGTGACCTGCCGTTCCCGCGGCTGTCCGCCTATTCGTACTGGGCCTATGCCATCGGCGGCGTCGTCTTCTTCAGCTCGATCTTCTTCAGCCTGGCGCCGTCCGACGGCTGGTTCATGTACCCGCCGCTCAGCTCGGGCGTGTACTCCAAGGGCATCAACGCCGACTTCTGGCTGCTGGGCATCGGCTTCATCGAGATCAGCGCGATTGCCGGCGCCATCGAGCTGGTCGTCGGCGTGCTGCGCACACGTGCGCCGGGCATGACGCTGGCGAAGATGCCCGTCTACGCCTGGGCCATCCTGATCTTCGGCGTGATGATCCTGCTGGCCTTCCCGGCCATGATCATGGTGACCTTCCTGCTGGAGCTGGAGCGCGCCTTCAACTGGCCGCTGTTCGACGCCACGCGCGGCGGCGACCCGCTGCTCTATCAGCACCTGTTCTGGTTCTTCGGCCACCCGGACGTCTACATCATCTTCATCCCGGCCTCGGCCATGGTGTCGACCATGATCGTCACCGTCGCGCAGAAGAAGCTGGTCGGCCATGAACTGGTCGTGCTGGCGATGATCGCCACCGGCTTCATCAGCTTCGGCGTGTGGGCGCACCACATGTTCACCGTGGGCCTGCCGGGCGCGTCGGCGGGCTATTTCTCGGCGGCGTCGATGGCCGTGGCGATTCCGGCCGGCGCCCAGGTGTTCGCATGGATCTGCACGCTCGCGTCCGGCAAGGTGCAGCGCAACGTGCCGTCGCTGTTCCTCGTCGGCGGCATCCTCATCTTCGTGATGGGCGGCCTCACCGGTGTGATGGTGGGCATGGTCGCCTTCGATGGCCAGGCACACGACACCTACTTCGTCGTCGCGCATTTCCACTACGTGCTGATCGGCGGCATGGTGTTCCCGCTGCTCGCCGGCTTCTATTACTGGACGCCGATGATCAATGGCCAGCAGCTGTCGGAGAAGCTCGGCCGCTGGGTGTTCTGGCTGAGCTTCGTCGGCGTGCACGCCACCTTCCTGCCCATGCACCTGACCGGCCTGATGGGCATGCCCCGCCGTGTCGACACCTATCTGCCGGACCGGGCCTGGGACATCCCGAACCTGGTCTCCACCGTCGGCGCCTTCATCATGGCGGCCGGCGTGGCGCTGTTCCTGGTCGACGCGCTGCGTTGCTACCTGCGCCACGGCAGCGGCGGCAATGCCCGCAATGCCTTCCACGGCGGCACGCTGGAGTGGCTGTCGGCCGGCAACTACGGCGTGCGCTCCATCCCGGTCGTCAACGACCTGGAACCGCTGTGGGCCGACCCGCAGCTGGCCGCAGACGTCGAGGCGGGCCGCTACTTCCTGCCCAACACCGCCACCGGCCGGCGCGAGACGCTGATCACCAGCACCACGCGCGCCGAGCCGCAGTACGTGCAGATCATGCCGGGGCCGTCCTGGTGGCCGCTGCTCGGCGCGTTGTTCACGGCCGGCTTCTTCCTGCTGCTGACGGTGCAGGCGATGACGCTGAGCGCCGTCTGCGGCGTGCTGGCCGTCCTCTGCCTGATGCGCTGGGTCTGGTCCAACGACCGCCACATCGAACAGCAGCAGGTCGACGCGGGCGGCGGCATCCTGCTGCCGACCTACGTGACGGGCCCTCAGGCTCACGGCTGGTGGGCGGCGGTGCTGCTGTGCGTCACCCTGGGCATGATCTTCCTGATGGCCATGTTCGGCTACCTCTACCTGTTCGCGGCCCATCCGGATTGGTGGCGCATCGCCGCGCCGCTTGGCACGGTGGGGCCGGGGCTGGCGCTGCTGGCCGCTGCGGCCGGCTGCGCCTGGGCCAGCCGGCCGCTGATGGCGGGGCTGCAGCGCGGCAGCGGGGCCAGCGCCGTGGCGATGACGCTGAGCGCGCTGTGCCTCGCCGCAGCGCTGGCGGTGGATGTGCGCGACTGGTGGCAGGCCGGGCTGCGCGGCGACGCCAGCGGCCAGGGCGCGACGGTCTACGCCATGCTGGCCTGGCATGGCAGCGTCGTCACGGCGGTGCTGCTGTCCGCCTTCTACTACCTGCTGCGCTGGATGCGCGGCCTGGCGCCGCGCCCCGCGAACAAGACGCTGGAGGCGCTGCGCATCCTGTTCATCTACGCGGCACTCGAGGGTGCGGCCGGCCTGCTGCTGCCGCGCCTGCTGCCGTGGGGCGGCTGATAGCACATTCCCGAGCAACCGCACGGATCGCAGGGATGCCGCAGCGCGCTTAGCCTGCGCCCCATCGTTGCCTATTGATCACCCCAATGCCCACACTTTTCGAGCCTGTCCGCTTCGGCGACATCCCCCTGGCCAACCGCGTCGTCATGGCGCCCCTCACGCGCAACCGCGCGAAGAACCAGACGCCGCATGCGCTGCATGTCGAGTACTACCGCCAGCGCGCCGGTGCCGGCTTGATCATCACGGAGGCGACCCAGATCCGCCCCGATGGCCAGGGCTATTTCGACACGCCGGGCATCCATTCGCCCGAGCAGGTCGCCGCCTGGAAGCAGGTGACCGACGCCGTCCATGCCGACGGCGGCCGGATCGTCGTGCAGCTTTGGCACGTGGGCCGCATCTCGGTGAACAGCCTGCAGCCAGGCGGCCAGCAACCGGTGTCGTCTACCAACCGCGCCGCCAAGACCAAGACCTATGCCGCCCATGGCGAGCTGGTGCCGACCGACGTGCCGCGCGCACTGGCCACGCACGAGCTGCCGCAGCTGATCGCCGACTATGTGCAAGCGGCGAAGAACGCGATGGCCGCGGGCTTCGACGGCGTCGAGATCCACGGCGCCAACGGCTATCTGCTGGAGCAGTTCCTGCGCGACAGCACCAATGACCGCAACGACGAATACGGCGGCAGCATCGAGAACCGCGCGCGGTTGCTGATCGAAGTGATGACGGCCGTGGCCCATGCCATCGGCGCAGGTCGCACGTCGCTGCGCCTGTCACCGGTCACACCGGCCAACGACATCGGCCAAGACAGCAACCCGCAGGCCCTCTTCAACTACGTGGCCGAGCAACTCGCACCCTTGAACCTGGCCTTCCTGGAAGTGGTGGAAGGCGCCACCGGCGGCCCGCGCGACAACGCGCCCTTCGACTACGCCGAGCTGCGCCGCCGCTTCGCCGGCCCTTACATCGCCAACAACGGCTTCGACCGCGCGATGGCGCTGGACGCCGTCGCCAGCGGCCGTGTGGACGCCGTGTCCATCGGCCGGCCCTTCATCGCCAACCCCGACCTCGTCGAGCGCCTGCGCGACAACCTGGCCTGGGCCGCACCGCAGAAGGAGACGTTTTACGGCGGCGGCGCCGAGGGCTACACCGACTACCCGACCGTCCGCGACTGATCAGCCTTGAAACGCGCCGGGGTGCTTTGCCGCCCCGGCCAGCGCGGCGCTGGCGTGCGGGTGGCGGTACTCGCGCGTCGGGCTGAGCTTCAGCCCTTGGGCCTCGCCCATGTCCTGCGCCTTGCCGCGCAGTGACGATTCCGGCTTGAGCCGGAAATCCTCGCGCGCGGCGCGCACGAACTCATCCCAGTCGGCCTGGAAGTTGGCGCGGCGCGTCCAGTGGCCTTCGGCCGCAAGCTTCGGCGCGCCGACGAGCAGGTTGTTGGCCAGCATCACCTCGGTCTCGCGCGGCGTCACGCGCAGCCAGATGCCGCCGCTGGGCTTCTGGTCCACCAGGGTGTTGTGCACCAGGTAAAGCGCCTGCTTCGGCCACTTCGCGCCCTCGACGCCGAAGGAGATGACGTGGGGGTTTTCCGTCGTCGAGCTCTGCATGATGAGGTTGCCCATGACGACGGCGACGCCGCCGTTGGGGAACTCCAGCTCGTAGCTGGCGCGGCCGCCGATCTCGTCGCTGAGGCGGTTGTAGAGGATGTGGTTGACGGCGGCGCGGCTCTTCAACAGGTGGCCCAGCACGCCATGGTGGAAATAGCTGCCCGTGACGGCCAGGCGCTTGATGGCGCCGACGTAGAGGTTGTGCGTCTTGCCTTCGCGCAGCGGGATGGCGCCGAAGTCGCAATCGACGATGTCCAGCTCGATGGCCTCGTCGTTGGCCGTCATCAGGCCGTTCTCGTTGTCGCGGAAGCCGCAGTCCAGCAGCGCCAGCGAGCCGGCCTCGACGCGGATGCCGGCGCCATTGCGGTCGGGCACCGTGCAGCCGATGAAGTCGAAGCCCTCGATGCGCTGGCGCTGGCCGGTCGTCACGAACAGGGCCTTGCCTTGCGCGTGCGCACCCGCAGCGATGACGCGCACGCGGCCGCCTACGGCGCGCAGGGTCAGGTCGTGCTGGGGCCAGACGGCCGCGTCGGCGAAGTAGTCGCCGGCATCGACCTCGATCAGGCTGCCGTCCTTTGCCTGGCGCGCCGCAGCGGCCAGGGACTTGATGGCGCGCTGCGCGCCCACCCGCAGCACGGTTACGGCCGGCGCCAGCGCTGGCATCAGCCCGCCCAGCAGCAGGGCACGCCGCCGCAGCGGCCGTAGGTAGGGACAGGTCATGCGCAGAGCGTGTGCCGGTGAGACGTGTTGAGGATGCGCAGATTGAATCACGCGTCCCACAATCGCCAGCCATCCGCGACGCGAAGGCCCAGCCCATGCATGACTTGCTCGAAGACGCGGCCCGGCGGGCCATCCACTACCTGGACGGCATGGCCGAGCGCCGCGTCTCGCCCACCGATGCGGCCGTGGCCGCGCTCGCCGCGCTGCGCATCCCGCTGCCCGACGGGCCGCAGCCGCCGCAGCAGACGCTGCGCGAGCTGGACGAACTGGGCTCGCCGGCCACGCTGGGCATGAACGGCGGGCGCTTCTTCGGCTTCGTCATCGGCGCGTCGCTGCCGGTCAGCATCGCCAGCAACTGGCTGACCACGGCCTGGGACCAGAACGCTGCCCTGCATGCCTCGTCGCCCGCTGCGGCCGCGTTCGAGCACGTGGCGCTGGGCTGGCTGCTGGACCTGCTGGGCCTGCCCGCCACGGCCGGCGGCGCCTTTGTGACCGGCGCGACCATGGCCAACTTCTCGGCTCTCGCGGCCGCCCGCCACGCACTGCTCAAGCGCGAGGGCTGGAACGTCGAGGCCGACGGGCTGTTCGGCGCGCCGCCCATCACCGTCGTCATCGGCGAGGAGGCCCACCCAACGCTGCTCAAGTCGCTCGGCATGCTGGGCCTGGGCCGCAACCGCGTCGTGCGCGTGCCGGTGGACGGCCAGGGCCGCATGCGCGCCGACCGCCTGCCGCCGCTGCGCGGACCCAGCATCGTCTGCCTGCAGGCCGGCAATGTGAACACCGGCGCCTTCGATCCCTTCGAGCCGCTGGTGGCCTCAGCCCGTGAGCAGGGCGCCTGGGTGCATGTGGATGGTGCGTTCGGGCTGTGGGCTGCTGCCAGCCCGGCGCATGCGCCGCTGGTGCGCGGCATGGCGGGCGCGGACTCCTGGGCCACCGACGCCCACAAGACACTGAACGTGCCCTACGACAGCGGCCTGGCACTGGTGCGCGACGCCGACGCGCTGCGCGCCGCCATGGCCATCTCGGCCGACTACCTGCCCACCGAGAGCGGGTTCCGCAACCCGTCGGACTACACGCCCGAACTGTCGCGCCGCGCGCGTGGCGTGGACGTGTGGGCCGCGCTGCGCACGCTCGGCCGCAGCGGCGTGGCCGAGCTGGTGGCCGGCTGCTGCGCGCACGCGCATCGCTTTGCCCGCGAACTCGCTGCGGACGGCTGCGCGGTGCTGAACGACGTGGTGCTGAACCAGGTGCTGGTGAGCTTTGGCGATGCCGACACGACGCGGCGCGTCATCACGGCATTGCAGCAGGACGGCAGTTGCTGGGCCGGCCCGACCGTGTGGCAGGGGCAGGCGGCGATGCGCATCAGCGTCAGCTCGTGGGCCACGACCGACGACGACGTGACGCGCAGCCTCGCCGCCATCCGGCGCGTGGTCAACGCTTGCGCATCCTCGCCCTGAACAGCTCCGCAATACCCACCTCGCGCGGCCCCGGGATCAGCTCGAAGCGCTCACCCGCTTCGATGCTGCCCTCGCGCTTCACAGCCAGGTAAAAGCCGCAGTAGCCGCTCTGCACCATCATCTTCACGGCGTGCTTGAATCCCATGTGGGCGGCCAGCTTGAAGCAGGGGTAGCGTGGCTCGGAGACAACCAGTTCGCAATCCGGAAAGCGCAGCACATCGCCGATCCAGGCCTGGCCCTCGAGCAGGCCGGTGATGGTCAGGTTTTCGCCGAGGTCGCCCGGCTGCAGCGCGGCTTCGACCTGCGCCTGGCCGCGCAGCGTGGCCCACACCGCGTAGTGCTCCAGCGGGTAGGCGTAGACGGCCTTGGTCAGCCCGCCATGCACGCTCGGGTCGGCCTGCTCGTCGCCGTCCAGTCCCAACGGTCCCACGGCGATGCGGCCTTCGCGCGAGCGCTTGCGGATGGCCGAGTCCAGCGTCTCGCCATTGGTGGCCACGAAGTGCTCAGTGCGGGCGGTGTTGACGCTGATGATCTGCATGGCGTCATTGTCCATAGGCCTTGAAGAGTCTTTTCGGCGTCTCCGCCTACAAGACGGGTCACTTCACGCGTCTAGTCTTCGCCGGGAATTTTGAAGGGAGAGCGCATGACTGCACTCGACAGTGGCGCCAGGGTGTGGGCAGGTCTCGCCGTCACGCCATCCAGTGAATTGATGTTCATCGTCGGCGTGCTGCTGGCCGGCGCCTTGGCGGGCGAGTTCATCGCCGCCACAACCCGCCTGCCGCGGGTGGTGGGCTACACGCTGGCGGGCTGCTTCGCGGCCGCCTTCGGGCACGGCGTGGCCATGCCACTGAACGGCGCCGCGCAGACGGTCGCCGATCTGGCGCTGGGCCTGCTGCTGTTCGAGATCGGCAGCCGCGTGCACCTGCGCTGGCTTGTCCGCAACCCAGGCCTGCTGGCCACCAGCCTGGCTGAGGCCCTGCTGAGCGCCGGCGCGGTGGCCTTTGTGCTGCGGCTGTTCGACGTCGGCTGGCAGACCGCCGTGGCCTGCGCCATCCTGGCGATGCCGGCGCCGGCTGCGGTGTCGGGCCGCGTGGCGATGGAGCTCGGCGCGGCCGGCCAGGTGACACAGCGCGCCACGCTGCTGACGGCGCTGAACACGCTCTATGCCGTCGTGGCGCTGACCTTGATGCGCACTTGGTGGGCGGCGGACGACGGCGGCAACCTGGCGCAGGCGCTTGCCGGCCTGGCCATCTCGCTGTTGACGACGCTCGGCGTGGCCGCGCTGCTGGCCGGTGCGGCCTATCTGGCCGCACGGCGGCTGGACCTGCGCAACGAGAGCGCGGCGCTGCTGCTGTTCGGCATGGTGGCCTTCGCCATCGTCGCGGCGCGGGCCGTTGGCGTGTCCACGCTGCTGATGCCGCTGCTGGCCGGCCTGCTGCTGCGCAACACCAGCGACCGGCCCTGGGTGTGGCCGCGCCACTTCGGCACCTCGGGCGGCGCGCTGGTGCTGATGCTGTTCGTCATCGTCGGCTCGGCCTGGTCGCCCAAGGTGCTGGTGGCCGGCGGCTTTGCAGCGCTGGCGCTGATGGCGGCGCGCTTCCTGGCCAAGTCGGTGGCCATCATTGCGCTGGCGCCGGCGGCCAAGGCCAGCTGGCGGCAGGGCCTGGCCCTGTCGATCACGATGATGCCGCTGTCGGGCACGGCCCTGGTCATGCTCAGCGAGCTGATGCGCGCCGAACCCGAGCTGGCGGCGGGTGCCGTGCCCATCATCCTGGCCAGCATCGCGGTGCTGGAGCTGGTCGGTCCCATCGCCGTGCAGTTCGCACTGCGCCTGGCGGGTGAATTGCCACCGGCACCACGCCGTATCAGAAAGAACAAGGAGGCAGACCAATGAGCCTCGGTGTCTTCTCCAAATCGCAGCCGCTCACGCTCGGCGTGGAGCTGGAGCTGCAGATCGTCAGCAGCGACGACTACGACCTGGCGCCCGTCTCGGGCGACCTGATGCGGCTGATGGAAAAGCACAAGATCCCGGGCGACGTGAAGCCCGAGATCACCAGCAGCATGATCGAGCTGGCCACCGGCGTGTGCACGGGCCACGGCCAAGTGATTTCGGAGCTGGGCCAGATCCGCGACGCGCTGGTGAGCTGCGCCGAGCAACTGGACGTGAGCCTGTGCGGCGGCGGCACCCACCCCTTCCAGCATTGGAAGCGCCAGCGCATCTTCGAGACGCCGCGCTTCCACGAACTGTCGTCGCTGTACGGCTATCTGTCCAAGCAGTTCACCATCTTCGGCCAGCACGTGCACATCGGCTGCCCGAGCGCTGACGAAGCGCTGGTGCTGCTGCACGGCATGAGCCGCTTCATCCCGCACCTGATCGCGCTGGCGGCGTCGTCGCCGTTCGTGCAAGGTGAGGACACGGGCTTCGACTCCGCGCGGCTGAACTCGGTATTCGCTTTCCCGCTTTCCGGCCGGGCGCCCTTCGTGCAAACCTGGAGCGACTTCGAGACCTACTTCGGCAAGATGACGCGCACCGGCGTCGTCACGGGCATGAAGGACTTTTACTGGGACATCCGCCCCAAGCCCGAGTTCGGCACCATCGAGGTCCGCGTGCTGGACACGCCGCTGACCATCGAGAAGGCCGCAGCCATCGCCGGCTTCATCCAGTGCCTGGCACGGTGGATCACCGCGGAGAAGCCGTTCAAGCTCAGCGAGGACGACTACCTGCCCTACACCTTCAACCGTTTCCAGGCCTGCCGATTCGGGCTGGACGGCACCTTTGTCGACCCCGAGAGCGGCGAGCACCGCGTGCTGCGCGACGACCTCGCCACCGTGCTGAGCCGCCTGGACACGCACGCCGCCGACCTGCGCGCCGAGCCCGCGCTGCAATACCTGCGTCGCGAGATCAACGGCGTTGGCAACGACGCGACGTGGCTGCGCCGCATCGAGAGCGAGAACCACCTGCTGGCCGAGATGGTCCGCCGCGCGACCAAGCGCTGGCACGGCTGAGGCGGGTCAGCCGCCCGTCAAATCCGCACGGCCGCAGCGCGCGGCACAGGGGCAGAATGCGCCGTCATGCTGACCCCCTCGTCGCGCGGTGCCCTCCTTGGCCTGAGCCGACTCTGGCGCTTGGGCATCGGCGTCCTGGTCGCGTCAGCCTTGCTGAGCCAGGCGCCCGGCGCCGCTGCGGCGGAGCTGACGCTGGCGGTCTCCCGCACGGCGCTGTCGCTGCCCATCTTCGTCGCCGAGGCCCAGGGCTATTTCGCAGCCGAGGGCGTGGCAACCAAGCTGGTGGAATGCATCGGCGGCCAGCGTTGCATGAAGCGCATGTTCGAAGGCGGCGCCGACCTGGCGACGGCCTCGGACCTGCCGGTGATGTTCAACAGCTTCGCGCGCTCGGACTACGCCGTCATCGCCTCCTTCGTCAGCACCAGCAACGATGTGAAGCTGATTGCGCGCCGCAGCGCCGGCATCTCGGCGGCCGCCCACCTGGTACGCAAGAAGGTGGGCACGGTCAAGGGCGCCAGCGCGCACTACTTCCTCGATGCCTTCCTGCTCTTCCATGACGTCGACCCGCGCCTGGTCGAGATGGTGGACATGCCGCCCGAGAAGCTGGCGACCGCCCTCAAGAACCGCGAGGTGGACGCCATCGCCGCCTGGGAGCCCAACGGCTGGCTGGCCATGCAGGCGCTGGGCAGCGATGCCGTCGTCCTGCCCAGCCCGCGCATCTATACCGAGACCTTCAACCTCATGGCCAGCCGGGGCACGCTGGCAGGGAAGGCAGACGAAGTGGTGCGCGTGCTGCGCGCGCTGGCCCGGGCGCAGCGCTTCATCGCCACCCGGCCCCGCGAGGCCAAGGACATCCTCAAGCAGCGGATGCAGGTCGACGAGGCCTTCGTCACCTGGGTCTGGAAGGACCTGGACTACCGCCTGGGGCTGGACCAGGCGCTGATCACGACGCTGGAGGCGGAGGCCCGCTGGGCCGTGCGCGAGGGCCACGTGGCGCCCGGCCAGGCCATTCCCAACTACCTGCGCTTCGTCGAGCCGGCGCCGCTGCGCCGCGCACTGCCGGGCGAGGCCGCCATCCTGCAATGAGCGCGCCCGCGGTCAGGGCCATCTTCGCCACGATGCTGGCCCTGGCGGCGGCACTGCCCTGCGGCGCCGCCGAACTGCGCCTGGCCGTGTCGCGCGGACCGGTCTCCCTGCCGCTGTACGTGGCCGAGGCCAAGGGCTATTTCTCGGCGGAGGGGCTGGCGGTGACGATGCTGGCCTGCCAAAGCGGCCGCGAATGCTTCCGGCAGATCGGCTCGGGCGCGGCGGACCTCGCCACGTCGGCGGAGCTGATCCCCGCGCTGGACAACCTGGAGGCGGCCGGCCCGGCGTCCGCCGTCGTCATCGCCACCATCAGCACCTCCACCCAGCAGATCAAGCTGGTGGCGCGGCGCAGCGCCGGCATCGCCGCACCGGCCGACCTGCGCGGCAAGCGCGTCGGCACCGTGGCGCGCACGTCCGCGCAGTACTTCCTGGACAACTGGCTGCTGTATCACGACGTCGGCGCCGAGCAGGTGACGGTCGTGCCGATGGCCGTCAACCAGCTGGTGGACGAGCTGGCCGCCCAGCGGCTGGACGCCATCGCCATCTGGGAGCCCATCGCCGGCGAGGCCGGCGCGCGGCTGGGGCCCGACCTGGCCCGGCTGGCCGCGCCGCGCGTCTACACCCAGCATTTCGTGCTGGCCATCGCCAGAGACAAGCTCGCCGCGCGACAGGCCGAGGTGCAGCGCCTGCTGCGCGGCCTGCTGCGCGCCCAGCAGTTCATCGCCAGCCAGCCCAGCGAGGCCGCAAAGCTGCTCGCCGAGCGGCTGAAGATCGCCCCGGCCGCAGCGCGGGCGGGCATGGCCGAGCACGACTACCGGCTGGACCTGACACCGGTGCTGCTCAGCACCATGGACAGCCAATTGCGCTGGGCGGTCCGGGAGCGCATCGTCGAGACGGGGTCGGTCGCGACTCCGGTGTCGGGCGTCATCGACCCCGGCCCGCTGCGCAAGGCGGCCCCCGGTGCCGTCACGCTGCCCAGCCGCTGAGCCATGAAGATCCGTCAGCGCCTCATCGCCGCCGCCCTGGTGGCGCTCGCCGTGACCGCGATGTCGGTCGTCGGGCTGGTGCAGGTGATACGGGCCGGCGCCGACGGGCTCAGGCAGCAGACGGCCTCCCAGGACATCGCGCGTGACATCGGCAGCCTGCTCACGCTGACCAACGAATTCGCCACCTACAGCGGCGAGCGCGCGGCCACGCAGTGGCGGCTGCGCCATGGGCAGCTGGCCGCCACCGTCGACCTGGCCATGCAGGGCAGTCCCGAGCCGCCCGCGACGCTGCTGGAGCTGCGCAGCAACATCGACGCGCTGCCGCCGCTGTTCGAGAAACTGGTGGAGCAGGCCGGTGCGGCGCCCAGCGCCCTGTCCACGCGCCGGCGCGACCTGCTGATCGAGCGGCTGCTGAGCGAAACCCAGGGCGTCATCGAGAGCAGCCACCGCTGGGGCTACGAGGTCGCCACCGAGCAGGCGGCCAACCAGCGCTGGTTCAACGCCATGGTGCTGGCCACGCCGGCGGTCTTCCTGCTGCTGATCGGCGGCGTGGGCGTCATGGTGTGGCGCCGCGTGCTGAAGCCACTCGGCCGCATCGACGACGCCGTGACCAGCATCCGCGCCGGCAACCTCGATGCGCGCTGCAACGTGCAGGCGCAGGACGAGCTCGGCGACACGGCGCGCGCAGTCGACTCGATGGCGCGGTCGCTGGGCGCGCAGACGCAGGCGCTGCGGGCCTCCGAGGAGCATCTGCGCCTGGTCACCGACAACGTGCCCGCGCTGATCGGCTACATCGACGCCGACGGCCGCTACGGCATGGTCAACAAGGCCTACGAAACCTGGCACGGCCTGCCGCGCGAGCAGTTGATCAACCAGCCGCTGCGGGCCTTCTACAAGAACGGCGACTTCAGCCCCTTCGATGTCCATCTGCAACGGGCGCTGGGCGGCGAGGCCGTCGAGTTCGACGCCGACGTCATGCGCAACGGCCGCCCTTGGTCCATGCGGCTGAACTACCTGCCCCATGTCGATGAGGCCGGCCTCACGCTGGGCGTCTACGTGCTGGGCAACGACCTCACGGCGCTGCGCAAGAGCGAGCGCCAGCTGCGCACGCTGATGGAATCGTCGCCGCTGGGCATGTTCCACGCCGACAGGGCGGGCCGCTGCCTCTACGTCAATCCGGCCTGGCTGGGCATTGCCGGCATGACGCTGGAGACCAGCCTGGGCGAGGGCTGGATGCGTGTCGTCCACCCCGCCCACCGCGCGCAGATGCAGGCCTCCTTCGCCGAGGCGATGGCCGGCGAACGCGTGGTCGTCACCGAGCACCGCTACCTGCGGCCGGACGGCGGCGAGGTCTGGGTGCGCGGGCATGCGGTGTCGCTGCGCGAGGGCGGCCAGGTCAGCGGCTTCATTGGCACGGTCGAAGACATCACCAGCCGGCGGCAGCTCGACGCGGAACTGCACGACAGGCGCGAGGAACTGCAGCGCTCCAACGCCGAGCTGGAGCAGCTCGCCTATGTCGCCTCGCACGACCTGCAGGAGCCGCTGCGCATGATCGCCAGCTACAGCCAGCTCATCCTGCGCCGCCACCATGAGGCCCTGCCCGCCGAGGCCCAGGAGTTCATGGCCTTCATCGAGGACGGCGGCCGGCGTGCCCAGGCGCTGATCGCCGACCTGCTCAGCGTCGCCCGCGTCAACAGCCACGGCAAGCCGCTGGAGCCGGTGTCGGTGGCCAGCGTGCTGAAGGAGGTGATGCGCTCGCTGCGCGTGGCCCTGCTGGAAGGCAACCCGACGCTGACCTGGGACGAGGAGCTGCCCACCGTCCGCGCGGACCGCCGCCAGCTCGGCCAGCTGCTGCAGAACCTGCTGGCCAACGCCTTGAAGTTCCGCAGCGAGGCGCCCTTGCGGATCCATGTGGGCGCGACCCGCGAGAGCGACGGGCACTGGCGCATCACCGTGCAGGACAACGGCCTGGGCATCGAGCCCAAGTTCCACCAGCGCATCTTCGGCATGTTCCAGCGCCTGCATCTGCGCGACGAGCATGCCGGCACGGGCATCGGCCTGGCCATCTGCAAGAAGGTGGTGGAGCGGCACGGCGGGCGCATCGGCGTCGACTCGGCGCTGGGCCGGGGCTCGACCTTCTGGTTCACGCTGGAAGAAGCGCCAGCCGAGGAGCTGGCATGAGCGAGCAGCCCCGCAGCGAACACTGGGCGGCGGTGCTCTGCCTGGCGGCGCTCTACTACGCCGCCGCCCGGCTGGGCCTGCTGCTGGCCTTCGAGGGCAGCAACGCCTCGCCCGTGTGGCCGCCGTCCGGCCTGGCGGTGGCGGCGCTGTTCCTGCGCGGCCGGGGCATGCTGGCCGGCGTGGCGCTGGGGGCCTTCGCTGCGAACGCAGCCGTGTTTGCGGCCAATTCGGCAAGCCTGGTCACCGTGCTCGGCGCGTCGGCCGCCATCATGGTGGGCAACTGCCTGGAAGCCTGGCTTGGCGCCTGGCTGCTGCAGCGCTGGGTGGACAAGCCCAACCCTTTCGAGCGCCTGGGCGACGTCGCCAAGTTCATCGCCATCGCGGCGCTGGCCAGCGTCGCCAGCGCGGCCGTCGGCACGGCCACGCTGCTCGTCGGCGGCATCATTCCCGCAGCGGCGGCAGCCACCGTCAGCCTGACGTGGTGGATAGGCGATGCGACCGGCATCCTCGTCATCACCCCCCTGCTGATCGCGCTGTCGCGGCGCGAAGGCGGCGGCTGGCCGTGGCGGCAGCTGGCGCTCGGCCTGGCGCTGGTAGGGGCACTCGTGGTGCTCGGTGCGCTGGTCTTCGCCTTCCCCGCCGGCCAGGCGCTGGCGGACCGCCGCTTCGCCTGGTTCTTCATGCCCTGCATCGCCTGGGCGGCCTACCGGCACGGCCCGCTGGGCGTGGCCGCCGCCTCGCTGCTGACCGCGAGCATGGCGGTGTGGGGCACGACGCGCGGCCTCGGGCCGTTCACACGCGGCAACCTCAACGACGCCCTCATCGTGCTGCAGACCTTCGTCAGCCTCACGGCGATCACCGGCCTCGTACTGGCAGCGGACCGCAGCGAGCGCCAGCAGCTGGGCCGCCAGAGCGCCGTGCGGCGTGACCTCGCCATGCCGTGGACGGTGCTGCTCGCCAGCCTGGGCATCACGGTGCTGGGCTGGCATCTGGTGGCGTCCGACACCGAACGCCGGGCGCATGAAAGGTTCCACTACGTCGCCAACCAGATCCATGACCGCGTCGTCGACCGCATGCGCGCCAACGAGCAGATCCTGCGCGGCGCCGCCGGGCTGTTCGCCGCCTCGGACAACGTGACCCGCGAGGAGTGGCACGCCTACACCGAGCGCCAGGACCTGGCGACCAACTTCCCCGGCATCCAGGCCCTGGGCTTCACCCGCATGCTCAACCGCCAGGAACGGGATGCGCATCTGCTGGCCATGCGGACCGATGGCCTGCCCGCGCTCGACCGGCATCCGCCCGGGGATGACAGCGGCTACTCGGCCATCGTCTACATCGAGCCTGAAGACGCGCGCAACCGGCGCGCTCTCGGCTACGACATGCTGACCGAGCCCATCCGGCGCGCCGCCATGGAGCAGGCCCGCGACACCGGCCAGCCTGCCGTGTCTCGCAAAGTCATCCTGCTGCAGGAAGACGCCCACGAGGTGCAGGCGGGCATCCTGTTCTATCACCCGGTCTTTCGCAACGGTGCGCGGCTCGACACGCTGGCGCAGCGCCGCAGCGCGCTGATGGGCTTTGCCTACATCCCCTTGCGCATGGGCAATGTGATGCGCAACGCGCTGGGTCAGGTGGCCGAGCAGGAAGGCGTGGCCGTGCGCCTTTACAGCGGCCAGGCCGCGCCCGATGCAGGCCATCTGCTGTACGACAGCGGCGGCACGGCGGCTGCGACGCGCACGCCCCTCATCGCCACGCACCGCATCGATCTCCCCGGCGGGGAATGGACCTTGAAGGTCACCAGCCTGGCCGGCTTCGACGCCGCCATCGACCTGCAGAAGGCCCAGATCGTGCTGATCGCCGGCGTCGGCCTGAGCCTGCTGCTATTTGCCCTGGTGCGGGCGCTGACGATGACGCGTGAGCGGGCGCTGATGTTTGCCGAAGACATGAACATCGCCGTGCGTGACTCGCAGGCGCAGTTCCGTTCGCTGGCGGAGTCCGCCAGCGAGGCCTTCGTCATTGCCGATGCCGACGGCCTGGTGTGCTCCTGGAACCGCGCCGCGCAGGCGATCTTCGGCTACACCGAAGAGGAGATGCGCGGCCAGCCGCTGGCGCGGTTGATGCCGCACAGCTATCGCGAGGCCCACCGCGAAGGCATGGCGCGCATGAAGGCCGGCGAGTCGCCGCGCGTGGTGGGCCGCACCGTGCAGCTCGAAGGCCTGCGCGCGGACGGCAGCGTCTTCCCCGTCGAGCTGTCGCTGTCAAGCTGGGAAAGCGCGGCCGGGCGCTTCTACAGCGGCATCATCCGCGACATCACCGACCGCGAGCGCGCCGCCCAGGCCCTGCGCAACAGCGAGCGCCTGGCGCGCGAGGCCGAGGGGCAGCTGCAGGCGGTGCTGCGCGCCTCGCCACTGGGCATCATCTTCACGGACCTGCACGGCCAGCTGCTCTACGGCAACCCGACCTATCTGCGCATCGCCGGGCTCACGCTGGAACAGGCCCAGGGCGAAGGCTGGGCGCAGCCCATCCACCCCGACGACCTGACCCGCGTGGATGCGCAGTGGCGGCATGCGATTGAAGACGGCAGCGAATTCCAGGCCGAGTTCCGCTACCTGCATGGCGACGGCGCCATCGTCTGGGCGCGCGCCGTCTGGGCCGCCATCGTCGACGGCGGACAGACGTCGGGTTTCGTCGCCGTCGTCGAGGACATCAGCTCGCGCAAGGCCGCGGATGCCGAGTTGGCAGCCAAGACCGGCGCTCTGGAGCGCTCCAACGAGGAGCTGGCCCAGTACGCCTACGTCGCCTCCCACGACCTCAAGGAGCCGCTGCGCACGGTGGCGAGCTACAGCCAGCTGCTGCTGCGCCGGCATGGTGCGCAGCTCGACAAGGAGGGCCAGGAGTTCGTCGAGCTGATTGCCGACGGCGCCAAGCGCTCCCAGGCCCTGGTGTCGGACCTGCTCAGCCTGGCGCGCGTGGACGGCAGCGGCGGGCCGCCCCAGCGCGTGGCTCTGCATGACGTGATGGAGGACGTGCGCCGCCAGCTCGCGGCGGCGCTGCAGGACGCGTCCGTCAAGCTCATCGAAGACAGCCTGCCCTGGGTCATGGGTGACCGGGCCCAGTTGTGCCACCTGCTGCAGAACCTGATCGGTAACGCCATCAAGTTCCGCCAGCCGGGCGCCGAGGTCATCGTCCACGTTTCGGCACGACGTGAGAGCGAAGGGCTTTGGCGCATCAGCGTGGCAGACAACGGCATCGGCATAGACCCGCGCTTCCACGACCAGATCTTCACCATCTTCAAGCGCCTGCACCGGGCCGATTTCCCCGGCACGGGCATCGGCCTCGCAATCTGCAAGAAAGTGGTTGAACGTCACGGCGGCCGCATCGGTGACGAGTCAGTTCCGGGTCAGGGTTCGATCTTCTTCTTTACCATCGCCGCTGCCGATCCCGAAGTGGCCTAACTTCACCGTAGCTGACAAGTTCACGATGAACATCCTGCTCGTCGAAGACAACCCCGCAGACATGCGCCTGGTGCGCGAAGCCATGCTGGAGCGCAATTCCGCCACGGCGCTGCACTGGGTCGCGGACGGCGATGCCGCCCTCGACTACCTGCATCGCCGCGGCGCGCATGCAGCGGCGACGGCGCCCGACCTGGTGCTGCTGGACCTGAACCTGCCCGGCATCAGCGGCAAGGAGGTGCTGTCTGAGATCAAGCAGGATCCGCAGCTCGGCAGCATTCCGGTCATCGTGCTGACGTCCTCGTCCGCCCGCCAGGACGTGCTGGACGCCTACCGCGCCCACGGCAACGCCTATATGGTCAAGCCGGCCGACTATGACGACTACCTCGACCTGGTGGACCGCATCCAGACCTACTGGCTCAGCGCGGTGCTGCTGCCGACGCGGGTGGCATGAGACCGACATGAGCCACGCGCTGTCGTCGGTGCTGCTCATTGAAGACAACCCGGGCGATGCACGCCTGGTTCGCGAGCACCTGAGCGAGCGTTTCGGCAGCAGCTGCCAGTTGCACGAAGCCTCTTCGCTGGCCGGTGGCCTGAGCTGGCTGGAGCGCCAGCGGCCCGACATCATCCTGCTCGACCTGTCCCTGCCCGACAGCCAGGGGCTGGAGACTTTCCTGGCCGTGCGTGCGCAGGCGCCCGACACGCCGGTCGTCATCCTCAGCGGCCGCGACGACGATGAGCTCGCGCTGGACGCCGTGCGTGCCGGCGCGCACGACTACCTCGCCAAGCAGCACGCCGACGGCGTGGCCCTGGCGCGCAGCATGCGTCACGCGGTGGAGCGCCACAAGGCGGAGAGCGCCTTGCGCAACGGCGAGTTGGAAGACCGCGTGGCGCAACGCACCGCCCAGCTCGAAGCCGCCAACGCCGAACTGGCCCTGTTCAACCGCTCCATCGCCCACGACCTGCGCACGCCGCTCAATGCCATCGTCGGCTTCGCCACGCTGCTGGAGCAGACCGGCGGCATCGGCACTTCCGAGAAGGCCCGCCACCAGCTGGAGATGGTGCAGAAGAGCGCCCTGGGCATGGGTGACCTCGTCAACGCGATGCTGGCCCTGTCCCAGGTCGAGCGCAGCAAGTTCCGGCGGCAGCCGCTGGACCTGTCCGCCATGGCGCAAGAGGTACTGGCCCAGCTGCAGGCGGCCGACCCGGGCCGCTCGGTGACACTGCACATCGAGGCCGGTGTGCAGGCGACGGGCGACCCGGCGCTGGTGCGCGACGTGCTCGTCAACCTGCTGGGCAATGCCTGGAAGTACACCGGCCAGACCGCCCGCCCATGGATACGATTCGCCGTGGAGCCCCACCCCGGCAACGAGGCCGTCTACGTGGTGCAGGACAACGGCGTCGGCTTTGACATGAAGGACAGTGACATGCTCTTCCAGCCCTTCCACCGGCTTGCCTCCAGCGCGGGCTTCGAGGGCACGGGCGTGGGCTTGGCCACGGTGCGGCGCATCCTGCAGCGCCACGAAGGCCGCGTCTGGGCAGAAAGCCGGCCGGGCGAACGCACCTGCTTCTTCTTCACGCTGGGGACGGCGCCCCCATGAACAGAGATCCGTACATCCTGCTGGTTGAAGACAACCCGGGCGATATCCGCCTGGTGCAGGCCATGTTCGACGACGCGCCGCCCGGCACGCTGCCGGAGCTGCTCTGGGAGCAATCGGTGCGCGGCGCGGCGGCGCGGCTGTCGAGCCAACCGGGCTGCACGGCGCTGCTGCTGGACCTGGCCCTGCCCGACAGCCACGGGCTGGCAACCCTGGCGCTGCTGCGCGACCTGGCAGGCGACGCGCCCATCATCGTGCTCTCAGGCAACGACGACGAGGACGTGGGCCTGTCGGCCGTCGTCAATGGTGCACAGGACTACCTCGTCAAGGGCTTCTTCGACGCGACCCAGCTGCGCCGCGCGCTGCAGTACGCCTCGCACCGCAAACGCGTCGAGCACGAGCTCGTCAAGCGCGCCATGCACGATCATCTCACCGGCCTGCCGACCCGCGCCCTGATGCTGGACCGCCTGGAAATGGCCCTGAACAGCGCCTCGCGCAGCGGCAGCCGAGGTGCGCTGCTGTTCATCGACCTGGACCGCTTCAAGCAGATCAACGACGAATACGGCCACGCGGCGGGCGACGCCGTGCTGCTGGCCTCGGCCCAGCGCATGCTTGCCGCCATCCGCGCCAGCGACACCGTGTCGCGGGTGGGTGGCGACGAGTTCATCGTGCTGCTGCCCGTCATCGGCGATGACGGCGCCCAGCCCGTGGCGCAGAAGATTCTCGCCGCCCTGATGCAGCCGGTCACGACGCATGGGCATGCCCTGACGGTCGGCGCAAGCATCGGCGTGGTCGAGTTCAACCCCGGCGAAGCCACTGCCGAGGCCTTGATCTCCCGCGCTGATCAGGCCATGTACACCGCCAAGCGGACGGGGCGGGCGACGGTGCATCTGGCCTGAGGCCGGTCGGACGCGGTGCGCCCGACACGGGAAAGTTACGTCAGTTTTCACGGCGACTTCGCGCAAACCCTAGGCCGCCTTCGCCACCCGAGTGAGCGTTAAGGCCACGCCAGCATGCGCCCATGCGCGTTTTGCATGAGGCGATCCAGCCTCAAAGTTACGGCCTGATTACATTGGATTCCACGCCGCCGGCCCCAGGCCCGGTGTGCTTGGGCCAGCTCCGGGGTTGCCCCAAACACATCCCCATGATTGGAGCTTTCCCATGAACCAACCCGCGATGCAGGGCCTGCGCCTGAATCTGCCTTCCTACGTCAAGAACGCCCGGCTGATCGCCTGGGTCGCCGAGATTGCGGCGCTGACCGAGGCCGCCGACATCCATTGGTGCGACGGCAGCGAGGGCGAGTACCAGCGGCTGTGCGAGCAGCTTGTCGCCGCCGGCACCTTCAAGAAGCTCAACCCCGAGCTGCGCCCCGGCAGCTACCTGGCCAGCTCCAACCCTACCGATGTCGCCCGCGTGGAGGACCGCACCTTCATCTGCTCCGAGCACAAGGCAGACGCCGGCCCGACCAACAACTGGATGGCGCCAGCCGCCATGCGCGAGCTGCTGCAGACCGGCGACCGCGCGCTGTTCAAGGGCTGCATGCGCGGCCGCACGCTCTACGTCGTGCCGTTCAGCATGGGCCCGCTGGGCAGCCCCATCGCACACATCGGCGTGGAGCTGAGCGACAGCCCCTATGTGGCCGTCAACATGCGCACGATGACGCGCATGGGCCGCGCCGTCATCGACCTGCTGGGCACCGACGGCGACTTCGTGCCCTGCGTGCACACGGTAGGCGCGCCGCTGGCGGAAGGCCAGGCCGACGTGAGCTGGCCCTGCAACACCACCAAGTACATCGTCCACTACCCCGAGACGCGCGAGATCTGGAGCTACGGCTCGGGCTACGGCGGCAACGCGCTGCTGGGCAAGAAGTGCTTCGCGCTGCGCATCGCCTCGACGATGGGGCGTGACCAGGGCTGGCTGGCCGAGCACATGCTGGTGCTGGGCGTGGAAAGCCCGTCGGGCCAGAAGCGCCACATCGCTGCGGCCTTCCCCAGCGCCTGCGGCAAGACCAACTTCGCGATGCTGATCCCGCCCGCCGCCTTCGACGGCTGGAAGATCACCACCATCGGCGACGACATCGCCTGGATCAAGCCCGGCGCCGACGGCCGGCTCTACGCCATCAACCCCGAGGCGGGCTACTTCGGCGTGGCGCCGGGCACCAACTCGCACACCAACCCCAACTGCATGGACAGCCTGCGGCGCGACGTGATCTTCACGAACGTGGCGCTGACGGACGACGGCGACGTGTGGTGGGAAGGCATGACCGACGAGCCGCCCGCCCACTGCATCGACTGGCAGGGCAAGGACTGGACCCCGGCCATCGCGAAGGCCACCGGCGCCAAGGCGGCCCACCCGAACGCGCGCTTCACCGTCGCTGCGACCAACAACCCGGCGCTGGACGAGAACTGGGACAACCCCGCCGGGGTCGCCATCGACGCCTTCATCTTCGGCGGCCGCCGCTCCACCACCGTGCCGCTGGTGACCGAGGCGCGCAGCTGGACCGAGGGTGTCTATATGGCTGCCACCATGGGCAGCGAGACGACGGCGGCAGCTGCCGGCCAGCAGGGCATCGTGCGCCGCGACCCGTTCGCGATGCTGCCCTTCATGGGCTACAACATGGCCGACTACTTCCAGCACTGGCTGGACCTGGGCGCCAAGCTTGAAGCATCAGGCGCCACGCTGCCGGCCATCTACTGCGTCAACTGGTTCCGCAAGGGCGCGGACGGCAAGTTCGTCTGGCCCGGCTATGGCGAGAACATGCGCGTGCTGAAGTGGATGCTGGACCGGCTGGACGGCACCGGCGGCGGCCAGGAGCACGTCTTCGGCGTGACGCCGGGCTACGGCGACCTGAACTGGGACGGCCTCGATTTCTCGCAGGAGAAGTTCGACACCGTCACCCGCATCGACGCTGCCGAATGGCAGGCCGAGATGAAGCTGCACGACGAGCTGTTCGCGCAACTGGCCCAAGGCCTGCCGGCCGAGCTGCCGGCGACGAAGGCGCGCATCGAGGCACGTCTGGCCGAACTCGGCTGACCGCCTTCGCACCCTGGAGCGGGCGCCTGCGGGCGCCCGTTCTGCTTTGCCGCGACGGCTTGCCGCAAGCCGCCGCCCCCTGAGGCTTGGGGGGCGGTCTTCCCTCGATCTGTCATCGCGCCCGCTTAAGCTGCGGCCGACATGCCCGCCGACTCTCCCGCGCTCAGCCCCGCTGCCCTCGCCCGCTGCATCCCCTTCATCGTTTTCATGGCGCTGCTGGCGCTGCGCGGCTATCTGCCGGACAGCCTGGGCCTGGATGCGCGCTGGATCTACGGCGTCCAGACCTTCATCGTCGCCGGACTGCTGGCCTGGTACTGGCGCGGCTACGGCGAGCTGGCGCGGCAGAACCTGCCGGACGCGCGCGAAGCCGGCTGGGCCATCGTCGTCGGCATCGTCGTGTTTGCCGTCTGGGTGCAGCTGGATGCGCCGTGGATGCAGCTCGGCACCGCCACCGCCGCATTCGTGCCGCTGGATGGTGCCGGCCAGCCGATCTGGACGCTGATCGTGCTGCGCCTGGCCGGCGCTGCGCTGATCGTGCCGGTCATGGAGGAGCTGTTCTGGCGGTCTTTCCTGATGCGCTGGGTCCAGCACCCCGGCTTCGAGCGCGTCGACCCGCAGACCGTCGGCATCAAGGCCCTGCTGCTGTCCACCTTCGTCTTCACGCTGGCCCACACCCTGTGGCTGGCCGCCATCGTCGCTGGCCTGGCCTACGCACTGCTCTATCGCAAGAGCGGCAAGCTGTGGACAGCCGTCATCGCCCATGCGGTGACGAACGGCCTGCTGGGCATCTGGGTTATCTGGACCGGCCGCTGGGAGTTTTGGTAAGGCCCAGGCCGGGTCTTTCAAGATCCCGGAACGCCTCGAACACCCAGGACCGCAGCCCGATGATGACGCTGTACGGCCGCTTGTCGGCCGACGGCAGCTTCTGGTCCAGCAGATGCTGGCGGGCGAAATCATCCGCCGTGCGCTGCAGGCGCTCGGCCAGCTCGCGGGCATGGCCGGCGCCGAACTCGCCGTGCACCAGCGTCAGCAGCTCGCCCTCGCCATCGAAGCCGCCGGCAAAGAAGTCAGCCATCACGCGCTCGCGGAAGAAGGTCATCACCGGCCCCTGCGGCCGCCAGCGCAGCGTCTTGGCCACCTTGAGCTTGTAGCGGTTGTTGGCGCGCAGCTCGATGACGCCCAGGCGGTCCAGCTTGACCAGCGCCGCGACGGCATCCGCCTCGCTGAGCCGATAGCGGGCCAGCACGTCCTCCAGCGCCCACAGGCTCAGGCAGCAGATGGCCACGAGCAGCAAAACGGGCGAAGCGACGACGGCCTGCTCCTGCTCCAGGCTCAGCTCGCGCTGCGCCGGGGCTTGCTGCGCCAGCCGCCCGGCCAGCTCGGCGAAGTCCAGCTTCAGCACGCGGCAGATCTCATCCACCCGCGACAGCGGCATCTCGCCGCCCGGCGCCAGCATGCGCTTCACACTGGACTCCGACAGCGCCAGCGCCTGGGCCAGCTCGGCATAGCTCAGGCCCTGGCTCTTCAACTCGGCCTTGATCAGGCCCACGAGGGATTGCGTGCTCGACATGGGCGCGAACGGTAGCGCATGACGGCACCGATCGCAGTGCCCGGTCGTGCGGAACCCCGATTCGGTAGCGGCAAACGCTGCCACGCGCCGCCTGCCACGCCACTGCGAACAATTCCCCTACTGGGCTTGCAGCCGCTGCGAGAAGATCGCGCCCATTCCAAAACAACAGGGAGTTTTCCGATGCCTTCCCCCATGACCATCCGCCGTGACACCGGCGCCTGGCGCTTGCAGGTCTGGGTCTCCTTTGCCATCAGCGTGCTGCTGTGCGCCTCGGGCCTGGCCTGGCTGCCCGGGCAAGACCTGGACCGCGCCTTCATGGTGATGGGCTATGTGTTCTGCCTGTCCACGGCCTTCGCGCTGGCCAAGTTCATCCGCGACAACCAGGGCCGGCAGGTCGACACGCCGATGTGGCGCGTCGTTGTCTGGGCTGGCTTTGCGCTGGCCATGGGCCTGACGGGCTGGGGCCTGTGGCGCATGGAGATTCAGCCGGTGTGGAAGGCCTATTTGGGCGTCTGCTGGCTGTACCTCATTTCAAACGTCTTCACGTTGGCCAAGATGTTGCGCGATGCGCACGAGGCCGACCTGCTCGAAGCCCGTCTGCAGGGCCGCCGCGAAGCGCTGGCCGGCGATACCGAAACGCTGTGAACCGAAAGCCCATGATGAAACCGCTGCTTGCCGCCCTCACCCTGTCCCTCGCGCTGTCTGCTCACACTCACGCCCACGCCCAGTCGGAGCTGAGCGCCATCTCGGTCGCGCCGATCGCCTTGTCCGTCGCCGCGGTCAGCGCGACCGGCGCCGCGCTCAGCGTCGTGCCCGCGTCGCTGCTGTCGGCCGGCGTGACGCTGGTGGTCGTCAGCGTCGAGGTCGTCGGCGGCGTCACCGTCTGGGTGCTGGAGCGCGCGTCGGACGGCGCCCGCATCAGCCTGCGCACCGCCGGCAAGCTGGCCAAGGGCGTCGTCGTGTCGGCCGGCACGGCGGTGGCGGTGTCCGTCATCGGCACCGGCGTCGTGCTGTCCGCCGCCGGCGAGGTCATCGCCTTCATCCCCAACGAGATCGGCAAGGCGCTGCTTCACAACGAACAGGTGAGCCGGTGAGATTCTTCGCGGCGCTGCTGCTGCTCGCGGCAGTCGCCTCCGCCCACGCCGGCCGCTCCTGCGAGGAAAAGCCGCCGACGACCCGCCAGATCGAGCAGGGGCTCAACCTCGCCCAGGCCACGGCCAAACAGCTGGACGCGTCGGGCGCCCAGGTCGCCGTGCTGGCCCGCGCGGGGCAGGACCTGTCCAAGTACGGCCTGAAGTGGTCGCACCTGGGCTTTGTGTACAAGGACACGACGCAGGAGCCCGCCGTCTGGCGCGTCGTGCACAAACTCAACCACTGCGGCACCGACCACGCCGCCCTCTACCGCCAGGGCCTGGGCGAGTTCTTCCTCGACAACCCCTACCGCTACGACGCCGCCTTCGTCGTGCTCAAGCCCGAGCTGCAGCAGGCGCTGCTTCCCGTGCTGGCCGACAACGCCCGAGTCGCCCGCCTCAACGAGCGGCGCTACAGCATGGTGGCCTATGCCTTCGGCACGACCTACCAGCAGAGCAACCAATGGGTGCTGGAGACGCTGGCCAGCGCCGCCGCGCCCGGCATCGCCAGCCGCCGCGCCGCGCAGGACTGGCTGAAGAGCCAGGGCTACGAACCCACCGACCTGCATCTGTCCACCATGACCCGCCTGGGCGGCCGCCTGACCCAGGCCAACATCGCCTTCGACGATCATCCGAGCGCGCGCCGCTTCAGCAGCCACATCGACACGGTCACCGTGGACTCGATGTTTGCATGGCTGCCGCGAGCCAACCTGTCCGACGCACCCCAACAAGTCCAGAAATGAGCACAGAACATCCGAACCAGTTTGCGCTCCTGGGCCAACGCCGCTTCGCGCCGTTCTTCTGGACGCAGTTCCTCGGCGCCGCGAACGACAACGTCTTCAAGTTCGCGTTCACGCTGATGATCACCTACCAGCTGCAGCTGGACTGGCTGCCGCCCAGCCATGCGGGCCTGGTCATCGGCGCGCTGTTCATCCTGCCGTATGTGCTGTTCTCGGCCACCAGCGGCCAGCTCGCCGACAAGCACGACAAGGCGCGGCTGATGCAGCTCGTGAAGAGCCTGGAGATCGCCATCATGGCGATTGCCGCCTGGGGCTTCTACGCGGCCAACGTGCCGGCGCTGCTGGGCTGCGTGTTCCTGATGGGCCTGCACTCGACGCTGTTCGGCCCGGTCAAGTACGCCTACATGCCGCAGCAGCTGAGCGAGCGCGAGCTGACCGGCGGCAACGGCATGGTGGAGATGGGCACCTTCGTCGCCATCCTGCTGGGTCAGCTGGCGGGCGGCATCCTGGTCGACACGCCCGTCGTCGGCCCGCAGCACGTGGCCTGGGCCTGCCTGGCGCTGGCCGTGCTCGGCCGCGTCACCGCACAGGCAATTCCCCCCAGCCCGTCGACCGACGCTAACCTCGTCATCAACTGGAACCCCTTCACCGAGACCTGGCGCAACCTCAAGCTCGCGCACGAGGGCCTGGCCGTGTTCCGCTCCCTCTTGGGCATCTCGTGGATGTGGTTCTTCGGTGCCGTGTTCCTCAGCAACTTCCCGGCCTTCGCCAAGGAGGTGCTGCACGGCAGCCCGCAGGTCGCGTCGCTGCTGCTGGCGGTGTTCTCCATCGGTATCGGCATCGGCTCGCTGATGTGCGAGATGCTGTCCAAGCGCCACGTCGAGATCGGCCTCGTGCCGCTGGGCGCCATCGGCATGAGCGTGTTCGCCATCGACCTCTACTTCGCCGCCAGCGGCTTGCCGGCGAGCGAGCCCTACACGGTCAGCGGCTTCCTCGCGGTGACGGCCCACTGGCGCGTGCTGGTGGACCTGACGCTGCTGGCCCTGTTCGCCGGCCTGTACAGCGTGCCCATGTACGCGCTGATCCAGTTGCGTGCCCAGCCCAGCCACCGCGCGCGAATCATTGCCGCCAACAACATCCTGAACGCCGTCTTCATGATCGCCAGCAGCGTCATCGCCGGCGCCATGCTGAGCGCGGGCCTGACCATCCCGCAGGTCTTCCTGGCCGTCGGCATCGCCAACGCGGTCGTCGCGTTCTACATCTTCCTCATCGTGCCGGAGTACCTGCTGCGCTTCGCCGCCTTCGTGCTGACGCGCATCGTCTACCGCTTCCGCGTCGTCCACGACGAGCGCATCCCCACGACCGGCCCGGCCGTGCTGGTCTGCAACCACGTGTCCTTCGTCGACGCCGTGCTGCTGATGGCCGCCAGCCCGCGCCCCATCCGCTTCCTGATGGACGCGCAGATCTTCAAGACCCCGGTGCTGGGCTGGATGTTCAAGCTCGCCAAGGCCATCCCCATCGCGCCGGCCAAGACCGACCCGGCGACCTACGACGCCGCCTTCGCCGCCGCCCGCGCCGTGCTGGCCGACGGCGAGATGGTCTGCATCTTCCCTGAGGGCGGCATCACGCGCGACGGCACGTTGCAGCCCTTCAAGGGCGGCGTCATGAAGCTCATCGACGGCCTGCCCGACGTGCCCGTGATCCCGATGGCGCTGGGCAACCTGTGGGGCAGCTATTTCTCGCGGGTCGAGGGCGGCAAGGCCATGAGCAAGCCGATGCGGCGGGGGTTCTGGAGCCGGATCAGCCTGACGGTGGATGAGCCGCTGAAGCAGGCCAAGATCACACCCGAGGTGCTGCGCGAGCGCGTGGCCAGGCTGCTGGCACCGCAGACAGCATGAGCGCCGCCGCGTCATCGCTGGGCCGTGGGTTGCTGGTCATCGTGCTGGCAGTCGGCGTGTTGGGCTTCGGCGCCATCGGGCTGTGCGGCGGCATCTTCACAGTGACCTTGCTGACGGATCTCAGTGCGGCGGCGATGCTGATCCTGTCGCTGCCATGTTTCATCGGTGGCTTCTTCATGGTCTGGGTCTGCGTGCAGAAGATCCGGCGCGCGCTGAACCCGTCGCCGCCCAACGAGGACGCCTCATGAGCGGCAACTCCGGCTCCAAAGCCGGCCGCCTCCTTGTCGTCGGCCTGCTGATGGCAGCCGTGCTGGGTTTCGGCCTGGCCGGACTGTGCGGCGCGGTGTTCACCGCCATTGGCCTGGGCGGCGTGACTTTCTCGGAGAGGCATGACCCCTATTCCGTTGCCATCCTCGTCATCTCCGTGCCCAGCCTGCTGATCGGCGGCGGGCTGGCCTGGTGGTGCGGCTACAGGCTGGCGAAGCGCTGGCGCGACGACGCCTAATCGCCGGCGCCATCGCTTCATGACCATCTCCGGCATTGGGCGGGCCCTGCTGATTTGCGTGCTGACTCTCGCCACGCTGGGTTTCGGCCTTGCCGGCCTGTGCGGAGCGGTGTTCACGATCACGACCTTGCCGGACGTTTTCAACATGCTCATCACGGGCAACTTTGACGGTTTCTTCACCAAGCGGGCGCCAAGCGGCGGCATCCGGTTTGGAGTCGGCAGCACCCTGGAAATCTCGGTGCCCAGTCTGCTGATCGGCACAGGTGTGGCTTGGTGGTGTGGCCGCAGGATCTGGAAGTGGCTGAACAAGTGATCGCCGACGCCGCCACCGCCGCCTGGGTCCACACCGCCTTCGCCTGGGCCGGCATGGCGCTGGGCGCGGCGATGTGGCGCCGGACCTTGAAACGCCAACAGCGCGGCGGCGCGCTGGCACCGGGCAACTTCGGCGTGCTCGTCGGCTTGCTGATCGGCGCCGCCATGGGCAACAAGCTCGTCTTCCTCATCGAGCGACCCGATGTCTTGCTCGCCATGTGGCAAGGCGGCGCGCTCATGTTCCCAGGGCAAAGCATCGTCGGCGGCCTGCTGGGAGGCCTCATCGGCGTGGAGATCGCGAAGAAGCTCACCGGCCAGACCCGCAGCACCGGCGACGCGATGGTGCTGTCCATCGCGGTGGGCCTGGCCATCGGCCGCATGGGCTGTTTCTTCGCCGGCCTGCATGACGACACCTACGGCCTGCCGACGACTGCCCCGTGGGGCGTGGACTTTGGAGACGGCATCCCGCGACACCCGACCCAGCTCTACGAGATCGCCGTCGTGCTGCCGCTGGGCCTCGCACTGCACCGCGCCCGCTTCGCCACGCCCGGCCTCGTCTTCAAGCTCTACCTCAGCACCTACCTGCTGTGGCGCTTCGGCGTCGAGTTCCTCAAGCCCGTGCCCGTCGCCTATCCCTTGGGCCTGTCAGGCATCCAGTGGACCTGCCTCGTCGCACTGGCTATCTACACACCCCTCGTGCTGCGCGCCTGGCGCCGCCCACCTCAACTGGCCACGTCATGACGCGCAAGGTCCGCCCCTACCTGTTCTACGACACGACGCAGTCCGTCTGCACGACCTGCCTGCGCCCGGTCGAAGCCAAGATCGTCATCAAGGACGACATGGTCTACATGGACAAATGGTGCCCAGCCCACGGCACCGAGCGCGTGCTCGTCAGCGACGACGCGGCCTACTACCGGCAATGCCGCGAGGTCTTCGTGAAGCCGCCCGAGATGCCGCAGCGCTTCGCCACGCCGATGAAGTACGGCTGCCCCTACGACTGCGGCCTGTGCCCCGACCACATGCAGCACAGCTGCCTGTCCCTCATCGAGATCAGCGACCACTGCAATCTGCGCTGCCCCACCTGCTACGCGGGCTCGGGGCCGGAACGGCTGTCGCACCGCACGATGGACGAGGTCATCGCGATGCTGGACGCCGTCGTCGCCAGCGAGGGCGAGGCCGACGTGGTGCAGATCTCCGGCGGCGAGCCGACGCTGCACCCGCAGTTCTTCGACATCCTCGACGCGGCCAAGGCGCGGCCCATCAAGCATCTGATGGTCAACACGAATGGGCTGCGCATCGCCCAGGATGCGGCCTTTGCCGAGCGACTGGCGGGTTATGCGCCGGGGCTGGAGGTCTACCTGCAATTCGACTCGCTGCGGCGCGAGGCGCTGATGGACCTGCGCGGCGCCGACTTGCGCGGGCCGCACGATGCGGCGCTGGCGAGGCTGGACGCGCTCGGCATCTCGACGACGCTGGTAATGACGGTGAAGCGCGGCATCAACGACGACGAGATCGGCGACGTCATCCGCCACGGCCAGAGTTTTGCCTGCGTGCGCGGCGTGACGCTCCAACCCATCCAGAACGCAGGCCGCGTGGAGGCCTACGACGCCGCGAAGCATCGCCTGACCGTCAGCGAACTGCGCCGCCGCATCGCCGAGCAGAGCGGCGTCTTCACGCTGGCCGATGTGCTGCCGGTGCCTTGCAACCCCGACACGCTGGCGATGGCCTACGCGCTGCGTGGCCCCGCGGGATTGGTGCCGCTGACGCGCTATCTGGACGCAGCCACCTTGCTCAGCGGCGACCGCAGCACCATCGTCTTCGAGGGCGACCCGGCGCTGAAGGCGTCGGTGTTCAAGCTGTTCTCCACCAACCACTCGCCGGAGAGCCAGTCCAACTGCCTGTCGGAGCTGCTGTGCTGCCTGCCCAAGATCGATGCACCGCAGCTCAGCTACCGCGACGTCTTTCGCGTGCTCATCGTGCAGTTCATGGACGCGCAGTCGCTGGACATCCGCGCGCTGAAGAAGAGCTGCATCCACATCGCGCGGCCGGACGGCCGCATGGTGCCCTTCGAGGCCTACAACCTGTTCTACCGCGACGAGCGCCAGGCCGAGCTAGCCGCGATCCGCGCCGAGATCGATGCGCAG
Organism: Roseateles sp. AC306; assembly: GCF_979253795.1. Taxonomy (NCBI): domain Bacteria; kingdom Pseudomonadati; phylum Pseudomonadota; class Betaproteobacteria; order Burkholderiales; family Sphaerotilaceae; genus Roseateles; species Roseateles sp. AC306. The sequence goes on from NZ_CEEDEB010000011.1 coordinate 134,084, forward strand.
CGGGAGCAGCGTCTGCAATTCAGGCCGAAGGCGGCTGCGTCTCTCGTCCGCGCCTGAACAACCGCTTCACACGCAGCTTGATCGCCCGCGCCGAGCGCCACACGGCGCTGGCGCGCACCCAGGCGAGCAGCTCGGCCTTCCACGCCGTCCAGCGCCGATGTACGCGGGAGAACCAGGGCAGCTGCATCAACGCCGGCTGGATGAGCTGGAACAGCCAGGCCAGCAAGGCCGTGCCGATCAGCTTGGCGGCGACGATGACCGCGATGCCCAGCGTCACGCGCCCTTCGGCCACCAGCCACACGGCCAGCAGCTTGATGGGCAGGATCAGCAGGCTGGGCAGCAGCAGCACGACTAGGGCCCAGCGCGGCGGCAGGCGCTTGAGCAGGGCCTCGAACTGCCGGATGACCGGCAGCTTGGCCAGCAGCGCGAACACGCGCCGTAGCGGTTCCCAGCCCCATTCCTCGAAGAGGATGAGCAGCGCAAGAACGACTCGAATGAGCCAACGCAGCGGGGCCAGAAGATGCTTCATCGTCCCTACAGCTTGACGCGGCAGCGCAGCCCCGCCGGCAGTTCGCCCTTTGCGTTGGCGATCTCGGCCACGATGCCGAAGGTTCCGGCGGCGGCGTCCAACACGCGGTCCACCGTGCGGACCTTGGCCTGGATGGGCTTGTCGGCGAACGGCGCCTCGGGCGTGACGCTGACGATCTGGCCTACCTTGACCTGCGTGAAAGCCTTGACCGGGAGCAGGGCCTGCACCTTGAGCGGGTTCGTCTGCGCGATCTTCAGCACGGGCTTCTTGGTGTCGCTGCTGTCCATCAGTGCGCCGGGGTAGAGGTACTGGTCGACCACGACGCCGCTGAACGGCGCGAGGATCTGGCGGCGCCGCAGTTGGTCCACAGCCTGTCGGTGGTCGAGGCGGGCAATCTGGTTGTTCTCCGTGGCCGTCTTCAGTTCGGCCTCGGCCAACTTGAGTTCGGCCTGCGCGTCTTCAACGGCCTGGGCGGAAACAAATTCCTCCGCCAGCAGGTCCTGCAAGCGCCGCGCCTTCTCGCGCAGCGCGCCGACCCTGGCGTTCGCCAGCTGGGCCTGGCCTTGGGCGTCGGCGCGGGCCTTGGCCGAATCCGCCGCGCTGGCCTCCACGCTGCTCTCGATGCTGACCAGCACCTGGCCCTGGCGGATGGCGTCGCCACGGCGCGCATGCACGCGTTCCAGGATGCCGACGACGGGGCTGCGGATCTCCACCGTCTGGGCGGGTTCGATCATGCAGTCGTAGTCGGCGGCAAAGGCCGGCGAAGCGGCCAGCAAGGCAAGAAGGGCGTTGGGTTTCATGTCGTGGTGCCTGCAATGCCGATGATGCGATGAAGTTCGCGATCCTGGCGCAAGGTTTGTTTTCTCATCTGCCAGGCGCGGCGCTCGGCGTCGCCCTGGGCGACAAGCACCGCCAGCGGCAAGCCCTGACCCCGGGCCAGGGCCGCGCGCAACGGCGCGGGCAGCGTCTTGAAGAGCGGGTCGTCCGCCGCCACCAGCGCGCGCACGCTGCCGGGCTGGCCCTGGCGGCCGCTACGGCCGAAGAGCTGGCGATCGACGCGCGGGGACTCGTGGTATTCGGTGAGGATGACGTGCAGGCCGCCGGCAGCGAGAGCCGCCGGGTCGGGCTTGATGTCGGTGCCGCGGCCGGCCATGTTGGTGGCGACCGTGATGCGACCGGAGATGCCCGCGGCGGCCACGACGGCGGCCTCCTCGGCGTCCTGGCGCGCGTTCAGCACGACGACGTCGACGCCGCGTTCGGCGAACACGGCCGCGACGGCCTCGCTGGCCTCGACGCTGCGTGTGCCCACCAGCACGGCCTGGCCGCGCGTGGCGGCCGCGATGGCGTCGTCAGCCACAGCCTGCCACTTGGTCGATGAGTTAGCAAAGCAGGCCGACGGCAGCACGCGGCGCGCGATGGGCTTGTTCGTCGGCAGCCGGCGCACACGCAGCCGGTAGGTGGCCCACAGCTCGGTCGCGGCCTCGGCGGCGGTGCCGGTCAGGCCGGCCAGCAGGTAGTAGCGGCGGAAGAAGCGCTGGAAGGTCATGCGCGCCAGCGTGTCGCGGCCGGCGGTGAGCTTCACGCCCTCCTTGGCCTCGATGAGCTGGTGCAGGCCCTGCTCCCAGCTGCGGTCGGCCATCACGCGGCCGGTGCTCTCGTCGACGATCTGCACCTTCAGGCCCTCCTCGGGCTTGTCGCCGGGGGCCAGGATGTAGTGCTGGTCGCGCGCGTAGAAGTGCAGCGCCGTCAGCGCCTGGCGCAGCAGCTGCTCGCGCCAGGGCCGCGCGCGCCAGACGGGGCGGATGCCGTCGGGCAGCGGCGGGCAGGCGCTCAGCGTGCCGGGCTTCAGCTCCACCTCGCGGCCGGCCTGCTTCAACGTGAAGTGCTCGCCTTCACGCAGGCCCCGCGCGGCGCCTATCGCCCAGGCCAGCAGTGCTGGCTCGTGGATGCCCTCAGCCTCCTGCGACAGGATCATCGGCGTGCGCGCCTCGTCGATGAGCACGCTGTCGGCCTCGTCGACGATGGCGAAGTGCAGTGCCGGGATCAGCGGCTCGGGCGCATCGCCACGCACGAAGCCACGTACGCCCGCCACGCGGCCCGGCAGCAGGCCATGACCAGCGAGGCGGTCCTTCAGGTAGTCGAACACCAGCTCCTTGCCGCTGACGTAGCAGACGCTATGGCGGTAGGCGGCGCGGCGCTCGGCGGGCTCCATGCCGCCTTTGACAAAGCTGCCGCTCAGGCCGAAATAGTCGAACAGCGGCCGCATCTCCGCGCAGTCGCGCTCGGCCAGGTAGTCGTTGGTGCTGATGACGTGTACGCGCGCGCCGCTGGCGGCCATGACCGTGGCGGCCAGCGCGGCAACCAAGGTCTTGCCCTCGCCGGTGCGCATCTCGGCCAGGCGGCCGGTGATGAGCAGGCGCGCACCGGCGAACTGCACGGGGTGGGGCCACAGGCCCAGCTTGCGGCGCGCAGCTTCTCCGACAGCGCCGAGCGCGCGGGCCAGCGCGGCGGCGTCGTTCGCATCGGCGCGCAAGGCGGCCATCGCGCCATGCAGTCGCTGCGCCAGGTCTGCGTCGCTCGTCTCACGCAGCGGCAGCGCTGTGATGGCCGCATTCAGCGCGGCGATGCTGCGGGCCGACTCGCTCTGCACGGGCAGCCAGCCGGTGCTGTCGCGCAGCCAGCGCTCCAGCTTCGCGTCGCCCTCGGCACCGCGCTCGTCGCGCAGCGTGTCGGCGCGGCGGAACTCCGGGCCGGCGAGGGCGCGCAGCCAGCGGAGGTCGGCCGTCATGGGCATCGCGACACTAGACATTCAGACGGGCCAGGAAAGCCTGGCGCAGGCGCAGCAGCCACTGCGCCGCCAACGGCGTGGCGCCCAGGTCGAAGCGCACCCAGACCTTGTCGCCGAACACCGCGCTGGGCGAGGGCCTGTTAAGTTGCAGCTCGATGTCAAACACGCGGCGCAGGCTGTGCTTGCCGCCCTCCTTGGCCGGGTCGACGCCGATCTCGCCGCCACCCGATGAGCCCAAAGCGGCGGACACCAGCTCGAAACCGCCGCCCGGCACCTCACGGCGCACACGGGCGTCGAGCATGGCCTGCGGCGTCTGCATCAGCCGCACCTGCACGGACTGCACTCGGTGCTTGACCATGTCCGCATCCTCCTGCGTGACGGCCACGCGCACGCGGTCCGTCGGCCCGGCGACGAGATAGCCCAGCAGCTCGCCGCGCTTGACGGCGCGGCCGGTCAGCTCGGTGGGCGCGTCAGGCAACCAGCGGCCGGCCGTGGCGGCCACCACGTCCAGCGCGGCGACGCGGGCCAGCGCCTGGTCGTAGCGCGACTGCCGCGCAGCCAGCTCGCTGCGCAGCGGGATGGCCCGGGCCGGCTCCGCCACCTCCGCGCGGCGCAGGCTGGCCTCGGTCTGCGCGAGCGCGGCGGCGGCCTGCGTCAGCTCGGCCTGCAACGGCAGGTTGTCGACCTTCAACAGCGGCCCGCCGCGCGCCACCGCGCTTCCAGCCGCGGCCTGCACGGCGCTGATCTGCCCCGGCGCTTCGGCGCGCACCAGGGCTTCATCGGGCAGCCAGATGACGCCCTGGTGCACCGAGTAGAACGGCAGCGGCACCAGGCCCAGAAAGACCATCACGCCAGCAAGCAGCAGCAGCGCTCGCCGCTTGGCGCTCTGGCGACGGCGCGCCAGCGAGCCCCCTTCGTCGAGATGCTTCCATGCCTTCCACACCGGCATGACGAGCGCCTGCCAGCCCGCCATGACGGCCATGATGGCGCCGATCAGCAGGTACTCGCTGGCGACGAACCAGATCAGGCCGACGGTGATGAGCAGGCGGTAGACCGGCGCGATGGCGCCGTAAAGGAACAGGATCCAGCGCTCACCCTGCGAGGCCAGCGGCGGCTCGGCATCCTTGGCGCCGAACAGGAAGCGGTCGCTCAAATAGACCCAGTAGTTCTGCGCGCGCTGCGCCAGGTTGGGCAGCTCCATCAGGTCGGTGGCGATGAAGTAGCCGTCGTAGCGCATCAGCGGGTTGCCGTTGACGAGCACGGTGGACACGCCGGCAATCAGGATGACGTTGTACGCAATCGCCGTCATCAGCCCCGGCTCGGCGGCCAGCCACACATAGACGGCCACGGCGCCCAGCGCCAGCTCGGCCAGAATGCCCGCCGCCGCCACCTGCGCCCGCGCCCATTTGGACGGGAAGCGGTAGGACGAGGTCGCGTCCACATAGGGCACGGGCGTGAAGATGATGAACAGCAGGCCGATCTCGCGCACCATGCCGCCACGCGCCTTCACGGCCAGGCCATGCGCCCATTCATGCACCGCCTTGACGGCCGGATAGACGAACCACAGCAACGCCAGGTTGCTGGCCGACAGCACCCGGTCCGACAGGTTCTCGGTCAGCGCCTGCCAGTGCTGGGCGCCCAGCACGGCGGCCGGCAGCACCAGGGCCAGCCACAGCAGCGCCACCGGCAGGCTGAACAGCAGGCGCGCCAGGGCGGTCTGCCTGTCGAACCAGGCATCGGGGTGGAGCAGCGGCAGGCGCAGGCTCATCGGGTTGAGCCAGTTCTGCTTGAACTTGGCCTTGCGCTGGCGCTCGAAGCGCTCGAAGACCTCGGCGGCATCGGGCGAGACCTGGGTCTGGAGCAGGTCGTTGGAATGCAGCGACGACACCAGTTGCACCAGCTCATGCTGCGAGATGCTGGCGCCGCCGTCTTCGTTGTTCTCGCTGGCGGCGGCGCAGGCGGCGTCCCACACTTGATCGAGCGTGCGGCGGCCGTCGCACAGTGACAGCACGCGCCAGACCTCGGGCGTCATGCGGTGAAAGCGCTGGCTGACGGGGTCGGACAGCAGCACCCAGGAGCGGCCGCGCAGGCGGCGGTGCAGGGGCTCGACGCCATCGCGCAGGCGGGGCCTCAGATGGCGAAGTGCGTGCCAGTGCTCCGACAGAAGCGCTTGCATGGCTCTAGATCCAGTACTGCCAGAGCTTGAGCCGCAGCCAGTCCAGCGACTCGCGCGTCCAGATCGTCAGCACGTTGGACCTGCCGACCACGACCTTGGCCACGCCCTGCATGCCCGGGCTCAAGGCGGGCATGTCGCCCACCCACGCGGCCTCGGCGCGGAAGCCGTTGGTGCCGTCCTGCACGCTGGCCGTGGCCGTCACGCGGCTCAGCTCGAAGTCGTGGCCGGCCTGCGGCTGGCCAGCCAGGCGCAGCACGCCGCGCTGGCCGGTGCGCACGCGGGCGATGTCGCGCTCGGGCACATGCAGCACGACGCGGTAGCCCTCGGAGGCGATCTCGAACATCTCCTTGCCCAGCTCCGCCGGCGCGCCGACCTGCTGCACCCAATCGCCGCTGACGACCAGGCCGGCAATGGGCGCGACGAATTGCGCACGCGCCAGCTTGGCCTCGACCAGCGCCAGTTGACCCTCGGCGCCTTGCAGCTCGGCGCTCGCCAGCGCCACGCTCGCAGCCTCGCGGTCGGCCATGGCCTGGCGCAGCTTGGCGGCGGCCTGGTCGCGGTCGCCGCGCAGCCGGGACTGCTCCAGCTTCAGCTCGCGGTCGTCCAGGCGCAGCAAGACCTGGCCCTTTTGCACGCGGTCGCCCGGCCGCACCAGGGCCTCGGCAATGAAGCCCTCGAAGGGCGCAGTGACGAGCTGGCGTGTGCGGCCTTCGATGACGGTGTGGGCCGTGACGCGGTCATCCACGGGAATGAGCAACAGCACGGCCAGCACGAGCACGGCTGCGGCGGCGCCCGCCTTCCAGGCCCAGTGACCAGGGCCGCGAAGGCGGTTGGCCACGCGGCGCAGCGCCCGCCAGGTCTGCACGGGCAGGGGCAGCTCGGCTGCGCGCCAATGGCGCAGCAGCGGCTCGGCTAACGCTGCACTCGTGCGCAACACCTGCTGGGCGGCGGGCGTGGCCTGCCCTTGGGCGACCAGCACGGCGACAACCTCGCCCTGGTCCAGCAGCGGCAGGGCCCAGGCTTCGCGCTCCGTCAGCTCACGGCCTTCGACAAAAGCACGTTGTGCAACCTCGCCGGCCGCCTGCACGCCGGGGCTGGCGGTCTCGGCATAGGCCACGTCGGCCGCCACCCACCAGTGCGTGCGCCCATGGCGCACGTCGAACAACGAAAGGCACAGCTCAGCCTCCGGCGGCAACTCGCGCCGCGCCCAGGCGGCCGTGCGGTTGACCCAGTCCTGCGCCGCCGCACGGGCGTCCTTGTGCGAGGCCACATGGCCCATCAGCTCCAGCAGCTCGGCGGCGCGCTGGTTGTGCGCCAGGCTGGCCGCGCTCAAGGTGAGTTGCAGCCAGCCCAGCGACAGCAGCAGCAGTTGCAGGCTGCGGTCGTTGTGCGGCGGCTCAAGCAGCGCGCCGACGATGCCGGGCTGGCCGCTGGGCAGCATCAAGTGCGTGGCAACGAGCAGCTCGCCCGTCGGCACCCGGCTGAGCGCGACGGGGCTGTCACGCGTGACGCGGGCTCGCGCCTCGGCCCAGGCGACATCGACCTCAGCCACGTCAGCGCGCTCGAACGGCGAGCGCCAAGCCGCATCGGCCGCATGCAGCGCCACGCCCTGGCAGCCCAGGCCGGCCGCATGCAGGCGCTGCAGCCAGATGGCCAGGGCCGGGGCCAGTTCAGCGGCCTGCGGCGTGGCCGAGGGCGGCGGCAGGATGGCCTCGTGATCGTTCACGCCCACGCTCATGACCCGCTCCTGTCCCGCGAGCGCCCCATCTCGCCCGGCCGGTGCTCCACGAGCTGCGCGTCCAGCGCTTCCCAGTCGGCATCACCCAACGCGCCGGACAGCGCCCGCAGCTTGAAATAACTCGCCCACGCATCGTGCCGCGCGCGGGAGAGGTCGCGGCGCGCCTCGAACAGCTTGCCTTGCGCCTCCAGCACGTCGGCATTCGTCTTGATGCCCACCTCGAAGCCGCGCTGGTTGGCCCGCACCGACAGCGCCTGCGAGCGCTCGGCCGTGCCCAGCGCCCTCGCCTGCGACAGCGCCGACAGCGTCGACACAAAGGCCTGGCGCACGCCGATGACCAGGGTGCGGCGCGCCAGGTCCAGCTCGCTGGCGGCCTTGTCGCGCAGGGCCAGCGCCTCGACGACCTTGGACTGCGTGGCGCCGCTGGCAAAAAGCGGAATCGTCAGCGTCGCGCCGACCGCCGAGGTGTTGCCGCGGCGCGGAAAGATGCTGGTCACCGAGCCGTTGTCGCTGGAGCGCGTGTAGCTGGCGTTCAGGTCCACCGTAGGTGCATGGGCCAGCGAGGCCTTGCGCGTCTCCGCCTCGGCGGCTTCCACGGCGAGCCGGGCCTGGCGCAGCGAGGGGCTGTCGGCCTCGGCGCGCGAGAGCCAGTCCAGCACGCTGTCGGCGCGCAGGGATGGCAGCGCCTCGGGCGCGACGGCGCGCAGCAGCAGGGTCGGCGTCGGGCCATTGGCGATCTCGGCCAGCACCTGCTGGCGCAGGTCCAGCTCAGCCTCGGCGGCGAGCGTCTGGGCGACGGCGTTGTCCACCCGCGCCTCGGCCTCACGCACCTCGGGTGCCGCCGCGCGGCCGACCTGGAAGCCGCGCCGCGCTCCCGCGAGCTGTTCGGTGTAGGCCTCACGGAGCGCCGTGGCATGGGCCAGCACGTCGCGCGCCTTGAAGACCTCCAGCACCGCTTCGGCCAGGCGCTGCTGCGCCTCCAGGCGCGACTGCATGAGCGCGTTCTCGGCCTGCTCCAGCTGGCTGCGTGCGGCCTGCATCGCCGGGTAGAGCGCACCGCGCCACAGCGGCTGCGTGATCTGCACGACGTACTGATCGGAGCGGATCCCGCGCGAGTCGTAGGTAGGCGCCTCGCTGTAATGGCTCTTGTTGCCCGTCACCGTGACGTTGGCCGTCGGACCGTAGGCCGCCTTGGCCTGGAACAGCCGCTCGTCGGCCGCTCGCAGCGAGGCGGCAGTGGCGCGCACGGCGGGGTCGGCGTCGAGCGCGCGGGCGGCCAGCTCGGGCAGCGTCTGGGCCGCAACCGGTAGCGCGAACGGCACAGCGAACAACAGCGGGAGGAGTCGGATCAAGGAGCAGCCCAAACGAAACGCGCCGGCCGAAAGGGCCGGCGCGTGAGTGTCCGTGAAAGCGTCAGTCGCGACGGCGGCGGCGCGTCAGCAGGGCGCTGGCGAGGGCAATGCCGGCGAGGGCGACGCTGCCGGGCTCGGGGACGGTATTGCCGGTGGCGTCCTGGGTCTGCAGGACGAGCTTGATGTAGCCAAGGCTGCCGCCGTCACCGGAATCGAACGCCAGGATCTCGACGGTGTTGTCGGCACCGACCAGGCTCAGCCATGTCGCGAGATCGAAACTGTCCAGCCAAGCTGTGTTGCTGCCTAGACCGTTGCTTTCGGCGTCACCATTCGTCAGTTCGCCAACCAACTGGCCGTTCAGGTAGACACCTGCATTGCCGTTCCAACCCCAGCCGCCCGAGAACACCTGCAATGACGCGCCGACCAGGCTGCCGCTCCAGGTCGGGCTGAGTTGCGCTGTGAAGCCGCCGTAGACCCAGTCGTTGGTGCCGTCGGCCTGAGGGTTGATCAGATCGTCGACGACGAACGTGGCTCCATTCGCGAGACCAATGCCCAGGCCGTCGAGCTCACCGAAGCGGCTCTCCACCGTGGCGGCCGCAGCCGGAGAACTCGCCAGGGCGAGGGCCAGTCCAAGGGCGGACAGACAAGTACGGGTCAAATGGTGCATGGATAAGCCTGTGAGGATTCGCGCAATCTTGCGCATCCTAGAGAGAGGTGCCCGCGCCGGCCATCCCCGGAGCATGGGACGCACGGTGCCGGGGCGGATATGGCGCGGGCTCATTTGCCGCCCACCAGTTGCTGCCACTGCTGCTTGGCACGCTCTTCCAGCTCCTTGAGCCAGGCATCACCGAGTGCGCGGGCGCGCTCGGCTTCAGCATGCGCAATCTCCGCAGCGGTCTTGGGCAGCAGGGTCGGTTCGGCCACGCCGCCGAGGTGGCCGCGATCACCGGCCAGCAGCGCCAGCGCCGCCGCCGAAGTCGGATTGATCGCCTGGCTGCCCGCCTGAGCCTGCGTCGCCTGCGCCTGCGCCGCTGACGTGACGTAGGGGTTGAGTCCGGCGGGCGTCGCCACGGCCACGCCGGTCAGCACCCGTACATCCAAGCTCTGGCTGACGCTGACACTCGCGCCGTTGCTCGTCTCGACGCTGGCGGCACGCACGGTGAGGCTGACGCCGCCGATGAAGCCCGCTGGCGGCGTGAAGCTCAGCTGCCCGAGGTTCCAGCCCGCCAGGTTGATGGCCATGCCGCCGGCAGCGCTGCGAACGCCATCGCTGAGCGTGGCGTCGGCCGGTAGACCGATCAGCGTCAGTTCAAGCGTCTCGCCGCCGAAGGTGTCGCTCAGTGACGCGGCAATCCTGGGCAGGGCGATGGCCGTGTCAACGAGGCCGTAGACGCGAGCCGCGCCGAGGGGGAGGGTCTCGACGATGCGGATGTCGTCGATGTTGGCGCCGCGTTGCGGCACGGCACCACCGGCGATGGCATCGCCCCCCTCCAGCACGATGGCGACACGGCGCGCCTGGCCGTTGCCGTCGAATTTGAAGCTCAGCGCCTCCCAATTCAGCGACAACGACGGGCTGGCGGCGGCATAGCTTGCCACCTTGATGCCATCCACATAAATGCCAATCGCGCTGTTGGCTGCGGCCAGGCCCAGGCCGCCTGCGTAGTCCAGGCTCAGGGTGTAGCGCGCGCCGTCGATGGTGTCGACCGTGCGCTCTATGCCCAGCGCCTGGTAGGCCAGCGTAGCCCGACCATTGCGCAGCATGAGCCACTGGCTGCCGTTGCCGGCCATCGGCTGCACGGTGACGAGGTTGCCGCTGAGATTGCTGATGCGATCACCGGCCGCCTGGATCTCGAAGGCCGCGACCTTGCCAACGGTGGTGGTGGAACGCACCGCCCAACCCTCCAGCGTCGGCCCGGCGACCACGGTGGCCGTGGTGCCCGCATTCGCCGCACTCTCCCAACTCGTCGCCACCAGCTCGCGGCTGACGGCCACGTCGCGCGGGCTCAGCGTCAAAGTGGGTGCGTCGGCCACGGCGACGAATTGCGCGGTCAGCAGTTGCGTCGTCGTGGCGTACTCACCGGTGGCGCCTTCGATGGCCGTGGCCTGCAATTGCAGGGCCACGCTGCCGTTGAAGTCGCGCGGCGGCGTCAGCACGAGGGCGTCGAGCTGCCAGCCGGCGAGGTTGACGACGCGTTGCGTGGCGGATGGCGTGAAGCTGCGCGTGCCGTCGCTCAATGTGAAGCCGTCCGGCAAGCCGGTCAGCGTCACCACCAAGGTCTCGGAGCCGTCGTTGTCGACGAGGCCGGCGACGATGGCGTGCAGAGCCAGGGCCGCATCCTCCAGGCCGGTGGCCGTGTTGCCGCCGGTGATGGTGAGCATGGGCGCGTCCGCTTGCGCCGCGATGTCGATGACGAGCCGGGCGGCCGGGCTGTAGAGCTCGCCGTCGAACGCCTTGAAGCCGATGTGGGCGTAGTGCGCTTGACCGTTGCCCTCGCCCGCGCCGAAGTAGCCGGCGCCGCCCGAGGCGTTGGCCGCCGGCACGAAGCGCAGGCCGCGCGCCGTCAGGTCGGACTGGCTGAAGCGCTCGCCGACAGCCACAGCAGCCCAACTGCCGTCGGCTTGCTGGCGTTGCAGTGCGCCATCGACCGGCAGGGCCGTGATCTCGACCTGCAGCAGGTCGGGCCGACTGTCGGGGTCGACGACCGCGAAGTGGCTCCAGGCCAGCGCCAGTGTCTGGTCCTCGCTGCCGGTGGCCAGGCCATCAGCGGCCGTGGGGGCCGCGTTGGGTGTGCCGTCGTTGCTGACGGTGATGGCCACGGTGACCAGGTTGGACTCGGCCTGGCCGTCGCTGACGCGGTAGCTGAAGCTGTCCGGCCCGGCGAAGTTGCTCGCGGCCTTGTAGCTGAAGCTGCCGTCCGACAGCACGGTCAGCACGCCGTGGGCCGGGCCGGTAACGACGGCGGCGGTCAGCGTGTCGCCGTCGATGTCGAAGGCCGTGCTCAGCGGGTTGATGGCCACTGTCTGGCCGGCCTGGGCCGTGAGGCTGCGGCCGGTCAGCGTCGGCGCGTCGTTGACGGGCCGCACGGTCAGCGCCACAGTGGCCGTGTTGCTCGGTTGGCCATCGATGACGAAGCGGTAGCTGAAGCTGTCGCTGCCGTTGTAGTTGGCCGCCGGCTGGTAGCTGAACTGGCCGTTGGCCAGCAGCGTCAGCGTGCCGTGGGCCGGGCCGTCGACCTGCTCGATGGTGACGTTGGTGGCACCGAAGACGAGGTCGTTGGTGAGCACGTTGCCGGTGGCGCTGCCGTCCTCGTCCAGCGCGACGGCGTCGCCGACGGCCTGCGGGTCGCCGATGAGCTTGATGTCGCGCACCGTCATCGTGCTGGTCTGCGCGGCAAAGCCGAGCAGGTCGAAGCTCAGCAGCACGCTCTTGCCCGCCAGCTCCGGCGCCAGCGCGACGAAGTAGGTCGCGCTGCCGTCAGCGTTGAGCTGCTTGCGTACCGTGGTGGCCAGGCGCTCGCGGCCGTTGGTCTGCAGGTTGAGCAGGGCGTCAGAGCCGTTCAGGCCGATGCTACCGGCGGTGGGCAGACCGGTGGTGGCGTCGAGCAAGGCCACTTCAAAGGCATCGAACGGGCCGGCCGCGTTGGCGAGCAGATGCGGCGACTCGACGGTGAAGCTGAGCAGCTTGTCGTTGGCGCCCAGCGTGAAGGCCTGAGACAGCTGGGCGTGGCGCGAGGCGGATTCGCCCAGCACGGCCCTGCCATCCTGGATGACGACGTTGCCGCGGGTGCTCCAGCCGGTGGCGTCCGGCAGGTCGCCGCCGCGCAGCGTGACGTTGACGGGCAGGCCGGACAGGAAGGCCGGTGCCGCCGCCATACTGATCGAGGGAGCGAACTCCGCCATGGACACGGGCACCACGCCCGATGTCGACCCGGCGCCTTCAGTCGCGTCGTCGACAGGCGGTGCGCCCGAATAGGCCTGGCCGGCCGAGAGCGTCTTCAGGTACTTGACGAGCCGGTCCAGCGATGCGGTATCGAAACGATCTTCGTCGCCGCGCAAGGCCAACATGAGGGCGTCGGTCTGCTGGGAGACGCGGCGCAACTGGCCGGGCACGCCCATCAGCGTGTCCTGGGTGGTCAGCGCGATGCGGCCGCCCAGGCCATCGAGCCTGTACTCGTCCGGCAGGCCGAGGTTGTGAGCGAGCTCATGGCCCACGAGCCAGCCGAAGTAGCGCCCGATGGCGGCCATGCGGGCCGCCCTGTCGGCGATGTTGCCGGCCCAGACCACGGCCTGGCGCAGCGCCGCCGGCACTGAGACGCTGGCCACCGGACCGCTGAACGAGCCCGTCATGTCGGCATTGAGCACGCGCGACAGCACGTACTCCTTGGCGCGGCTGCCGATGTCACTGCGAACGCTGCCATCGGCTTTCGTCAGCAACAACTCCATCTGGTGCACGCTGAGGTCGGTGCCGGCGCGGCCGGCTTCGGTGCCGTTGCCGGACAGCGCGAGATCAAACTGCACTGCGGTCGTGCGCGCGGCAGTCGGGCCATCGAGCCCGGCGGCGGCGCCATAGCGCACGTCCAGCAGGCCGGCTGCCTTGAACTCGTCGAAGATCCCCAGGCCGTCTCCGCCCGCCACGCCCGAGCGCAGGCCGGCTTCGATCAGTGCCAGGTCTGCGGCGGACAGGTCTGCGGGCAACGCATCCTTCACGCCACCGCCCGCCAGCAGGTTGTAGATGGCGAGGTGTTCGCTGGTGAAGCCGGTGCGTGTGGCGTCATCGGCGCGCGCAATGTCCATGGCCTGCGCGATCAGCGCCTGCAGTCGTGTGGCGTCGATGCTGATCTGCTGGACCGCGACGACCTCGCATTGCACCGCCGCTCGGGCGTAGACCTCGTCGTTGATCTTGAAGACGAGGTTGGCGCGGTAGACACCGCGGCTCTGTACGTCGCTCTTGAGTGTGAGGCGCGTGGTGGCACCGGTGTTGGTGATGATCCAGTCGCTGTTGCCTTCGATCTCGATCTTCACGCCGTTGGGGTTGTAGATCGTGACCTCGCGTTCGCCGCCTGCGCGCATCGCCAACGCGTTCAGCACGCTGTCGGTGCGGTTCAGATCGGACAGCTCGCCGAAATACACCGTCTGCAGGCTCGTCGAGCCGGCGTCCACGACGCCGTTCGCCGTGCTCTTCTGGGCATCGAAGCGCAGCGTGCCGGTCAACACGACGGCGTCGTAGGTATCGGCGTACTTCTCGCGCGCCTCATCGGTGAGCCTGGCGCCGATGTCCAGGTCGGTGCGACCGCCCTTGGCCAAGGTCTGGCCGGTCTTGAGCACCCGCTCGCCCGTGGCGACGTCCGCCCGATCGCCCCCGTAGGCCGTCCCCAGGTACAGGAACTCGTTGGGCAGCGCAACGATGCTGTAGGTGATGTCGGCATCGCTGTCGTTGTCGAGCGTGAGCCGGTGCTGGTTGGCGCGATAGAACGCATCCGGCATGACCCAGTTGCCCGTCTCCGTGCCGGTTCCCGGTGTGGCGCTGGGGCTGTCGCGGAAGAAGACCGCCTGGTCTTCCTTGCCGCCGCTGGTGTCGCTGATGCCCAGGGTGCCACCGATGACGATGTTGTCGATGACGACACTGTCGCCCGAGTCAAACTGGCTGCCGGTCAGCACGCCGTCCTTGAAATCCACCAGCTCGAAGCGGATTTCGACGGACTGCGCCGCCTTGGACCGCACCGACTCCGGAATGGCCAGCATCTGCAGGGACACGGGTGCGTCGGTCGGCAGGTCGCGCAGGCGGATGTCGCGCGACGCTGCCACCTCGGTGGAGGTGCCGTCCGCGTTCTGCATGATGAACTTCACGCGCAGCAACGGATCGCTGTCGGCCGCAATGTGGGCATTGCTCAGGCTGAAGCTGACCTGCTGGGCTGACTTCGGCAGCACCATCCGGTTGTGCGTCAGCTGGGGTAGCGCCGCGTCGAGCCGGAAACCCCATTCCGCCACCTTTTCAAGCGACAGGCCGAATGTGCCGATGTCCTGGCTCCAGCCAAGCAGCTTGTCGACGACGAAATAGTCGAACGCCTTCTGCAGATAGGTTTCGACGGTCTTCTTGATGAAAGGCACGGACAGCGGGATGGCCAGCACGGCAACGCGCGTCTTGAGCAGGTTGACGGCTTCCGTGATCAGCTTGTCGCGCAGATAGTCCACCGCGTTGGACACCCACAAGGCCTGCTCCAGGCTTTGCAGCGAGAACTGCGGGCCGAAGAAGGCGGTGTACTTGCTCAAGGTTTCCTCGAACTTGGCCTTCTCGCCAGACGTCATGTAGCGAGCGACGGCATCCGCATTGATGCCCAGCATCTGCAGGTGCTGGGCCTGGCCCATGTCCGAGCCTGCCGTTGCGTTGCCGTTGTGCAGTGCCCAGCCCGGCAATTGGTAGGACGTGATGAAGCGTCCGAAGTACGGGTGCACACTGGCCTGGAAGTTGCCATTGAACACGGATGGCACCGCCGCCGATCCCGTCGTCCAGCCCCACTCGGTGTTGTCCGTTTCCAGGCTGACGCGCTGGGTGCTGCCCGCAGTGATTCGATCAGCCGAACCGCCGCCGAGCTTGGAGAAGAACCAGCCGTTGCCAACGCCCTCCCAAGTGGCCTCCGGGTCGGCGTCGGCGCCCTTGGCGGTTGCAGTGACCAGTTCAGCGTTGTCGCCGGTTCGGCCCACCAGTTGGTCCAGTCGCTGCAGGTACCACGACGCCTGGTTGTTGCCATAGATCGCCGGACTGGCGCCCAAGGCCTTGACCTTCTCGAAGCTGCCGTCCGCCTTGCGGCGGATGATCCAGTCGCGGTCTTCAGGCTTGTCCTTGCCTTTGGAGGAGCCTGCGGCGAAGTAGCTCAGCTGTGAGTCCATCGTCCCCGCATACCAAGAATGCGGCCGCGAGTGCGTCTGCGCCTTGCTGCCGAGGATGGGGAACTGGTCGTCGACGGTGAACCCTTTCAGGCCAGTCAGGTTGAAATCGAAGTCGAATCCCGCGTCGACTTCCCCGCCCATGCCGGCCAACGAGCGGCCGTTCGGGGTGACCGTCTTGCCCGGCGCGGCCGTTTCGCTCGCCACTTTCTGGAAGTAGTTGTCGGCGAAGCTGACGCCGGACCAGGCTGCCACGTTCGGGTCGTAGAACTCCGCGAAGTCGATGTTTTTCAAGCCGAGCTTCTTCGAGGAAATCTCCAGCGCCTCGAACAGCTTGAAGATTTCCTTGAGCGTCTTGTTGGCGCTGTCCATCAACGTGCCCTTGAGGATCTTGGCGAGGTCGTTCGATGCATCGACCCCGAAGTCCTTGGCCGTCAACTTGAGCTGGCCCAGCAGTTCGTCGATGTTCAGTGCGTCGGCAACCCGGCCCAGCGACTGGGACAGGATCTCGCCGACCGCCAGTGCGATCGCGTTGGGAATCAGTGCCGCGAGGGAGTTCTGGTCGGTGTTGACCAGCACCTTCGACAAGGACTCGCTCTGGGTCAGTGACGCCTGATAGAAGTCGTGCGGGTCCAGAGTGGTCATCTGCAGGTCTGCAGGCGCCTTGAGCTTGTACTTCTCCACGCCCCAGAGGATGCGCTGCGCCAGCTCTGAGTTCACCACGGTGCCGCGGCTGTGGCCGATCAGGTGCAGGTTGCCCGACAGCAGCTTGCCGCCCGACGCCTGGTCCGCCTGCAGCAGCGAAGCGTAGATGGCATCGGCCGCAGCTTCCGAGAAGCCGGAATCGCTGAAGCCGGACTCGACCACCCAATCCGGGACCAACGCCACCGGCTTGCCTTCGGCCAGCGCGTCCTTCAGCTGCTTCGATGGATCGCTGTTGTCCGCGAAAGGCTTCCAGGTGCCGGTGATGCGGTCGTAGTGGTAGGCGAAGCCGCCCTGCGTCTTGGCGATGTCACGCGCCATCTCGGCCACGGAGGTCGACGTGGCGTCGGTCTTGCCGAGCAATGCGTTGACGTAGTAGGAACTCAAGCCATCGGTGCCTGACACCAGCGGTGGCTGGTAGCCATGCGTGAGGACGGTGACCGACGCACCGTTGAAACCGGTCTGCTCGTAGGCCTTCTTGACGGTGAATGGCGCGGACGCCGTCACCTTGGTGCCGTTGGCCAGCACGGCCTCGGCGGCCCACCAGTACTGCTGGCCGGCCGTGAGCTTGAAGTCGGCGAAGAGTTTTTCAGTGGCGAAGTCGGAGAACTTGTAGACCTTGCCCGCCTCCCAGGCGACCTTGCCTTCCAGCAAATCCTTGGTGGTCAGGATGCGCTCGTCGTGCACCGGTCCGCCAGGCGGGGACTTGCCGTCGATGACACCGCCATGCCAGTCCGGAAGCGATGGTTTGTCGTTCGGGAACAGGCCCTCACCGGGCGCGAAGGAGCTGACGTAGATCTTCAGCGAGGTGATGTCACGCGATGCCTTGAGCTCGAAGACCGGGCGCGCATTCGCATCCGTGCGAGGGCTGATCAGCGTCAGGTCGCCAGCGCTCGCCTGCGTTGCCACGGCCCAGGATTTCAGCAGCGGGTCGACGCCGGTGTCGCTCTTGGGCAGGCTGGTGTAGAGCTTGGGCAGCGCGCTGGGCACGTCGAAGTCCACCGGCTTGCGCAGGTCCTTGCCGCTGCCGCCGTTCTTCTCGGCGGCGGCAATGACGCTGAGCACATTGAAGTCATAGACCGCCGAGAAGAAGCGGCTGTAGTAGCCGTCACCCGGGCCACCGTATTCCTCCGCCATTGCCGTGGCCAGCAGTCTGGAGCCATCGGCCGACAGGGACAGGTTCTCCAGGCTTGCGCCTTCGATGGGCGTCGTGGAGCCCATGTACTCTGCCTTGCCGAAGGGGTCCTTGATGATGCCGATCTTGCCGCCGACCTGCTTGTTGATCAGCACGCCATCCATGAAGCCGATCTCGTCGAAGACGTGGTTGTAGTCGGCCACGAAGGCGTACTTCCCGTCCGGCGTCACCACCACACCGGCGGCGCGCTGGATGTTCTGCATGAAGCCGTAGCGTTTGCCGTCCCGGGTGTAGCCATTCACCCACCATTGCGGCTGGCTGGGCTTCAGGAAGGGCGCTTTGATCTCGGTATTCGTCCAGGCCGCCGTCTCCTTGTCGCGAGACACGGTCACCGCCGCAAAGCCCTTGTTGTAGGCCTGCGTCGTGCTCATCACGAACTGGCCCAGTTGCGGCCCGTTGGTGATGTAGTAGGGCAACTGGCCGGTCCGGGCAGCCACCACGCCGAAGTCCAGCGTCTTCACATCCTCGAGGGCGACGCGTAGCGCCGTGTCGGCCCCCTTGGTGTCCTTCAGCTGCTTGTCGTGCGCGGTCTGCATCGCTTCGAGGTCGATGATGTAGACGTTGCCCTTTTCCTTCGAGCCGAAGCCGAAGCGCGTGAAGCTGTCGATGGGCGCAGTCACGCCAAGATAGCGCCCGCCGCTGACGGCGAGATCGAGGAAGCCGGAGGGTCCCGGCTTCACCGCGTCGGGCAGCAGCAGCTGCTGTACCTCCTTCATGAAACGCGCGTCCTTGCTGTTGATGTTGACGCGCAGCAAGCGTGCAGTGCCCGCAGTGCCATAGCTGCTGCCCTCGGCAACGTACATCCAGTCACCAGACACCGCCAGGGCCGCGATGTTGGCCCCGGCATCGCCCACCTTCAACGTGTAAACGAGCTTTCTCGTCACCATGTCGACCATGTAGATCTTGCCCGCCGCCGCGATGTACAGCTCGCGGCTGTCCGCCCCATAGGCTAGCGCGTCTGTCTTCAGACCGGTCAGATAGCCTGGCAGGTCGATCACATCCTTGAGCGCCTGGATCGTGTCGCCACTATTGCCGTCCAGGAACTGCACGCTGGTGCGGTCCAGCACCACGCCCAGTTCGCGCTGCGGCTTGAACTCGGCCCGGTTGCTCGGGCTTCCCGAGAACAGGCCGTACAGGTCGCCCGCCGTGCCATCCTTGTTGGGCTCATCGAAGACGCGCTGCACCCACACCTCGTGCAGCGCCAGGGCCACGCCGTCCGGCACCTTGAAGACGATCTCAGTGTCGCTCGTGCTGACGACCTGCATGAAGTCGTAGAGCAGGCCACGATCGGGCGTGGTGTTCATCTCCGTCAGTGCACTGCCCACGGGCTTGAGCCTGACCTGGACGCGTGTCTTGGCGCCGGCAATGGTGAAGCCGCTGCCCTTGAGCTTGTAGGTCGATGCATCCACCTGGCTCAGCGCCGTGATCTCGGGGTCGGTGACCACCAGCCTGGGCGGCGGCGACACGTCGATGCTGAGCTTGTCACCCTCCACGCGGCTGGTACCCGTTTGGATGTACTGGGCTGTGGTGGAGAAGGTCGTAACCTGGAAGGTGGCCAGCGGCAGCATGGACATCAGCGCCACGGCGACCATCGAGCCACCCGGCGAAGCCGCGACCCCCATGGCCATGTTGATGCCGGCAAACCACATCAGCTGCCAGTTCGCATCCAGGCTGACGAAGCGGGTGTCGGTCGCTCCGGTCTTCGGGTCCTTGTTGGTGCGGCGGGCCGAGACCAGGTAGTCCCCGCCGGCAGTCACGCCGGGATAAGGCGGGCTCGCGGTGCGGGCCACGCCATCGGCGCCGATGTGCCCGTTGTCGACCACCCACCAGGTGTCCTGCACGCTGCCGTCGGCCAGCGTCACGCTGCCACGGCGCAGGATCAGGATCTCGTACTCGGCAGGGTTGAGCCCCAGGGCTGAGCTGGCGATCTGGATGGGCTGCGTGCTGCGCACGTCGCCCATTTCCAGATGGAAGCCGGACAGGACCTGGAAGCCGTCAAAGCTGGGCGCCGCCAGGGGCAGGTTGTCGAGGTCCAGGTCGGTCACGGCGACCTGATGCACCGCATCGAAGGCGCCCGCAGCGATGGCAACCTGTACGCCGCCCTGCGTTTGGAGCAATGCACCGCCGGCGTCCACTTCGACCGAAGGCTGCTGCGCGGTCATCACGGTAGGTTCGGCCACATGCACCGTCAGCTCGACTTGGCCGGACTTGTAGATGGCATACACCTTGGTGGTGCCGACCGCCTTGGCTCGAATCACGCCATCCAGCCCCACTTCGGCCACGCGCCCGTCGGCCACGAAGTAGCTGGTGTAGTACGAACCCGCCACGTCGGTGCTGCCCACCACCTCGGTGAGCTTGATCTGGCGCAGGCCCGCGCCGCTGCCGTCAGCCTTTGGCGCGACAAGCGACACCGATCCCGGATAGACGTCCAGCCCGCCCAGCGCGAGCCGGATGGTTTCTTCGCTCGGGCCGTCCACTTCGTAGCTGCGCACGCCGAGCAGCCCACCGTGGCGAGCCGTCAGATAGCCCCAGCCCGCAACGCGGCCGCCCAGCAAGGTCTCTCCAGGCGTCGTGGTGACCGCAGCGGCACCCTCTTGCCAGTTCTCCACCGTCCACTGCAGGTAGTTCCCGGTCAGCGCCACGCCCTTCTCGTCGGCGAAGTCGCCGAAGGCCTGCAGCTGGCGGGTCTCGCCGGAGCGCAGCGGCCCCACGTCAACGATGTTGATGGCCAGCAGCGCCGCCGAGCTGACGTTGAACTGGAGCACGATGGGGCCGCTGCTGCCCCAGCCGTCGTCGGCCTCGATGGTGACCGCAGCGGCACCCGCATAGCCGGCCTCGGGCTTGAACAGCAGGGTGCGGCCGTCGGCAGCCAGTTGTGCGCTCCCATGGCTCGCGCCGATGACGCGCCAGAACACGCTGTCGCCTTCACGGTCCAGCGCGACGTTGTCGAGCGCCAGCCACTTGTTGAGGTCGGTGTGGGCGAGCACCGGCGTGGCGCTGGCCATGCTGACCGGAGCGAGGTTGGCGCGCCAGCCGTAGTTGGCGTAGAGCACTTGCCGGTCGGTGTCATTGGCGGCGCCGTCGCCGTTCAGGTCGACGCCCGAGGCCGCGAAGGCGGTCGAATCCGTGCCGTCGATGCGGCCGTCGCGGTTCAAATCGCCGGCGATGCTGACCTTGATGCTGGCCGCGCCGTTGCCGGTCAACGTCAGCAGCTTCAGGCCAGCCTCGGTCACGCGCACCAGCGTGACGGTCTTGCCGCCGTTGGCCACCTGGCCCAGCACGGTGGCGCCTTCGATGGCGAGGCTGCTGCCGGCCGCCGTTTCGATGGCGTAGACGATGGCGCCGGCGGCGCCGGGTGCCTTGATGGTGCTGGCGAGTTCGCTGTCGCGCACGACGAAGCTGAAGCGTGCCGGCGTGCCGGTGGCTAGCGTGCCGCTCCAGCTGTTGTTGGGCGTGGCCACGCTGGCCAGCCAGCCGGCCGCCGTGCCGAACTGCGCCGTGATGGGCTCGCTGATGACGCTGCCGTCGGCGTGATAGCCAATGCTCAGGTTCAGGTTGCCGTCGCCGTACAGGCTGCGCGCCAGCGCCAGGCGGCCGGTGCTGTCGTAGCGGTAGACGATGGCCGCGTCGGCCGTGGCCGTCTGACGGCCGACGACGCGCTCGATGCGGCCCTGGCTGTCGCGCTCGAAGACGAGGCGGGTGTTCGGGTCGCTGCTGCCGACCAGGGCCACGCCCGCGTCGGACACCAGCCATTGCTGGCCGTCGGCAAAGCGCACGCTCTGCATCTGGCCGCGCGCGTCGAGCCGGTAGCTGGTGCCGTCGGGGCCCGTCAGCAAATAGGCGATGGGCTGCCACGGCAGCCCGGTGACGCGGTCCAGCAGACGCTGGCCCTGGGGCAGCAGCGCGACAGGCATCGTCGGGTCGGCGTTCACCACAGCCAGGCTCCAGCCCGCCGTGCCGCCCGTGAAGACGGGGCGCTGCACCAGCGGCGAGGTCGGGTCGCTGGACAGCGGTGTGCCGGCGGTGCCCAGCGTGAAGCTCAGGTACTCGTTGGCCGCGTTGGCGGCGGACAGGCTGGCGGGCACCTGCAGCCAGACGCGCGCACCCAGCACCCAGGCGGCAGAGGCGCCAAGGGCGTCGCTGCCGGCCTGGTCGTGGCTGAGGCGGGTGTCCAGCAGTGGCAGCGTCCAGTTGCCGAGGTCGCCGCTGCCGTTGACGTCCAGGCTGCGCGTCAGCGCGAGGTCGTGGTTGCCGAGGCGGAAGACGGCGTCGGTGGCCTGGGCCTGCACGAGCTGCTTGGCGGTCGAGTCGACCAGGATGCGGGTGGTGATCTCGGTCGTGCGGCCGGCCAGGTCCCAGCCGCGCAGGCGCAGCTGGTAGACGCCATTGGCCCAGCGTGACGGGTCGATCGTCGCCAGCGTCAGGTCGCCGTTGACGGCGGCGGCGCTGAAGGCGGCGGACGCCAGCGTGCGCCAGGCGGACTCATCCACGCGGTCGCCGTTGGAGGGTGCGGCTTCGAGCACATAACCCATCAGTTGCAGGTCGGCCACGCGGGCGGTCAGCGTGGTCGAGCTGCCGATGACGGCGGGGGCGAGGCCACCCGTGTCGAGCACGCCGGTGAAGGCCAGCGTCGGCGCGGTCGTGTCCAGCGGGTGGCGCACACGCACGGTCTGCGTCGTCGTGGCCGAGAAGCCGTCGGCGTCGACGGCCGTCACGCGCAGCTCGATGAGGCCGGGCTGGCTGGGCGTGATGCGCACGCGGCCGAGGCCGTCCAGCGTCACAGGCACCCAGTCCGCCTGGCCAATGCCGGCACCGCGCGCCTGCACGGTGATGCTGGCGATGGGGCTGAAGGCGTCAGCACGCACGGTGGCGAGCACGACCTGGCCGGGCAGCACGGGTGTGCTGGGCGTCAGGTTGACGAGCAGCTTGGGCGCGTTGGCGCTGGCGTCGGCAACGACGCGCAGCACGAAGCTGTTGGTCGTCGAGTTCCGGCCGTCGCTGACGGTGGCCAGCACGGTGAAGTCGCCCACCTGGCCGGGGCCCGGTGTCCAGTTCAGGCGGCCGGTGGCGGCGTCATAGGCCGCGCCCTCGGGCAGGCCGATGAAGCTGATGGCCAGCGCGGCCGTCTGGGCGGCGCCGTCGGCGTCGACCAGGCGCAGCGCGCCGACCGGGGCCGTGGCACCCTTGACGACAGGCAGCGAGAAGCTCTGGCCTACCAGCAGCGCATGGCTGGCGGTGGTGATCTCTGGCGCCTGGTTGACGTCGAAGACGCGGACCTGCACCGTGCGCGTGACGGTGACCTGGCCGTCCGTCGCGCTGAAGTTGAAGGTGTAGGCACGCGTGTCGGCGGTGGCGTTGTTGACGATGTCGGCGCCGGGCGTCCATTCGAAATAGCCGGTGGCGGCGTCGAAGAACACGCCGCTGGGCGTGCTGGCGTCGTAGATCAGCGCCAGCTGCGTGGCCTCGTTGTCGCCATCGGTCGTGCGCATGGTGAACGACAGCGTCTGGCCCTCGGGCACGAGCTGCAGGGGCATCGGGATCAGCACCGGTGCCTGGTTGACATTGGCGACGACGATCTCGACGTCGCGCGTGAAGCTGGCGGCGCCGTCGCTGGCGGTCAGCTTGAGCAGGTAGTGGCCGGGCGCGGCGCCGTTTTGGTTGTCGCTCTGGGCGGCAAACAAGCCGGGCGTCCAGCGCAGTTGCAGGCGGGTCTGGCCGCCGCTGCCGGCGCTGGGCACCAGCAGCATGCCGGCGGGCAAGCCTTCGACGGTCCAGTGCAGCAGGTCCAGGTCGGCATCGAGGCCGGACAGGTCGATAGCCAGCGGCGAGCCTTCGTCGACCTTGACGACGGTGCGCGTGCCGGCGAGCGGGTCGCCCTGCACCACACCACCGGTAGCAGCGACGGCGAACAGCGTCGGCGTGGCGTTGGCCGCGCGCACGACGATGCGCAGGTCGCGCACGGAAGTGTTGGGCACGGGCGGGTGCTGCGGGTCGGGCACATAGCCCGCGTCGGCCGGCGGCAGGCCCAGGTCGGTGACGGCCAGGCTGATGTCGAAGTTGCCGCTCAAGCCGGCGGCCGGCGTCCAGACCAGCGTGGCGTGGCCGTAGCGCGGGTCGCTCTCGATGCGCGCGCCGACGGGCAGGTTGGTCGCGGCGTAGGTCAGCGCGTCCTGGTCCAGGTCGGAGACGAGGATGGGCACGCGCAGTTCGGTGCCGTCCACGGCGACGACCTGCGTCGGCAGCGTGATGACGGGCGCTTCACTGGGGCTCCTGACGGTGACGACGAAACTCTTGGCCGTGGCCAGCACCTGGTTGACGTCGCCGTCGCCGTTGTCTTGCGCGACGACCGTCAGCGTGTAGTCGCCGCGATGGCCGGCGCCGGGCGCGAAGCGGATGACGCCGGTCAGCTTGCCGGCGCTGTTCAGCGTCTGCGTGTAGCTGGCGAAGCTGGGCAGGCCCTGCACGGTCAGTGTCAGCGGGTTGCCGTCGGCGTCCGTCGCCTCCAGCGGGATGTTCAGCACGGTGCCGCGGTCGACGAAGGCGTTCGTCACGTTGCCAATCTCGGGCGCGCGGTTGGCGTTGCTGACGACGATGGGTAGCACGATCTGGCTGGTCAGCCGGGTGCCGGTGCCATTGCCGTCGTCGGTC
This sequence comes from Roseateles sp. AC306, assembly GCF_979253795.1. Taxonomy (NCBI): domain Bacteria; kingdom Pseudomonadati; phylum Pseudomonadota; class Betaproteobacteria; order Burkholderiales; family Sphaerotilaceae; genus Roseateles; species Roseateles sp. AC306. The sequence continues at coordinate 158,097 of NZ_CEEDEB010000011.1, forward strand.
GCCTTGACCGTCACGTAGTAGGTGCCGGCCTGGGCATAGCCGGGCGTCCAGATCAGCTCCAGCGTGTCGCGGTCAAACGTGGCACCCGGCGGCAGGCCGGTCACGTCGTAGTCGACGGTGCTGGCCGTGCCCGTGGGGCCGCTGGCCTCGCCGCCCGGCGTCAGACGGACCTTGGGCTCGAAGGCGGGGTTGTCGGGGTCGAAGGCGAACACGCTGATGCGCAGCGGCTGGCCTTCCAGCACGCCCCAGGTCTCGACCGGGTCGAACACCGGCGCGCCGTTGGCGTTGCGCACGTCGAACTTGATCTCACGCTTCACGGCGGTGACGGACTTGCTGCCATCGGCCGCGGTGAAGGTGGCGATCAGCGCGACCGGCACGGTCAGCAGGCCGGCCTGGGCATAGCCCGGCGTCCACGACAGCCAGCCGGTGTCGGCGTCCAGCGTCGCGCCGGCGGGCAGCAGCTCGGCGCTCCACTTCAGCGTGACGCTACTGCCGTCGGCCTGCTGCAGGCCGCCCGGCACGGCGCCGGGCAGTTGCAGGCCGAAGCGGTCGCCCTCGCGCAGCACTTGCGTGTCCAGCGTCGGGAAGATGGGCAGCGGGTAGCCCTGGTTGACGGTCAGGTTGAAGCGGCGCTGCACCTCGTGCTTGCCATCGCTGGCGACGACGGTGATGTCCTGGTAGACACCGGCCTGGTCGTAGCCCGGCGTCCAGCTCAGGATGCCGGTGGCCGCGTCGAAGAAGGCGCCTGCCGGCAGGTTGCGCACCAGCACCGTGACGGTGTCGCCGTCCTCGTCGCTGGCCAGCAGCGGCAGCTGCAGGCTGTCGCCCTCTTCCAGCGTCAGGTTCTGCACCGCGTCGATGACCGGCACATGGTTGGCGCCCGCCACGTCCAGCGTGAAGCGGCGCAGCGCGACACCACCGCGGCTGTCGATGACGCGCATGAGGATCTGGTTGTCCGTGCGGTCGGTGGCCTTCGGCGTCCAGTGCAGCGTGGCGCGGTTGCCGTAGCCGCTGGCGCTGCTCTCGACCAGCGCGGCCTGCGTGATCGTCATGCCGGCGGGCGCGCTGACGAGTTCCCAGAAGAACAGGCGACCATCGGTGTCGACGGCGCCCAGGTTGGCCGTCCAGGCCGCGCCGGCGGTGGCGGCCGGCAGCGCGACGGTGGTGAGGTCCAGCGCGCCATCGGCCTTGATCTGGCCCAGCACCGGCGGCGTGTTGTCGTAGGGCAGCGCGTAGACGCCATGGCCGAGGTTGACCTTGACGATCTGGCCCGAGCCCGGCGTGGTGCCGAAGCTGGACGCCGGGCGCACGGTGACCGTGCGGTTGGCCAGCGTCTCGCCGGTCTTCAGCGGGTGGCCTTGCAGCGCGGCCGTCAGGTCCAGCACCCACAGCTCGGCCTGGGCGCCATCGCCTTGAGCAGCGCCGAGGATGCTGTCGCCGAAGTAGCGGCCCGGGTCCAGCAGCAGCATCAGCGGGCCCTTGAGGTCGTCCACGCCGAGGTTGGTGATGTTGACGTCGTAGCTGATCGCGCCGGTCAGGCGGTCGGCGCGGGTGTCGGCGAACTCCAGCCGCACGAAGTTGGAGATGTCGGTGACGGCCGTGAACACCAGGCCCCAGGCCTCGCCCAGCGTGACCTGGGCGCCACTGCGCACGGTGTTGACGACCTCGACGCGCCAGCCGCCCGCAGGCAGGTTGGGCAAGGTCAGGATGACGCTCTTGCTCGCCGCATCCCAGCGCACGCTCTCGGGCGTCAGGATGAGATGGCTGTTGGCGCCGGTGGCGATGAGGCTGTAGTTCTTCGGGTTCAAGACCGAGGACGGACTGGTGGTGTCGGCGCCATCGGCACCGGTCCACATGGCCTGGTCGAAGCTGATCGCGAGCTGCGTCAGCGGCAGCGGCACGAGGGCGCCGTCGGCGACGCTGGCGGAGATGACCTTGGGCGCCTTGATGGGCGCGAGTTCGTCGATGCGGTTCGTCTGCGCGACCAGCACGCGGCCGTCGGCCGTGGCGACGATGCTCTCGCCGCGCGTGCCGCCTTCGGCGAGCTTGAGGCTGCGCCGGCTTTGCAGCTCGATGGCCCAGACCGCGCTGGTGTGGGCGACGGCCGTGCTGCCGTCCGCCGCGGTCGGGCGTTGTGCCGTGTTGCTGCTGGCCAGCAGCAGGCCCGCGAGGCCGGTGCCGGCCTTGCCGAAGGTGATGCTGTCGACCAGGCCGGGCAGGCGGTATTCCAGCTCGGCGCGGCCGACGGTGCGGCCGCTCATCGGGAAGCTGACGATGTCGGTGGTCGCCTCGGGCAGGGCGCCCTTGACGTCGCTGCCGGTCCAGCGCACCGCCCACAGGCGACCGTCCGGACCGAAGGCAAGGTCGCCGACGCGGGTGTTGCTGAAGTGCTTCCACGCCTGGGCGGCGCTGGTGGCCTTGGGGTCGAAGATCTCGACGCCGTTGCCGCTGGCGACAAAGATGAGGCCGGTGCCGGGCTGGATGGCCAGCGCATGCGTCAGCGGCTCGCCGGCGGGGGCGCGGGTGCGGCTGATGACGGCGCCACTGCCGCTGTCGATCATCAGCAGCTCGGAGCCGGTCATGACCCAGAGGTTGCCGACGGCGTCCAGCGCCATGTCGAGGATGGCCGCCTCGGTCGTGAACAGCGGCTGCACGGAGCGGCCGCCTTCCTTGCCGAAGTGGAAGACCTGGTTGCGCTCGGCGCCGGCGCTGGCCAGCACCGAGCCGTCGGCCAGCTCGACCATGGCGAGCGCGCCGATGGCGCCCTGGCTGGCGCCAAAGCCGCTGGCGAAGCCGCGCAGTTGCAGCGGCGCGAGCACCGATTGCAGGTCGGCACCGAGGCCGCCCAGCGCGGGCGTGATGACGAAGCCGGGCAGCCGCTGAGCGGCCTGCGCGAACAGGTCGCTGGGGCTGTAGCTGCGGTCCGGCGCGGCGGCCGGCAGTTCGCCGGTCTGGTCCAGCGTGTCGGTCACGCCCAGGCCCTGCTGGGCCTCGGTGCGGCTGCCGTCGTCGGGCAGCACGGCGTTGCTGATGCTGGCGGCCTCGCGGTTGCCGGCGTTGTCGGTGGCGACGGCCAGGAACTCGTAGTGCTTGCCGGCCTGGCCCGCAAAGATGGCCGTGCTCTCGGCACCGGCCACCTGCTTCTGCCAGATCCTGAAATCGCCGCCGTCCTCGGCGACGTAGACGGTGACGTGCTTGACGCCGGCCGCGTCGTCCACGGCCTTCCAGTTCAGCTTGTAGGTGGGCTGGCCGCTGGCGTTGTTGCCGTTGCTGGCCACCGTCAACGTGGTGACCGGCGCATCGGCGTCCAGCGTGTGGCTGATGGCGGAGCTGACGATGGGCGGCGTGGCGTCGAAGAACACGCGGGCCGAGGCGCTGATGTTGGCGCCGCTCTGCGCAATGTCGCTGGCGCTGATGGTGTAGCTGGCGAAGCCACCGGTGGCCTTGCCGTTGGCGTCCGGCGGCAGCAGGCCGCGGGCCGGGTCGTGCAGCACCTCGCCGGTGTCGGGGTCGATGGCCTGCAGCAGCCAGGTGGCCACCCGGGCCTCGGCGTCGATGCCGGCGCTGACGCGCAGCACATAGCCCTTGCCCGGCGCACCGGTGAAGTCGAAGTCGCCCTGGAAGACGGCCTGGCCGGCCGGCACGTGGATGTTGATGTCGCCGATCTTCAGGTCGCCCAGGCGCAGGCTGCGCGCGTCGAGGTCGGGGTCGATGGCCGTCACGAGACGGATTTCTCCCACGGCGGCGCTGGTTGGGTTGTTGAACGACAGCGTGTAGGGCAGCGCGTAGTCGGTCGGGATGTAGGTCGAACCGTTGGCGGCGGGCAGGGCCTGCGGCCCACGCACGCTGATGGCGGCGCCGGCATTCGCCTGCGCCTGCGCGGCCTGCTGCAGGTAGCTGGTGAGGTTCAGCGTCTGCGGGCCGACGGGGCGGAACTCGGCATCCAGCACGCCGATGTGGCGCAGGTACTCCAGCTCGGCGCGGTTGCCGGCGAAGACGTCGAAGCTGATGAAGTGCGTGGACTGGCCGGCGTGCTGGTCGTAGTCGGCCGCGTTCGGCGCCACGGGCACGGGGATCTCGACGGTGCCGCCGTCCTCGACCTCGCGCACTTCCACGTAGTCGACCGGCGCATGCGCGGCGTTGCGGTCGCCGGCGTACTTCGCCGTGTCGCCGTACCACTGCTGCACCTTGGCGAAGAAGCCGAGCAGGTCGTTCTGCGTGCGGTAGCTGTCACCGGCCCTGGACATCAGGATGCCGGTGGCCAGCGTGGCGTTCAGGCTCAGCACCAGCTCGTCGCTGCGGATGGCCGGGGCGGTGCCTTCGGCACGCAACAGGCCGGCCGCTTCGAGCGCACCCAGCCAGCCCTTGACCCATTGCGCCTCGTCGGCTGCCAGTACGGCCAGCGTGTTGGGTGCGGTGGCGTCGGCCAGGATGGCCGCGCGCAGCGCCTGGGCGTGGCGGGTCTGGTCGGCGATGAATTCGGCGCGCGTCAGCGTCGTCACGCTGGCCAGCGTGTCGAAGCGGAAGGGCATGGCGACGGCCTCTTCCTTGGTGATGTGGACCTCGGGGTCGGTGGACAGGAACTTGGCGGTCAGCCCCGGGGAGATGCGGTTCAGCCCGCTAACGCCTTCATCGAGCAGGCCGGCGGCCTTCCAGTCCGGGCGGATGGCGTAGAGCTTGTCGCGCAGGCCTTCGAAGTCGTAGTTGATCCACTCGGCCAGGCCCGGATAGGTCTGCACCTTGAACGTGGCGCCGGCGAAACCGTTGGCCGCCAGGTCGAAGGCATAGCCGGGGGCCAGGTTCCAGCCATTCGTGTTGGTCATGCCGTCCAGCGCGGCCCAGGGCACGTCGGCGCGCACGCCGGTGGTGGGCGTGGTGCCGTAGGCCTGGTTGTTGCCATTGCCGGCGGCGATGGCGCCGTCGGGTTGGCCACCAACGTTGGAGCCGAACACGACATAGGGCAAGTTCAGCCCTTCCAGCACATTGGCGCTGTTGCCCATGTCCGTCGCGCCGACGTCGAAGCGCACATAGGGCGTGTCGACGTTGGTCAGGCTTTGCAGGCTGACGCTGTAGGTGGCCGAGTCGCCCGGCTCGATGTTGCGCGGGCCGCCGACGCCGATGGCCGCGTCGGCCTCGATCATGCGTTCGACGAGGTAGCGGTAGGGCTCGACGACGCGCGAGCCGTCGGGGTTGGTGACGATGACGTCGTACAGGCCCAGCGGCACGTGGCGCAGGTCGAAGACGGCGCGGATGCGGGTCGCATCCAGCACCTGCCAGCGCTCGGGTTCGATTTCGAACTCACCCGGGCGGGCCAGCTTGACCAGTGCGCCTGCTGCGAAGCGGGCACCTTCGATGTCCATCGTCACCCAGCGGTGGTCGTCGTTGCCGACGCCGCCCTGGTCGGGTGTGACCTTGGTGATGGACAGCGGCAGCAGGTCGGCACGCAGCGTCACCGGCGTGGCCGTGCCGCCCTGGCGGGAGCGCACGAGGATGTAGTAGTCGCCGGCCTTGGTGGTGGGCACCAGCAGCGTCTGGTCGGGCGAGACCGGGTTGCTGTAGGCCACATCGAAGGCGCTGCCGGTAGGCACGTCGTTCCAGCGCACATAGACCTCGTTGGCGCCGGTGGCGGCCGTCGAGTCCAGCAGCACGCGCAGCGTCTCGCCGGCACCGACGCTGACCTTGTAGACCTGGGTCTGGCCGTTGGACAGCGTCGTGGCCAGCGTCTGCGCCACGGTCAGCACTGGCACGGTGACGTTCAGCGTCGCGCCGGAGGCGCTGCGGTTGTTGGCCTCGCCGGGCGGCAGGTTCAGGCCCGTGTCGGTGTAGGTGATGCGGCCTTCAAAGACCTCGTTGTAGAGGTCGGGCCGCACGATGACGCGCCAGCCACCGTCCTTCAGCGCCGGCAGCTTGGCCGTCAGCTTGGCGGTGTACTCGCCGTTCTCGCCGAGGTCGCCGACGTGGGCGACCTTGCCGATCTGGATGTCGTTCAGGTCCCAGGCGTTGTCGGCCGACAGGTAGAGCGCATCCGTCCAGCGGCCATAAGCCGGGTTGATGGAGGTGTTCTGGACCGTGAACGTGATCTCGACCTCGTCGCCGACCTTGGCGCTGGGCGGCACGATGACGTTGGTGACGACCAGGTCGGCCGGCGGCGGCGTCTCGATGCGCATGGGCTGCACGGCCGCCGCGTTGTTGTTGTCGTCCTTGCCGAACTCCAGCACCTGGCCGGTCTCGCCACTGCCCCAGATGCGGGCCGGGTCGGTCACGACGAAGACGTAGTAAGGCCCTTCCAGGTCACGCGGCGCGGTGTAGGTCAGGCTGCCGGTGTAGCTGCCGCCGGCCGCGAGGCCGCCGCCATGCTGCACATAGCCGAGGTAGCGGTCCTTGTTCAGGTCCAGGAAGCGGTCCTTGGACAGGTAGACCATGTCGTACCAGCTGCCCTGGTCCGTCGGCGTCCTACCGCCGAGGTTGTCGACCTTGTAGGCGACGGTGAAGTTCTGGCCGGCGATGACGGCGTCGGGCGCGGTGACGCTGGTGACCTGCAGGTCGGGCGGCGCGGCCAGCGTGATCGGCAGCGCGATCTGCGCGGTGTTGTTGGCCTCGTCCTTGAACTCCAGCACGCTGTTGGCGCCGCTCTCGCGGATGACATTCAGGCCGGCGCGGATGGTGCTGGGCACCTCGTTGTAGTAGTCCTTGAAGACGCCGGTGTCGGCCTTGACGATGAGCTTGAAGTCGCCGCTGATGGAGGTCGGGATCGCGAACGTGGCTGTCTGCGTGTAGCTCTCGCCCGGCTTCAGGAAGCGTGGCTTGCCTAACGCGTCGGTCAGGTAGACCTGGCGGGCGCGCAACAGGACCTCCGCTTCGCTGCCGCGGTCCACCAGCGGGTAGTCGCTCGGGTCCAGCGTCGCATCGCGCGACAGGTAGACGCCGTCGAACCAGCCCGGCACGCGGGTGTCGCGCGTGCCGCGGTTGGTGACCGTCCAGGTCGCCGTGATGGTGTCGCCGGAGCCTGGATTTGGGTTGTTGACCGTGACCTGGTCGATCTGCAGGTCGGGCTCGCGGTAGATGATGTTCAGCGTGTCCTGGCCGAGGTTGTTGTCGCGGCGCGCGCCCTCGAAGACCGAGGTCGCGTAGAGGCGGTCACGCGTGTAGACGTTGTAGTCGCTGTGCGGTGTGGGCGGCTCCAGCACCTCGTCCTGCGACTGCTGGCTGGGGGTGGGGCTTTCGCCACGGCCCATGTCGGGCGCGAGCGAGTCGGCCGAGTGCTTGCCGTCCGCCATCACATAGATGTAGTAGACGCCGTCGGTGCCCGGCGGCAGCTTGACGACGGCGCTGGCGGTGTAGCTCTCGCCGGCACCCAGCGTCGTCGTGTTGCTGTGCACGACCGAGCCGATCTGCGTGGCGCGCGACGGGATGAAGGTCGGGTCCGGACTGACCCAGATGTGGTCCAGCCAGCCCTTGGTGCCGCTCCAGACGGCGGCGCCGAAGTTCTGCACGGTCCAGGTGACGGTGGTGTCTTCGCCGGAGTAGTTGGTCGGCAGCGTCGTGACGTTGGTGACGCGCAGGTCGGCCGGCGCGTTGGTCACGTTGGACGCGGCACGGTTGACGTTGTTGTCCTCCGCGACCTCGGTCACGTCGTTGCGGCCGGTGTAGCCGTAGTTGGCGTCGGTCTGCACGACGAGGTAGGCGCCGCTGACCGAGGGGCCGAGGTCGACCGTCTGGCTGACGCTGTAGCTCTCGCCATTGCCCAGCGCGCGCTGCTGCTTGAACTCGCCGAGCAGCCAGTACACCTTGGCCTGTGTCGGGTCCGGGTTGTCCATCAGCCAGACCTTGTCGGTCCAGGCGCCTTCGAAGGCGTCGGCGCGGTTCTTCACCGTGTAGCTGAAGGTGTAGCTGCCGGCGGCGGCCGCAGTGGTGGGCGCGATGACGCTGGTGACCTGCAGGTCAGGCGGCGTGATGCCCAGCACCTTCATCGGGCCGATGCCGTCCGCGTCGCGCGACTTGTAGTTGTTGTTGTCGATCTGGGTCGGATCGTCGGGGTTGATGTTGCTGGAGAGCGTGTCCTCCAGCATCGCGTCGTAGGTGTCGCTCCAGACGGTGACGTAGTAGCGCGCCGACTGGATGTTGTCGGGGATCTGCACGTTGACGGTGCCGAGATAGTCCTCGCCGATGGCGAGGTGGCCGGTGTGCGTGACCTGGCCGATCTTGATGTCGCCCTTGCCCGGGTTGGGGCGGGTCTTGTCGACGGTCAGCCAGATGGTGTCGGTCCAGCTGTTGGTCGTCGCGGCGTCGCCGCGCGTGGTGGCCGAGCCCTTGTTCGTGACCTTGTAGCGCACCTCGATGGTGGCGCCGTGCACGGCCTGGTCGGGCGCGACGACATCACTGGTGACGAGGTCGGCGAACGGGATGGGGTTGATGTGGATGCGCTCGGCGCGCGTGTTGTTCGTGTCGCTGGGGTACTCGTCGATGCGGTTGCCGCCGTCGGCCGCCACGATGATGTAGACGTCGCCGCGGTAGCGGATGGGGATGTCGACGCCGTTGACGATGCTTGTGTACGGGTCGCCGCCGGGGCTCAGGGCCGAGCCGCTGTCGACCCGAGCGAGCAGCACGTCGTCGGCGCTGACGATGCCGTCCAGCGACAGGTAGAGGTAGTCCTGCCACTGGCCCGAGGTGGCCTCGGGGCCGAAGTTGCCGACCGTGAACTTCAGGCCCAGGCTGGTGCCGGCCGTGACGCTTGCGGGGAGGTCGATGTCGGTGACGCGCAGGTCGGGCCGGTCGTTCAGGCTGACGACGATGGCGTCGGTGTCCGTGCGGGTGTTGTTGCTGCGGGCGTCGCCGTATTCGTAGACCTGCGGGCTGCCGCTGGTGCCGACCAGGCTGTTGGTGACGACGCGCAGGCGGTAGCCGCCCTCGATCTTGCTCGGCAGGCGGACCTGCTCGGTGCGCGCGTAGGTCTTGCCGGCGTCCAGGCCACGGTCGTAGACGTAGTTGCCCAGCACGACGGTGGAGCCGTTGGGCGCGAGCAGCAGCACGGTGTCCTGCCACTGGCCGGCGGCGCGGGCGATGCCCTGGTTGAGCACCGTCCAGCTGACGTCGACGAGGGCGCCTTCCTGGGCGGTGGCCGGCGCGTTCAGGCTCTCGACGACGAGGTCGGGCGAATCGCTCAGCGTGACCGGCACGGCCAGCGAGTGGCCGGTGTTGTTGTCGGCGTAGATGAACTCGTAGGGGCCGCTGGTGGAGACGTTCAGGAACCAGTCGCCCGAGATGCCCTCGGGCAGGCGCACATTGATGCTGCGGTTGTAGGTGTCGCCCACGGCCATCTGGCCGAGGTGACCGGCGCTGCCGAGCTCGAAACGCTGGCCGCTGCCGTCGGCGTTGCGGCTCAGCCAGACGCTGTCGTTCCAGCTCGTCGTGTTGGTGATGCCGATGCCGCGGTTGGCAACGGTCCACTGCACCATCAGATCGCGGCCGCTGAACGCCGTGCCCGGCGTGGAGACGGCCTCGACGCGCATGTCCGCGTAGGCGATGGGCATCACGTCGGTGGCGTGGCCGGCATCCTGGGTGTTGTTCGTCTCGCTGCCGTTTTCCCAGACGGCGCCCGTGGCATCACTCTTGACGAAGATCGTGCCGTGGCGGCTGAAGGCCGGGCCGAAGGCGTAGTTCAGGCTGCCGTTGTAGCTGGCGCCTGCGGCCAGCGCGCCATTGCGCTCGACGTTGGCCAGCACGATGTCGTCGTTGTCGCCCAGCACGGCATTGGTGCTGTAGATGACGCGGTCGGTCCAGCTCGTCGCGCGGCCGGCGCCGGGGCCTTCGTTCTTGACGGTCCACTCCACCGTGATGCTGGCCGGGTCGTCGATGACCTGCGTGGGCGCGCTGACGCTGAGCACGGCCAGGTCGGCATAGGCGTCCATGGCCACGTTGATGGCCAGGCTGTCCTGGTTGTTGCCCTCGTTCGTCGACTCGTTGTTGGCCGCGCCGGTGTCGGTGACGACGATGAGGCGCCACGCGCCCGACAGGTCGACCGGCAGCGTGAAGCTCCAGCTGCCGTTGCTGCTGGCGCCTGCGGCCAGGCTGTCGATGAGGCGCTCGCCGAGCAGCGTGTCGGCGGCGTCGACCGTGCCGTCCTTGGACAGGTAGACCTTCTCGCGGATGTTGATGGCCGGTGCGCTGCCGGTGTTGCGCGTGAGCCAGTTCAGCGTGACGGCTTCGCCCCCTTGCAGCAGGCCGGTGGTCGCCAGGCTGCCGACGACGAGGTCGGGTGCGACGACGGCGACGGCGGCCGTGGCGACGTTGTCGGTCTCGTTGGACTCGACGACGTAGTTGCCCTTGTCCGCGGCGATCTCCAGGCGCCAGCTGCCCGGCGGGATGGCGGGCACGGCGAGGGTCAGGCTTTGCACGCCCGTGCCGCCCGCGGCCAGCGTCTGGAAGGCCCAGGTGCTGGTGAGCACCTGCGTGGGCGCCAGGCCGAGCGTGTCGACGAGGCGGATCTCTTCACCGAAGAAGCCACTCACCGCGTCGTTGCCAGCGTTGCGCACCGTGTAGCTGAGCTGCACGGTCTGGCCGACGCGCCAGTTGGCGGGCGCACTGACGCCTTCGATGAGCAGGTTAGGTTTCGGCTCGGCCTTCACCAAGGTCGAGTCGGTGGCGACGACGACGTTGTTGTCCGTGCGGCCCAGTTCGTAGACGGCTGTGAAGGCGTCCGTCTTGACGATGAAGTAGCGCTGGCCGGCGGCGTCGCGCGGCACGGTGAAGTCCAGGCCGGCGGCGTAGCTGTCGTCCTTGGCCAGCGTGCCCACGCGGGTGACGGAGCCGAGCAGCGTGGACTGCGCCGTGAGGCCGGGGGTGCTGCTGAGATAGACCTGATCGACCCAGCGGTTCACGTCGGTGGCGACCGTGCCCGAGTTGCGGACGGACCAGGCCACGCGCGCACTGCGGCCCGCGAAAACTTCGGCCGGCACGACGGTCAGTGTCGGCACGAGGTCGGCATAGGTCTGCGTGATGCTGATGGCGGCCGAGAGCTTGGCGTTGTCGGCACGCGTGTCGGGCTCGGTGACCTTGGCGGTCGCGTCGCTGATGACGGCGATGCGGTAAGCGCCGTCGATGCGCGAGGGGATGCGCACGGTGGCCGTCTGGCTGTAGTCGCCGCCGGCTGCGAGGCTGCTGCCGCGCGGGATCTCGGCCAGCACCACGTCGTCGCCGTTGCCGACGACGCTGTCGCGGCTCAGCACGATGCGGTCGACCCAGCCGCCCGTCGCGGTGGCCGCAGCGGCGCCGTTGTTCTTGACGGTCCAGCCGACGCTGATGTCGGTGCCCGAGCTGGCGCTGGGCGGCACGTCAACCACCGTGACGGCGAGGTCGGCATAGGTGCGCAGCACGGCGGTGAAGGCCCACGTTGCGTCGTTGTTGGTCTCGGCCGTGCCGTCGGCATTGGCCTCGAACAGGATGCCCGCGCCGGTGCTGCTGCGGTCGACGCTGATGGTCACATCAAACGTGCCCGCACCACGCAGGCCCTGCGGCAGCGCGAAGCCGTAGCTGCGCTGGCGCACCTCGCCCGCGGCCATCGGCAGCGCGGCGTTGCCGGTGAAGCTGACGAGGGTGTCCACCAGCACCGGCCCGGCGCTGCCGTCGGCATTGCGCTGGCGGATGACGACGCGGTCCTGGTGGCTCAGGTTGGTAGCGACGCGGCCCTGGTTGACGTCCTCCCAGCGCAGCGTCAGCACATCGCCTGACATGGGTGTGGCCGAGTCCAGGCTGAGGTTGCGCGCGATGAGATCGCTGCCGACGTTGACGTTGCGTTCCAGCTGGTTGTCGTTCTCCAGCGTGCCGGTGCTGTTGAACTCGGCGATCTCGTTGCCGGCGTCGACGATGACGCGCAAGCGGATGGCGCCGGCCGCGTTGGCGCCACCGGGCCAGTTGAACGTGGCCGTGCGGTTGACGCTGGCGCCGGGCGCCGCCTCCGCGGGCGTGCCGGTCCTGGTCAGGCTGGCGATGACGACGCCGGTCGTCTGGTTCAGCACCTCGACGCGTTCGGTCCAGTTGCGGCCCGGCGGGATGGTGCCGGCGTTGGTCGTTGTCCAGCCGACGGTGACGGCGTCGCCGTTCTGCCAGTCGCCTGCGGGTGTGATGCTGAGGTTGCTGGCCGCCAGGTTGACGTAGTTGACGTACTCGGCCAGCGTGCTCGCGAAGGCGACCTGGCCGCGGTTGTTGGTCTCGGTGACGCCGCCTTCCTTCTGCGTGTTGCCGAAGTCGCTCTCGATGACGGCCAGCAGGCTGCCGGCGCCGGTGGGGCCGTCGGGCAGCTTGAGCGTCGCGGTGCGCGTGACGAAGGCGCCGGACGCGAGCGCGCCCGAGGTGGCCTCGACATAGGGCACGAGGAACTCGGCCAGCACGTCGCCGCCGGCGGTGCGCAGCGTGACGCGGTCGGCGAAGTCGCCGATGGTGGCGGTGGGGCCCTGGTTGCGCGTCGTCCAGGTCACGGTGACCTGACCGCCGGACAGGAACTGGCTCGCACCGGCAGCCGGCGTGACGCTGACGTTCTGGACGACGAGGTCCATGCCGACGGCCTTGTCGACCTCGGCGACGAGGGCGTTCAGGTCCCAGGTCGTGCCGTCCGCGAACTTGACCTGCTGCAGCGGGTTGTACTGGTTCTTGGGATCGTTGTTGTAGAAGAAGTAGGAGACGGTCAGCTTGTCGTCGCTGTTGGCCAGGCCGATGCTGATGGCCGTGTACTGGGCCGTGCGGTGGTCGAAGACGCGACGCACGATGACGTCCGCCGGCGCGATGCCGGCCTTGAACTGCAGCGTGTTGACCTTGTTGAAGTCGTAGGCGCTCTCGATCAGCGCGTCCTGCCCATCACCGCGGCCGAACAGGTAGATGTTGTTGCCGTAGCCCGGGTTGAGGGTGTCGTTGCCGATGCCGCCGTCGAAGGTGTCGTTGCCGTCTTCGCCAGTGAGGCTGTCGTCGCCCGCGCCGCCGTTGATGGCGTCGTTGCCCGGGCGCGCGTTGATGCTGTCGTTGCCCGCGCCGCCGTCCAGCGTTTCCGACGCGACGGTGCCGATGAGGGTGTCGTTGGCCGGCGAGCCGGCCAGCGTGCGCGCGACGATGTCGGCCAGCGTCCAGACCGTGCCGTCGGCGAACTGGATCTTCTGCAGCGGGTTGTAGCCGCGGGTCGGGTCGTCGTTCTCGAAGAAGTAGTTGACCGTCAGCTTGTCGCCGCCCTTGCCGTAGGCGACTTCCAGCGCGGTGTAGTTGTGTGCGCCCTGGTCGAGGACGCGCGTGAGCTTCACGTCCGCCGGGGTCACGCCCGCCTTGAAGACCAGCGTGTTGGTCTTGCTGGTGTCGTAGCCGGTGTTGACGAGGGTGTCGACGCCGTCGCCCAGGCCCAGCACGAGGGTGTTGTTGCCCGAACCGACGTTGAAGTAGTCATTGCCCGTGCCGCCGTCCAGCGTGTCGTTGCCGTCCTCGCCTTCGAGCAGGTCATCGCCCGCCCCGCCGCGCAGCGTGTCATTGCCACTGCGTCCCGTCAGGCGGTCGTTGCCGTTGCCGCCGTCCAGTGTGTCGGCGCCGGGGGAGCCGACCAGCACCTCGACACCGGAGGTCGCCGCGTCGATGCGCGCGACGATGTCGGCCAGCGTCCAGACGGTGCCGTCGGCGAACTGGATCTTCTGCAGCGGGTTGTAGCCGCGGGTCGGGTCGTCGTTCTCGAAGAAGTAGTTGACCGTCAGTTTGTCGCCGCCGTTGCCGTAGGCGACTTCCAGCGCGGTGTAGTTGTGTGCGCTCTGGTCGAGCACGCGCGTGAGCTTCACGTCCGCCGGGGTCACGCCGGCCTTGAAGACCAGCGTGTTGGTCTTGCCGGTGTCGTAGCCGGTGTTGACGAGGGTGTCCACGCCGTCGCCCAGGCCCAGCACGACGGTGTTGTTGCCGGTGCCGACGTTGAGGTAGTCGTTGCCGGCACCGCCGTCCAGCGTGTCGTTGCCGTCCTCGCCTTCGAGCAGGTCGTCGCCCGCCCCGCCGCGCAGCGTGTCATTGCCACTGCGTCCCGTCAGGCGGTCGTTGCCGTTGCCGCCGTCCAGCGTGTCGGCGCCGGGGGAGCCGATCAGCACTTCCACGCCCGTGGTGGGCGCGTTGAGGCGCGCGACGATGTCGGCCAGGTTCCAGACCGTGCCGTCGTCGAACTGGATCTTCTGCAGCGGGTTGTAGCCGCGGGTCGGGTCGTCGTTCTCGAAGAAGTAGTTGACCGTCAGCTTGTCGCCGCCGTTGCCGTAAGCGACTTCCAGCGCGGTGTAGTTGTGCGCGCCCTGGTCGAGCACGCGACGCAGCTTCACGTCCGCCGGCGTCACGCCGGCCTTGAAGGCCAGCGTGTTGGTCTTGCCGGTGTCGTAGCCGGTGTTGACGAGGGTGTCCACGCCGTCGCCCAGGCCGAGCACGAGGGTGTTGTTGCCCGAACCGACGTTGAGGTAGTCGTTGCCGGCGCCGCCGTCCAGCGTGTCGTTGCCGTCCTCGCCGTCCAGCACATCGTCGCCCGCGCCGCCGCGCAGCGTGTCGTTGCCGCTGCGGCCGGTCAGGCGGTCGTTGCCGTCGCCGCCGTCCAGCGTGTCGGCGCCGGTGGAGCCGATCAGCGTGTCCGCCGCGCTGGTCTGCTGCTGCAGGCGGTTGAAGAGGTCGGTCGCCGTCCAGAACGTGCCGTCATCCAGGCGCAGCGTCTGCACCGGGTTGTAGGGGTTGGTGGGCGAATCGCTTTCGAGGAAGTAGTTGATGACCAGCTTGTCGGCCGTGCCGCGGATGCCGATCTCAAGGGCGGTGTAGCGCGTGGTCTGGCTGTCGAAGGCCCGCTTGAGCACGAGGTCGGCGGCCGTGATGCCGGCGCCGAGCACCACCGTGTTGTGGCGCGCGCCGGCGGTGTCGCCGCTGTAGAGGATGGTGTCGACGCCGTCGCCGAGACCGAACAGGTAGGTGTTGTTGCCGGTACCGCCGGACAGGAAGTCGGTGCCGCCCTTGCCGGCGATGATGTCGTCGCTGCCCAGGCCGTTGAGGCTCTCGTCGGCCGCGGTGCCGGTCAGCGTGTCGGCCAGGTTGGTGCCGTTGACGGTCGTGGTCGGCGGCGGCGTGTACAGCCGTGCGGTGATGGCGGCCAGGTTCCAGGCCGTGCCGTCGTCGAACCTGAGCTGCTGGACCGGGTTGTAGCCGCTCGCCGGGTTGTTGCCGTAGAAGAAGTAGTTGACCGTGACGCGGTCGTCGCTGCCGATCAGGCTGACTTCCAGCGCCTCGTTGCTGCCACCCTGAGAGCCGGTGACGCGGCGCAGCAGCACGTCGGACGGCACCACGCCGGCCTTGAACTGCAGCGTCGCCAGGCGCGTGCCGCTGTAGTCGTAGGCGCTGTAGACGATGCTGTCCTGGCCATCGCCGCGGCCGAACAGGTAGATGTTGTTGCCGTTGCCGCCGTCGAGGTGGTCGTTGCCGGCGCCGCCGTCCAGCGTGTCGTTGCCGTCCTCGCCCACCAGCCCGTCGAAGCCTTCACCGCCGTTGAGGCGGTCGTCGCCGGCGCCGCCGTACAGCGAGTCGCTGCCGCGCCCACCGTGCAGGGTGTCGCTGCCGGTGCTGCCGCGCAAGGTGTCTTCCGTCGCCGTGCCCTGGCTCATCAACGCGAGGATGGCGCCGAGGTTCCACACGGTGCCGTCGTCGAACCTGACCTGCTGCAGCTGGTTGTAGCCGGTGCCGGGGTTGTCGCCGGACAGGAAGTAGTTGGCGGTGATGCGGTCGTCGGTGCCGGCAATGGCCAGCTCCAGTGCCTCGTTGGCGCCGCCCTGGCTGCCGCTGACGCGGCGCACCGTGACGTCGGTCGGCGCCACGCCGGCCTTGAACTGGATGGTGTTGGTGCGTGTGCCGCTGTAGTCGTAGTTGCCGTAGGCGACGGTGTCCTGGCCGTCGCCACGGCCGAACAGGAAGGTGTTGTTGCCGTCGCCGCCGTCGAGGTGGTCGTTGCCGGCACCGCCGTCCAGCGTGTCGTTGCCTTCCTCGCCGTAGAGGGCGTCGTAGCCTTCGCCGCCGTTGAGACGGTCATCGCCGCCCGCGCCGGACAGCGAGTCGCTGCCACGGCCGCCATTGAGCGTGTCGGCACCCGACGTGCCTCGCAGCGTGTCCTCGGTGGGCGTGCCCTGGCCCAGCGCGGCCAGCAGCATGGTGATGCTCCACACCGTGCCGTCGTCGAACCTGACCTGCTGCAGCTGGTTGTAGCCGGTGGCCGGGTTGTCGCCGGACAGGAAGTAGCTGGCGGTGATGCGGTCGTCGGTGCCGGCAATGGCCAGCTCCAATGCCTCGTTGGCGCTGCCCTGGCTGCCCGACACGCGACGCACCGTCACGTCGGTCGGTGCCACGCCGGCCTTGAACTGGACAGTGTTGAAACGCGTGCCGCTGTAGTCGTAGTTGCCGTAGGCGACCGTGTCCTGGCCGTCGCCACGGCCGAACAGGAAGGTGTTGTTGCCGTTGCCGCCGTCGAGCCAGTCGTTGCCGGCACCGCCATCCAGCGTGTCGTTGCCTTCCTCGCCGTAAAGGGCGTCATAGCCTTCGCCGCCGTTGAGGCGGTCATCGCCGCCCGCGCCGGACAGCGAGTCGCTGCCACGCCCGCCGTCCAGCGTGTCGGCGCCGGCCGTGCCGCGCAGCGTGTCGTCCGTCGTCGTGCCCTGGCCCAGCGCGGCCAGCAGCGTGGCGATGCTCCACACCGTGCCGTCGTCGAAGCGCACCTGCTGCAGCTGGTTGTAACTCGTGTTGGGGTTGTCGCTGTACAGGAAGTAGTTGGCGGTGATGCGGTCGTCGGTGCCGGCAATGGCCAGCTCCAGCGCTTCGTTGGCGCTGCCCTGGCTGCCCGACACGCGGCGCACCGTGACGTCGGTCGGCGCCACGCCAGCCTTGAACTGGATGGTGTTGAAGCGGGTGCCGCTGTAGTCGTAGTTGCCGTAGGCGACGGTGTCCTGGCCGTCACCGCGGCCGAACCGGAAGACGTTGTTGCCGTTGCCGCCGTCCAGCCAGTCGTTGCCGGCGCCGCCGTCCAGCGTGTCGTTGCCGTCTTCGCCGTAGAGGGCGTCGTTGCCGTCGCCACCGAGGAGCTGGTCGTTGCCGGCACGGCCCTCCAGGCTGTCATTGCCGCGGCCGCCGGTCATCACGTCGACGCCGGTCGTGCCACGCAGTGAGTCGTTGGCCACGGTGCCGGCGCTCATCAGCTCCAGCAGCCGGGCGATGTTCCAGACCGTGCCGTCGGCGAAGACGGCCTGCTGCAGCGAGTTGTAGACGTTGGCCGGGTCATCGCCGTAGAAGAAGTAGTTGGCCGTGACGCGGTCGTTGCTGCCGACGATGGCCAGCTCCAGGCCGTTGACGCCGCCGCTCTGGCTCTCGTAGACCCGGCGCACCGTCACGTCGCCCGGCAGCACGTCGGCGCGGAACTGCAGGGTGTTGAGCTTGCCGGCCGCCGGGTCGTAGCGGCCGGTGATGCTGTCCTGGCCATCGCCGCGGCCGAAGACGTAGATGTTGTTGCCCGGGCCGCCATCGAGGCTGTCGTTGCCGGCGCCGCCGACCAGTGTGTCCGCGCCGTCCTCGCCGTAGAGCGCGTCATTGCCCTCGTCGCCGTGGATCACGTCGTTGCCGCCGCGGCCGGCCAGCGTGTCGTTGCCGGAGCCGCCGTGCATCTCGTTGGCCGCGCTGGTGCCCGCGACGCTGTCATCTCCCGCAGTGCCGGCCAGCAGCGTGGCCAGGAGGTAGGCGATGTCCCATTCGGTGCCGTCGTCGAAGCGGACCTTCTGCAGGCCGTTGTAGTTGTTCGCCGGGTTGTCGGTGTAGAAGAAACCGTTGACGGTGACCTTGTCGGCGGTGCCGGCAATGCTCAGCTCCAGCGCGTTGTTGTTGCCACCGAAGTAGTTGTCATAGGCCTGCCTGATGACGACGTCGGCCGGCGCAACGCCGGCCTTGAACTGCAGTGTGTTGACGCGCGTGGTGACGCCGCCGTTGTGGTTGTAGTACAGCCGGTCCTGCCCGTCGCCGCGACCGAACAGCAGCGTGTTGCTGCCGTAGCCGGCATTGACGGTGTCGTTGCCGGAACCGCCTTCCATCACGTCGTCGCCGTCGCCACCATCCAGGCTGTCGTCGCCCGCGCCGCCCTGGATCTGGTCGTTGTCTGCGCCGCCGCTGACCGAATCATTGCCGTCGCCGCCCTGCAGCAGGTCGACGCCGTTGCCACCGCTGACGCTGTCGTTGCCGGTGCCACCGGTGACGGTGTCGTCGCCGTCGTCGCCAGCCAGGTTGTCGTTGCCGGGGCCGCCGTCGATGGTGTCGTGGCCGGCCGCGCCTGCAATTGCGTCATTGCCCAGGCCGCCATTGAAGACCTCGTCGGCAATCGTGCCGCGCACGTTGTCGTCGCCATCGGTGAAGGTCTGCACCTTGGCCAGCAGCGCCGCGATGTCCCACTCGGTGCCGTCGTCGAACCGCACCTTCTGCAGGCCGTTGTAGGCGTTGGCCGGGTTGTCGGAGTAGAAGAAGGCGTTGACGCTGACCTTGTCGGTGGTGCCGGCGATGCTCAGCTCCAGCGCGTTGTTGTTGCCGCCGAAGTAGTTGTCGTAGGCCTGCTTGACGATCACATCGGCAGGCAACACGCCGGCCTTGAACTGCAGCGTGTTGATGCGCGCCTGGCCGCCGTTGTGGTTGTAGTACAGCCGGTCCTGGCCGTCGCCGCGGCCGAACAGGAAGGTGTTGCTGCCATAGCCGGCGTTGAAGCTGTCGTTGCCGGCGCCGCCGTCCAGCGTGTCGTCACCGTCACCGCCGTCAAGGCTGTCGTCGCCCTCACCGCCCTGCAGCAAGTCCTTGCCGGCGCCGCCGCTCAGGCTGTCGTTGCCCGTGCCACCGGTCAGCGTGTCATCGCCGTCTTCGCCCGCCAGGCTGTCATTGCCCGCGCCCCCGTCGATGACGTCGTTGCCGCCCGCGCCGGAGATGTTGTCGTTGCCCAGGCCGCCGCTGAAGGTCTCGGCGGCGTTGGTGCCGCGCCAGACGTCGTCGCCGTCGGTGCCGACATAGAGCCGGGCCAGGAGGGCCGTGATGTCCCATTCGGTGCCGTCGTCGAAACGCACCTTCTGCAGGCCGTTGTAGGCGTTGGCCGGGTCGTCGTTGAGGAAGAAGGCGTTGACGCTGACCTTGTCGGTCGTGCCGGCGATGCTCAGCTCCAGCGCGCGATTGCCGCCGAAGTAGTTGTCGTAGACCTGCCTGACGACCACATCCGCCGGCAGCACGCCGGCCTTGAACTGCAGCGTGTTGATGCGCGCCTGGCCGCCGTTGTGGTTGTAGTACAGCCGGTCCTGCCCGTCGCCGCGGCCGAACACAAAGGTGTTGCTGCCGGCGCCGGCGTTCAGCGTGTCGTTGCCGGCACCGCCTTCCAGCATGTCGTCACCGTCGCCGCCGTCCAGGCTGTCGTCGCCCTCGTTGCCGAAGAGCTGGTCGGCGCCGGCCTCGCCCACGAGGCTGTCGTGGCCCGTGCCGCCCGCGATGACGTCATCGCCCGCAGCGCCATTGAGCGTGTCGTTGCCCGCGCCACCGTTGAGCATGTCGGCGCCGCCGGTGCCGCGCAGGTTGTCGTCGCCGCTGGTGCCGGCAAACAGCATGTTGACGATGGCCGCCGCATCCCACTCGGTGCCGTCGGCAAAGCGCACACGCTGAGCGCCGTTGTAGGCGTTGGTCGGGTCGTCGTTGAGGAAGAAGGCGTTGACGGTGACCTTGTCGGTCGTGCCGGCGATGCTCAGCTCCAGCGCCCTGTTGCCGCCGAAGTAGTTGTCGTAGGCCTGCCGGATGACGATGTCGCCCGGCGCGATGCCGGCCTTGAAGACCAGCGTGTTGGTGCGCGCCTGGCCGCCGTTGTGGTTGTAGTAGAGGCGGTCCTGGCCATCGCCGCGGCCGAACACGAAGGTGTTGCTGCCGGCGCCGGCGTTCAGCGTGTCATTGCCCTCGCCACCTTCGAGCGTGTCGTTGCCGTCGCCCCCGTCCAGGCTGTCGTCACCCTCGTTGCCGAAGAGCTGGTCGGCGCCGGCCTCGCCGATCAGGCTGTCGTTGCCGATGCCACCTGAGATGACGTCATCACCAGCGGCACCATTGAGCGTGTCGTTGCCGGTGCCGCCGGTCAGGGTGTCGGCCGCAGCGGTGCCGCGCAGGTTGTCATCGCCGGACGTGCCGGCCAGCAGCATCGTGACGATCTGGTTGGTCGTCCACTCGGCGCCGTCGGCGAAGCGCACCTTCTGGAGGCCAGCGTAGGCATTGGCCGGGTCGTCGTTCAGGAAGAAGGCATTGATCGTGACCTTGTCCGTCGTGCCGGCAATGCTGAGCTCCAGCGCTCGGTTGCCGCCGAAGTAGTTGTCGTAGGCCTGCCTGACGATCACGTCCGCCGGCAGCACGCCGGCCTTGAACTGCAGCGTGTTGATGCGCGGCTGGCCGCCGTTGTGGTTGTAGTAGAGGCGGTCCGAGCCGTCACCGCGGCCGAACAGGAAGGTGTTGCTGCCCAGGCCGCCATTGGTGGTGTCGTCGCCGCTGCCGCCGTCGAGGATGTCGTCGCCGTCGCCGCCTTCGAGGCTGTCGTTGCCCACGCCGCCGTAGAGCGTGTCCTTGCCAGCGGCGCCGTTGAGGCTGTCGTTGCCGGCCGCGCCGTTCAGCAGGTCGGCGTTCGTGCCACCGCTGAGGTTGTCATTGCCCGCCGTGCCCATGCCGAGCAGGAAGAGGAGGTGCGAGATGTCCCAGACCGTGCCGTCGGCGAATGTGACCTGCTGCAGGCCGTTGAACTCGTTGGCCGGCGTGCCGCCGTACAGGAAGCCGTTGAATGAAATGACGTCGGCGCTGCCGTTGATCGTCAGCGCCAGCGCGACGTTGCCGCCGGCCTGGCCGTCGGTCGCGCGGGCGACGCTGACGTCGGCGGGCAGCACGCCGTTCTTGAACTGCAGCGTGTTGAGTTTGCCCAGGTTGGGGTCCGAATAGGACTGCACCGTCGTCGCGCCGTCGCCGCGCCCGAACAGGTAGAGGTTGTTGCCCGGGCCGTTGCTGATGACTGCATCGGCCTGGCCCGCGCTGGCGGCCAGCGCCTGGCGCTGCGGGCCGGTCTCGATGAGGTCGGGCAGTTCGTCGGCGCTCCAGCGCGTGCCGTCGGCAAAGGCGACGCTTTGCACCGGGTTGGCGGCGGTGAAGAAACCGCGGATCTGCACGCGGTCCGCCGTACCGCGCAGCGCCAGTTCCAGCGCGTCGGCCTGGCCCGTCGAGTCATCAAGGATGCGGCGCACGGCCACGTCGCCGGGGGCGATGCCCGCGCCGAGCTGGAGCAGGCCGGGGGCGTCGTCACCCGCCGCACGCGCATCCACCCAGGCCGCGCCCTCGCCGCGCTCGAAGCCGTAGACCTTGGGCGCCGTCGCCTCGCTCTGGCCGGCCAGCAGGTGCACGGCCGGCAGCGCGTCTGCCGACAGCAGCAGCTTGGGCTCCAGCGTCTCGATCTTCCAGGGCTCGCTGCGGGGGGTTTCGACGCGGGCGGATGCGTTCCTGGAAGCGCGGCGTAGAGCGGCCGCAGCGCGAGCGCGCAGGGACTTGATCGACATGTCTGAAACCCTCGGGGATGTTGATTCACCACCCCGCTGTTTCATGCAGTTACAGGCGGCAACGAGCTCGCCTGCACAGGAGATGGCCGCCGCGATTCTGGGGGGCCATGTGTGACGGATTTACGTTTCCTGACCTGCAAACGGGGGACTCGACACGTCGAATCTCCAGTCGCCCCCCTAGGTCTTGGGAGAGGGCCAACCGACTGACAGCGCCGTCAGCGGATGCCCGGCTTTCGCTAGATGCCGCGTGCCCGGTCCGCCGCGAACTGCGCGCGCCAGGTCTCGAAGCGGCCTGCGTCCAGCGCGTCGCGCATTTCCTGCATCAGGTTGAGGTAGTAGTGCAGGTTGTGCACGCTGGTCAGCATGGGGCCGAGCATCTCGCCGCAACGGTCCAGGTGGTGCAGATAGGCGCGGCTGAACCCCTTGCAGCATTCGCAACTGCAGGTTTCATCCACCGGCTTTTCGTCGGACTTGTAACGTGCATTGCGCAGCCGCAGGTCGCCGAAGCGAGTGAACAGATGGCCGTTGCGCGCATTGCGGGTGGGCATGACGCAGTCGAACATGTCGATGCCCTGGGACACGCCTTCAACCAAGTCTTCAGGCGTGCCGACGCCCATCAGGTAGCGCGGCTTGTTGGCCGGCAGCTGGTGGCCGATGTGGCCGAGGATGCGCTGCATCTCGGCCTTGGGCTCGCCCACCGACAGGCCGCCGATGGCATAGCCCGGCAGGTCCAGCTCGGCCAGGCCGGCCAGCGAGGCGTCGCGCAGGTTGGTGAACATGCCGCCCTGGACGATGCCGAACAGCGCGTTGGGGTTCTCCAGGCGGCCGAACTCCGTGATGCAGCGCTTGGCCCAGCGCAGGCTCAGCTCCATCGACGACCTGGCCTCGCGCTCGGTCGTCAGCACACCCTTGCTCTCGTAGGGCGTGCACTCGTCGAACTGCATGACGATGTCGCTGTTGAGCACCGTCTGGATCTGCATGCTGACCTCGGGGGTCAGGAAGAGCTTGTCGCCGTTGACGGGCGAGGCGAACTTGACGCCCTCCTCGCTGATCTTGCGCATGGCGCCCAGGCTCCAGACCTGGAAGCCGCCGGAGTCGGTCAGGATGGGCTTGCTCCAGCTCTCGAAGCGGTGCAGGCCGCCGAACTGCGTGACGACGTCCAGGCCCGGCCGCATCCACAGGTGGAAGGTGTTGCCCAGGATGATCTGCGCGCCCATGGCCTCCAGCGAGCGGGGCGTGACGCCCTTGACCGTGCCGTAGGTGCCCACGGGCATGAAGATGGGCGTCTGCACGACGCCGTGGGTGAGCGTGAGCGTGCCGCGACGGGCGCGGCCTTCGGTGGTGAGGAGGTCGAACTTCAGCATGGGAGGGCGATTGTCGCCGGCAGGCCGGGAGCCGGCTGGGTACGCCGCGTCGAAGGGCCGCGGCCACGGCATCGCCTTCCACTTCGGCCACCTCGGCTACATCGCCCAGGCAGCCGAGGTCACCGTGTCCCGCGACGGCGAACTCAAGGTCGACCGCGTCATGGTGGTCAGCGACATCGGCGACTACCCGCTGATCCGCTTTGCCGAGTCACCCACGCGCATCGACGTGCACTTCCTGAAGACCGAGTTCCCGGTCACTGGGTTGGGCGAACCCGCCTTCCCGCCGCTGTCGCCGGCTGTGTGCAACGCCATCTTTATGGCGACGGGGCATCGGGTGAGGAAGCTGCCGTTGTCGGGGGATGGGTTTGCGCTTGGGGGTGAGCGGCGGGCCGCGTTGCAAATCGGCATCTTGGCGGGATAATCTGGTCAGCCTGACCAGATTCAGAGGTGCACCATGAGCCGACCCCTGTCCGATACCACCGCCCATCACCCTGGCCACTGGGTGCTGCAAGACGCGAAAGCCCGTTTCAGCGAACTGGTGCGGCGCGTGCACAGCGAGGGACCGCAGCATGTCACTGTGCACGGCCGGGATGAAGTGGTGGTCATCACTGCGGAGGACTTCCGCCGCCTGCAAGGCAACCGCACCGGCCGCGACCTTATAGCCGTCATGCAGGCCTCGCCCTACCCCGACGTGGAACTCGACGTGTCTCGCTCGCCGATGCCGGTCCGGGACGTCGAGCTGTGACCCGCTATCTGCTGGATACCAACGTCCTCTCCGAACTGCGCAAGCCACGCCCCGAACCCCGTGTGCTCACTTTCGTGGCGGAGCAGCCGCTGGAGTCGCTTTACGTCAGCGCCGTCACGTTGGCTGAAATCCGCTTCGGCATCGAGCGAGTCACCGACGCCGCCCGGCGCGCGGAACTGGGCGCCTGGCTCACGAACAAGGTTCGGCCCATGTTCGAGCAGCGCGTGCTGCACGTGTCAGAAGACGTGATGCTGGTCTGGCGGCTGCTGGTGGAGGAAGGGCGCAAAGGCGGGCATACCTTTTCGCAGCCGGACCTGATCATCGCGGCGACTGCGGCTCACCATGGGCTGACGATGGTGACGCGGGATGTCTCGGAGTTCGAGCGGGCGAAGGTGCCGGTATTGAACCCGTGGGAGTGATGGCGCAGCGCCGTTGCCGAAGTTCCCATGGAGGAGCGGTCTTGATTTCCGCGTAATCGCATGAGGGTGCTGGGTTAAATTGTTGAGACCTGACCCCGAGTCCCATAGGGTGTTCACCGCGGGTCGTCTTCATTTCTGAACAGATGCACAACTACGCCGACAGCAAAAACCTGCGACACCTTGAACAACAAGACAAGACCAATCAGCCGCCAAATTTCCGTACTCGACAGCAGGTGCAGGTGCACCTCGGCGTCTTCGAACACATAGGCATGACGGACCTGTCCAGCGAGTTGCTCGAGTGAGTTGACTTGAAACTGCTCGAGCAAATCAGCAGCCGCGCAAGGGCCGGGGCAGGAAAAGCTGATGGTCTCCTGCGGTCGATCCGGCTGCTCCGACAAGACGAAGTGCAACGTCGCCACCCTGACGGACGCCCCCATGGACGAGTCATAGCCGTACTCGATTCGTTCAATACGGGCCGCCACTCGTTTGGCGTGTTGGGAGGCGCGGTGGTATCTGCCGATAACCCACAGTTGCACAAGCAGATGCAACACCAGCAATCCCAGCACGCACCAGGCGACTCTCCAAATCCATCGATTCCTGCTCACTGATGCCTGCCTCAACAGTCGGGAGAACTCGGCCGGTCGTGTCGATCTAAGGCGGCGAGGCCACGCTTGACGATGCGCGAGTGGGCGCGATCACTTCTTGTCCACCACCGTGATCTCCCCCTCCGCCTTCCCAACCCCTCGTATCTCCGCCCGATACATATCCTCCGCAAACGTCGCCGGCACCACGTACCGGCCAGGCGTCACCGCGCGCACGAGGTAGAACAGGTCCAGCGGCTGCCCCAGCCGCGCCGCAGCGACAAACCGGTCGTCGCGGTACTCGGTGTGGACGATGCGTTCGTTGGCATTCGCCTGCGCCACGTTGACGCCCTCCACCGTGAACTCGCCGGCCTGCGGGCCCTGGCTGAGGTTGAGGTTCTCGATCTCGAAGCCGGCCGGGATGCGGTCCACCACGAGGCCGTCCTTGATGGCCTGCGCGGCCTTCACGCGCAGGCGGACGATGAACATCTCGCCGGTCGTGAACTGGCGCGCGGTCACCGGCTTGCCGTCGGTCGTGAACATCGCGCGTTCGACCGAGATGCGGTCGCTGCTCGGTGCCAGCGGTTTGACGGGGTAGCCCTGGGCGGTGACGTCGAGGTACAGCGGCGCCGTGCCCTCGTTCTTCAGCGTCAGGCCCGACTTGAGCTGGGCCGGCTCGAAGCTCTGCTGGCCGGTGCCGCTGCCGGCCCAGGCGTCGGACTTGGCGCCCACGGCCAGCGTCGTCTTCCAGGCGTCGTCCTTGCCGGCGCCGTTGGTGGCGGCCTGCACGGCGAGGAAGAGGGCCAGGCGCTCCTGTGTGGAGTAGTAGTTGCGCTTGCCGAAGTCGTCGGCCAGGTCGAACAGCAGGTTCTCGCGCTTGTCGTGTTGCACCTTGTGGCTCAGCAGCAGCGCGTAGGCCATTGCTCGGTCGCGGAGGCGGGAGCCGTAGTCGCCCAGCCACTGACCCCACACCCCGTCTTCGACCTGGTAGCCGTAGCCGCGCGCCATTGCGTCATCCAGGGCCACCTTGGCGCGGGCCTCGTCGCCCATGGCCTTCAGCGCCAGCGAGAGGTGCACCAGCGGTAGCGGCGACAAGGCGTTGGCGCGGTGCTGGTCGTGCAGCGTGCGCAGCGTGGCCAGCGGCGCCTTCTGCTCGCGGCCGAGGATGTAGCCGGCGTGCGCGGCCTCGGCAAAGCGCTGGTGGGCGATGCGCAGCAGTTCGGCGTCGCGATAGTCGGCGATGGCGCCGGCGGGGTTGCGGCGCGGCTCCTTGGGCGGCGTGGTCTGCTGGCCGGGGCTGCGCTGGAACTGCTCGGTCAGGTTCTCGAGCGACTTCTTGAGCTGCCCTTCCGGCACCGCAAAACCGGCATCGCGCGCGTCCTGCAGGAAGCCGGTGACATAGGCGCTCAGCCAGCCTTCATACGGGTTGCTGGCCGCCCACAGGCCGTAGCCGCCGCGCGCCTGCTGCATGCCGGCCAGGCGGGCGAAGGCGCCTTCCAGCCGCTTGGCGCGTTCCTCTCGAGGCACGGGCGCGAGGCCCCAGCGCTTGGCGGCCTCGTCGTCGATGAAGACGAGCGGGTAAGCGCTGGACGTCGTCTGCTCCAGGCAGCCGTAGGGGTACATCAACAGGCCCTTGACCTGCTCCTTGATGTCGATGGGCGGCGTGTTGCTGACGCTCAAGCCAAGCGTGGCGGAGCCGGCCCAGTAGGCGTCCAGCAGCGCCTTGTCGATGACCTGCGTGCCGCCGGCGTCCAGGCGGATGCGGCGGCTCTCGCGCACCAGCGGCGTGACGGGCTGGACCTGCAGCGCCGCCTCGCGCACCAGGCTCAGCGTGCCGGCACTGACGGTCAGCTTGATCGGCGCCAGGCCGTAGGCGTCCAGCGCCTCGGCCTGGAAGCGCAGGATCTGGCGCTGCTTGTCGGCCAGCCTGACCGACGACGCTTCGCCGGTGATGCGCACAGGACCCGTCGCGCTCAGGGCAACGCGCACGTCCTGCGGTGACCCGCTGAGGTTGGTCACGTCCAGCGCGATGGTGGCCTTGTCGCCCGGCGCGATGAAGCGCGGCATGTTCAGCTCCGCCACCAGCGGCGCGGCGACCACCGTGTCCGCCTGTGTCGAGCCGTAGCTGTCGGCGCTGCTCACGACCGCCATCAGCCGCAGCGTGCCGTTGAAGTCCGGCAGCTTCACGCTGATGACGGCCTCGCCCTTGGCATCCAGCGCCACCGGGCCGCTGAACAGATCCACCAGCAGCACCTTGCGCGGCATGCTCTGTGTATCGCGCTTGCCCGCATCGCCGCCGAAGCGCTGCTGGGCGACGTTGCCGTCCATCTTCTCGATGAGGCGGCCGTAGAGGTCGAGGATGTCGGCGCCGTAGCGGTGCTTGCCGAAGAAGAAGTCGGCCGGGTCGGGCGTCTTGAAGTTCGTGATGTTGAGGATGCCCACGTCAACCGCGGACACGGTGACGATGGCCTGCTTGCCGGCCAGCTGCGGCACCTTCACCTTGATGGGCAGCGCGATGGACGGCACGGTCTTGGCCGGCGCCTCCAGCGCGACCTTGAGCTTGCGGTCCTCCCGGTTCAGCGGCAGGTGCACCAGCCCCAGCGCGCGGGCCGGCGTGACGCGGTCGCCCTGGCTGCCGGGGCGGAAGGCGGCGACGGTGATGTAGAGGTCCTGCCGCTGCCAGGCTGCGTCGGCGCTGACGGGGATGTCGATGTCCGTGCCCGAGGCCTTCACGCCCACACGCTTGCTCCACAGCACGCGGTCACCCTCGACGGTGACGATGGCCTCGCCATCATGCGGCGGCTTGATGGTCAGCTTGGCCGTGTCGCCCGGCTTGAACGGC
This sequence comes from Roseateles sp. AC306, assembly GCF_979253795.1. Classification (NCBI taxonomy): domain Bacteria; kingdom Pseudomonadati; phylum Pseudomonadota; class Betaproteobacteria; order Burkholderiales; family Sphaerotilaceae; genus Roseateles; species Roseateles sp. AC306. The sequence continues at coordinate 185,647 of NZ_CEEDEB010000011.1, forward strand.
GAGCCCTTGAGCTGCAGCTGCACGCGATCGGGGCGGTTGCCGATGTCGTCGGCGTCCTGCGCGCCGTAGCCGGCGTAGAAGCCGTAGCGCAGCGTCTGCTGGGTCTGCGGGTCTTCGATCTCCAGGCGGTAGCGGCCCCACTTCACCGGCAGGTTGACGGTGGTCTTCGCGGCCAGCTTCAGCGAGCGCGCCTCCACCAGTTCGTCCGTCGTGTTGAAGCCGGAATGCCAGCCGCGCCCGTCGTCATAACGCCAATACCACTGGCGCTCCTCGTAGCTGAGCGTGAGCTTCAGGTCCTTGGCGGGCTTGAAGGCGCCGGTTGAATCCACGCGCACGACCTCAAAGCCGGCGAGGCCGCCCTCGGGCGCCACGTTGCGGTCGAACAGCGGGCGCACGGCCACCAGCGCGGGCGCCGGCCACCAGGTGCGCTCGATGCTGCGCACCACCGGCCGCCCGCCGCTTTCCAGCAGGCTGAAGGCGCCGCGCACGCGCATGGGCGAGTGGCGGTCGTCGAGCTTGGCGGTCAGCGCCACCTCGGCCTTGCCTTCGGCGTCCAGCTCCTGCTCGGGCGCGTCCTGGCGCGAGCGGGCCTTGTCGTCGGCGAAGTCGCCGAACAGGAAGCCGGGCAGCTTCTGGCCGAGCGGGTTGGCCAGGCGCTCGGTGGAGACGGTGGCCTGCAGGCGGTTGCCGGCGGCGGGCGCGCCGTAGAGGTAGTCGCCCTGCACCTGCACGGGCAGGCTGACCTCGCCAGTGAGTGCCGCGTCGGGCGCGGTCAGCGTGAGCTTCATGCGCTCGGGCAGGAACTCCTCGACCTTGAAGGCCCATTGCGCATCCGGCTGCTTGGCGGCGGGGTCGACGCGGGCCTGGACCGTCCAGCCGCCGGTGGGCGCGTCCGCCGGCAGGGTGATGGCCTGCTGGAAGTAGCCCTGGCCGGCCTTGTTCGGCTGCACGAGCTGCTCGACGAGCTTGTTGCCGTCGGGCTTCTTGATGGTCAGGGTGAGCGGCAGCAGCTTGGCCGGCACGCGGCCGTCGGCGTCGCGCGACAGCACGGAGACGGTGAAGCTCTCACCGGGCCGGTACAGGTCGCGGCCGGCGTAGACGAAGAGCTTGTTGCTGCGCGACGGGTGGCCGGTGGCGTCGAACTCCGACAGGTCCAGCGCCGCATCGCGCAGCGACAGGATGGACATTTCGTTATTGCCCTTCTTGGCCAGCACGGCGCGGGCCTTGTCACTGCGGCCCGTGAACACCGCGTGGCCGTCGCCGTCCGTCTGCGCCTGGGCCAGCGCCTTGCCGGCTTCGTCGACGAGGCTCAGCTCGATGCCGCTCTGCGCCTTGCCGCTTTTCAGCGAGGTCGCGAAAACGTCCAACTGGTGGGCATGACGGCGAAGGTGCAGGCCGATGTCGGTGACGTAGTAATGCGTGACCTGGTAGTCCCAGCCGAAGCGGCCGGGCTGGCTCATCACGGCGATGTAGATGCCCGGCTCCTGCAGCGGCTTGATCTTCTCGACCGGCAGGAAGCTGACGTTGCGCCGGTTGGGCCGCTCGTCCGTCTTGAAACGGGTGATGTAGACGCTGTCGGTCATGGCGCGCAGTTCGTCCAGCGCCCAGCCGCCGACGGTGCCCTTCAGGCGGCGCTGGTTGTCGCCGTAGCCGTCGTAGTAGTACTCGCCGTCCTCGTTGTTGGCGCCTGCGTTGCCACGGTCGCGCCGGCCGCCTACCTGCTCCAGGAAGGCGGGCAGCGATTCGGGCTTCACGCGCAGGAACTGCACGTCCACCTCGGGCGTGTTGATGCTGACGACCGGCAGCCCGCCGTTCTGGCCGGCCGGCAGCACCAGGCCCTTGCTGGCGAAGTAGAAGCTCGGCGGCATGGCCTCGCTGGCGGCTTCGCAGGTCTGCGCGGCGGGCAGCTTGTTGCCCGAGTGCGAGGCCAGGCCCGCGTTCATCGTGATGCGGTAGGCGCGGTCCGGCGTGGCAAAGGGCAGGTAGAGCACGCGCGGGTTGTCGCCCAGCACCCAGCGGGCGGCCAGCGGCTTGAAGCTGGCGGGGTCGGCCGGCGTGGCCTTGGAGGACGGGTCGTTCGGGTCGGCCTTGGTGCCGGGCGTGCCTTCGGCGGCCGTCAGCAGCGCGCCGAAGTCCTGCCGGCGATCCAGCGCCTGCGTGAACATGACGGCGATGGCCGGCGAGCCGTCCAGCAGCCGCGCCTTGCATTCGCTGAAAGCAAAGGCGGCTTCCTCCGCACCGATCTCGGCGCTGCTGGGCATGGCCGGCGCGCGGTGGGCGGCCCACCAACCGCCCGCTGCCGCTCCCGCCACGACGACGGCCGCAATTGCGCCCTGAACAAGCCTGGATGCCATCCCGTTTCTCCGCTGAGTGCGCGGCGAGTGTAGGGAGGGTCAGCGGGGCGGTCGGGGGGAGAAATTCCCCAAGTCGGGAGGGCGCCTCAGCGTTGCGGCGTCTGCATGGCCAGCGGCTCTTCGAGCAGGCTGCCATTCAGTGTGTCCAGCGTCACGGCGAAGCCCAGCAACGCCACAAGCAGCGTGGCGGTGAACTTGAAGCGGGCAGACAGGCACATGGACGGATAGTGAGCGACATCGGCGCCGCGCGCGCCCCCTAACTCACGGGTGAATGGTGACGACGTGTTGTCAGCAGTCACGCGCCGAGGCGCAGCGGAGCTGGCCTGGCGTGGCCCCCGTGGCCGCCTTGACGTGGCGGGTGAGGTGGCTGGCGCTGCAATAGCCGCAGGCGGCGGCGATATCGGCCAACGGCAGAGCGGTCTCACGCAGCAGCGCGCGGGCACGGCCCAGCCGGCGCGCGGTCACCCAGTCGTGCACGGTGCAGCCCATGGAGACACGGAACATGCGGGCGAAGTGGAATTCGGACAGATTCGCCTGGACGGCCAGCCGGGGCAGGCTGAGGTCGAGGCTTTCCAGATGGGCGTCCACAAACGCCAGCACGCGCCGCCGCGCCGCGCTCGACAAGCCGCCTGACGCCCGCTCTGCACGCAGCCGCTGCCGGGGTTGAGCGGCCTGCAGCACCAGGTGGTCCAGCGCGGCATGGCTCAGCGAGTCGATGCGCAGGCGCTCGGCCGGGTCCTGCCAGTCCCGCTCGGCGACGCCCTGGGCCCAGGCGGCCAGCGTGGCGTCCTCGCCAAAGATGCGCTGCTCCAGCGTGATGGCGCGCGGTTCGGCGTCGAGCAGGCGCACCACGCGGTCGGCCCAGGCGTCGGCGGACAAATAGAGGTGCACGAAGCGCAGCGGCCCGGCCACGTTCCAGTGCGATTCGTGCTCGGCCGGCAGTATGCAGTGGCAGCCGGGGGAGCCGGTTTCGCCCGGCGTCTGGACGAGGTGGGTCTGGTGCCCGCCCTGCAGGTAGACGGACAAGGTGTGGTGGCCCGGGCGTTGGTAATCCATGCGGCCACCGTCGTTGCGCCACTGCACCAGACGCAGCCCGTCCGCCAGCGCCAGCTCGCGCTCGCGGCGGGCGCGGGAGCGGCCGAGCACGTCGAAGACGGGCTGGTGTGCTGTTGAGCCGGCGGTGAGATCGGGCATGCCGCGATGCTACGGGCCACGCCCTTTCCCGCGCCGTGGCGCGGTCGACGATGCGCAGGAATGTGCAATCGCGCGACCGGCCCGGGCGCCACGATGGCGGCATGAATGCTTTTCTCTATGTGCTGGTCGTGCTCATCTGGGGCACGACGTGGATCGCGCTGAAGTGGCAGCTGGGCTCGGTGCCCATCGCCCTGTCCATTGCCTACCGCTTCGGCCTGGCGGCGCTCGTGCTGTTCGCCTGGCTCGTCTGGCGGCGCCAGCTGGTCGTGCCGCGCGGCAAGGCGCTGGGGTGGGTGCTGGCGCAGGGGCTGTGCCTGTTCTGCCTGAACTTCGTCTGCTTTTTGAACGCCAGCCAGACGGTGGCGAGCGGCCTGGTGGCCGTGGTGTTCTCCAGCGCGGCGCTGTGGAACGCGCTGCTGGCTCGCGTCGTCCACGGCCGGCAGATCGCGCCCCAGGTGCTGGCCGGAGGCGCGCTGGGGCTCTCCGGCCTCGTGCTGCTGTTCTGGCCCGAGATCAGCGGCGGGCATGCCACGGCGGCCGGCCTGGCCTGGGCGCTGGGCGGCACGCTGTGCTTCTCCACCGGCAACCTGCTGTCGGCGGCACTGCAGGCCGAGGGCCTGAAGCCGGTGCAGACCAACGCCTGGGGCATGGCCGTGGGCACCGCGATCCTGACGGCCTATGCGCTGCTGGCGGGTGTGCCCTTTGGGTTCGACGTGAGCGCGCGCTACGTCGGTGCGCTGCTGTATCTCGCCATCCCCGGCTCGGTCATCGGCTTCACGGCCTATCTGACGCTCGTTGGGCGTTTGGGCCCCGAGCGCGCGGCCTACAGCACGGTGCTGTTCCCGATCGTCGCGCTGAATGTGTCGGCCTGGGTGGAGGGCTATGTGTGGACGGCGCCGGCGCTCGTCGGCCTGGCGCTGGTGATGGCCGGCAACGTGCTGGTGTTCAGGCGGAAGAAGGAGGGCGCTTCCACGCCGGTGCCATCGCCTCAGCCGCCCGCTCGCGCCTGAATGTCGGGCGAGCCTCGAGTGCGTGCCGGGACCGCCAGCTGCGAGCGCCAAGAGCCGCTATCCCGAACAGCCACGTCGCAGCGCCGACCGGTTCTGGCACGACCGAGGCCTCGATGCGGGTGATGACGAAGCCGCCGAGGTCCGACGGCTGGTCGTGCGTGAAATAGATGCCGAACTCGGCGATCGGATTTCGGAAGCTCAACTGGCCTCGCGAGTCAGTCCCCAGGGCGAGCAGTTCGCCATCGGCGTACTGAGCGCTGCCGTCGGGGCTGTCCAGCTCGATGGTCGACCAGGTGAACGTGTTCAGGCCGGTGAGGCGCTCCGCCTGCGCGCCCGTCGCCGTCAGCCCGACGAAGCTGATGCTCAGCCGCGAGATCACCTTGTTGAACATGATCCGATAGCCCGAGCCGAGCCCGTCCTGACCGAGCCACAGGCCTTGCTGCCCCGGCACGTTGGAGCTGCCCATGCTGCCAAGCCCCTCCCGGTCCTGCAGGACGCTCAGGATGAGTCCACTGCCGCTGCCGTCAGTGGTGAAGTAATGCGCTGCTCCTATGTTGGATGGCGGGATCTCGGCCAGCGTGGGGGCGTCCCAGATGGTGGCGTGCGCAGGCGCGGCGGCCAGCATGACGGCGGCAAACACCGTGGACGACAGGGTAGGCATGGGGTAGGGCATCGCGACAGCCTCCGCAAGGCGAGGCCGCCATTAGCGGCGCGCAGCAGGCCCGGGTCAACGCCCGCCCCCTAGAACGTCAGGCGCGCCGCTTCTCCCACAGCGCCATCGCCTCACCCACCAGCCCGCGCCTGAAGGCCAGCACGCAGACGATGAAGATCAGCCCGGTAACGAGGCTGACGGACTCGCCCAGCCCGTTGAACCAGGCGATGCCGGTGAGCTCGCCCAGCCAGTTGCCGAAGTCGCCGATCTTGTTCTCCAGCGCGATGATGACCAGGGCGCCGACCATGGGGCCGATCAGCGTGCCCATGCCGCCCACCAGGGTCATCAGGATGACGAGGCCGGAGGTGGTCCAGATGGCGTCGGTCAGCGTCGCGAAGCCGAGCACGAGCGTCTTGGTGGAGCCGGCCAGGCCGGCCAGCGCGGCGGACAGCACGAAGGCCAGCAGCTTGAAGTGCGCCGTGTCATAGCCCAGGGACGTGGCGCGCGCCTCGTTCTCGCGGATGGACGTCAGCACCTGGCCGAAGGGCGAGTGGACGATGCGGTAGATGAGCCAGAAGGCGGCGATGAAGAGGCCGAGCACGACATAGAACAGCGTCAGGTCGCTGGCCAGGTCCAGCCCCAGGAAGTGGCCGCGAGGCACGGACTGCAGGCCGTCCTCCCCGCCGGTGAACGGCGCCTGCAGGAAGAAGAAGTACAGCATCTGCGCCAGCGCCAGCGTGATCATCGAGAAGTAGATGCCCGAGCGGCGGATGGCCAGCAGGCCGAACAGCAGGCCCACGCCCGCTGCGCCCGCCATGCCGACGAGGATGCCCACCGGCGTCGGCAGGCCCCAGACCTTGAGCACATGGCCCGTCACGTAGGCCGCCGTGCCCAGGAAGGCCGCGTGGCCGAAGGACAGCAGGCCCGTGAAGCCGACAAGCAGGTTGAAGGCACAGGCGAACAGCGCGTAGCAGAGCACCTTCATGACGAAGACGGGGTAGACGCCGAAGGCGGGCAGCAGCCCGATGGCGGCGAAGAGCGCGACGTAGCCCAGGAGCTTCTTGTTCATTTCTCTTTTCCGAACAAGCCAGCCGGCCGCACCAACAAGACGATGGCCATGACGACGAAGACGACGGTGTTGGACGCCTCGGGATAGAACACCTTGGTCAGCCCCTCGACGATGCCGAGACCGAGGCCGGTGAGGATGGAGCCGAGGATGGAGCCCATGCCGCCGATGACGACGACGGCGAACACCACGATGATGAGGTTGCTGCCCATCAGCGCCGACACCTGCAGGATGGGCGCGGCCAACACGCCGGCAAACGCGGCCAGCGCCACGCCGCCGGCATAGGTCAGCGTCACCATCATGGGCACGTTGATGCCGAAGGCCTGCACAAGCTTGGGGTTCTCGGTGCCGGCGCGCAGCTTGGCGCCCAGCGAGGTTTTCTCGATCAGCGCCCACACGGCGAAGCAGACGATCAGCGACGCGACAACCACCCAGGCGCGGTAGTTGGGCAGGATCATGAAACCGAGGTTGGTGGCGCCCTGCAGCGCGTCGGGCACTTGGTAGGGCTGGCCCGACACGCCGTAGACCGAGCGGAACACACCCTCGATGACGAGGGTGATGCCGAACGTGAGCAGCAGGCCGTAGAGGTGGTCCAGCTTGTAGAGCCACTGCAGCATCGTGCGTTCGATGACGATGCCGATGAGGCCGACCGCGAGCGGCGCGAGACCGAGCATGAACCAGTAGTTCAGGCCCAGGTATTCCAGCCCCATCCAGGCGAAGAAGGCCCCCATCATGTACAGCGCCCCGTGGGCGAAGTTGATGATGTTGAGCATGCCGAAGATGACCGCCAGGCCCAGGGACAGCATCGCGTAGAACGAGCCGTTCACCAGGCCGAGCAGCAGCTGGCCCAGCAGGGCCGGCAGGGGAATACCGAAGATCTCAGTCATCGCGCCCTCAGCGGATCACTTCTTCACCAGCGGGCACTTGGAATCGGCCAGCTTGGTGAACGCCTCTTCGCCCGGGATGCGCGTGACCACCTTGTAGTAGTCCCAGGGCTCGGTCGATTCCTTGGCCGACTTCACCTGCATGAGGAACATGTCGTGGATGCCGCGACCGTCTTCCTTGCGGATGGTGCCCTTGGTATAGAAGTCATTGATCGGCGTCGCCTTCATCTTGGCGATGACCTTGTCGGCGTCGTCGGTCTTGCCGGCGTCCACGGCCTTCAGGTAGTGGGTCACGGCCGAGTAGTCCGCCGCCTGAAGCGACGAGGGCATGCGCTTCATCTTGTCGAAGAAACGGCGGCTCCAGGCGCGTGCCTCGGGCGTCTGGTTCCAGTACCAGGAGTCGGTCAGGTACATGCCCTCGGTCGTCTTGAGGCCCAGCGAGTGCACGTCGTTGATGAACATCAGCAAGCCGGCGAGCTTCATCGTCTTGGTGACGCCAAATTCATTGGCGGCCTTGATCGCGTTGATGGTGTCGCCGCCGGCATTGGCCAGGCCCAGGATCTGCGCGCCCGACCCTTGCGCCTGCAGCAGGAAGCTGGAGAAATCGTTCGCGTTCAGCGGGTGCTTGACGCTGCCCTTGACCGCACCGCCGTTCTTGGCCACGACGGCCGTGGTGTCGGCCTGCAGCGCCGCGCCGAAGGCGTAGTCGGCGGTCAGGAAGTACCAGTTCTTGCCGCCGGCCTTGGTCACTGCGCCGCCGGTGCCGTTGGCCAGCGCCACCGTGTCATAGGCGTAGTGGATGGTGTAGGGCGTGCAGTTGGCGTTGGTCAGCGCGGAGCTGCCGGCGCCGATGGAGATGAAGGGCTTCTTCTTCTCGGCGGCCACCGTGGCCATGGCCAGGTTGGCGCCGGAGTTGGTGCCGCCGATCAGCAGGTCCAGGCCCTGGGTGTCCATCCATTCGCGTGCCTTGGCCGAGGCGACGTCGGCCTTGTTCTGGTGGTCGGCAAAGATGAACTCGACCTTCTTGCCGGCTGCCATGCCCTTGAGGTCGGCGATGGCCATCTTGATGGCCTCCACGCCGCCGGTGCCGTCGATGTCGGCGTAGACGCTGGACATGTCGGTCAGGAACCCGATCTTGATGACGTCGCCGGAAACCTGTGCCTGGGCATGCATGGACACGGCGAGGCCGCAGGTAGCGAGGGCGGTAGCGATGAGGGTCTTTTTCATGGTTGTCTCCTGGGTGTGAGTCTTTGTGGGTTCAAACGCTGAGCAGCTCGTCCATGCGGGCCTGGTGGGCCGGCAGGTCGGCTGCGGGGAAGGACAGCACCACTTCGCCGTGCTCGATGACGATGAAGTGGTCGGCCAGCGGTGCGGCGAAGCGGAAGTTCTGCTCCACCATGACGATGGTGAAGCCCTGGCTCTTGAGCGTGCGGATCATGCGGGCCAGGGCCTGGACGATGACGGGGGCGAGGCCTTCGGAGATCTCGTCCAGCAGCAGGATGTCGGCGCCGGTGCGCAGGATGCGGGCGACGGCGAGCATCTGCTGTTCGCCACCGGAGAGACGCGTGCCTGGGCTGTGGCGGCGCTCGGCGAGGTTGGGGAACATGGCGTAGATGTCCTGCTCGGTCATCACCTTGCCGCGCCTGGATTTGAGCTGAGGTGGGAGGCGCAGGTTCTCTTCGGTGGTAAGGCTCGCGAAGATGCCGCGCTCTTCGGGGCAGTAGCCGATGCCGAGGTTGGCGATGCGGTGGGTGGACAGGCCGATCGTCTCTTCGCCGTGGATCTTGATGGAGCCTTTTCGTGCGCCTGTCAGGCCGAGGATGGCGCGGAGCGTGGTGGTGCGGCCGGCGCCGTTGCGGCCGAGCAGGGTGATGACCTGGCCGGGCTGTACGGACAGGTTGATGCCGTGGAGGATGTGGCTTTCGCCGTACCAGGCGTGGAGGTTCTGGATTTCCAGTGCGGGGGTGGCCATGCTTTGTCAGCTTGCTCGGTGAAGCGTGCGTTTGCTCGGTGCATTGCCGGGAGTCCGTCCCGGCGGCCGGGTAACATTCTTCTGCGGGGCCAGAAGAAAGTCACCAAAGAAGAGGCCCTGAACCGCACACGACCGCGGCGCCGCCAAGAGCGGCGCGCGAAAACTCTCTGCGCGATTCCGGGCAGACGCGAACCGCTGCGCTCTCGCTGCTGTCCTTGTGACGACCGCCACGGCGCGCCACTTCACGCCGCCTAACGCCGGCTGCACGCCGGGCTCACCAGGAATTGCCGCGTCGCTGGGGCGACGACACAACGGTTTGACGGCGTGTTGGGGTTCGCTGGGCTCACGCCAATCTACGAGGAGCAACGCGCCATCGCGTCGCCCGAGCGACGCTGTCTTCGGTGTTTCTCGTGAGCCCGGCGTGCAGCCGCGCGTTAGGCGGGCCGGTGCGGCGATGGATGGTGTTGGTGACAAGGACAGCAGCGAGAGCGCAGCGGCTCGCGTCTGCCCGTCGTCCGAATGCCTGTTGCACGGCGCAGCTCGTGCACATGGTGCTGGTGTGCGGTTCAGGGCCTCTTCTTTGGTGACTTTCTTCTGGCCCCGCAGAAGAAAGTTACCCGGCCGCCGGGACGGACCCCCGGCAATGCACCGAGCAGCCGCACTCTCCACCGAGCAACCAAAACCCACGAGCAACGCCATCAATGCGCCCCCACCAATTCAGCCGCATCGGTGCCCATATAAGCCTCCAACACCGCTGGATGCCTCGACACCGTTGCGTAGTCCCCTTCAGCCAACACCGCACCGCGCGCCAGCACCGTGATCCGGTCCGCAATGCTGGCGACAACCTTCATGTTGTGCTCCACCATCAACACCGTCCGACCTTCAGCGACACGCTTGATCAGGGCCGTCACCCGATCCACATCCTCATGCCCCATGCCCTGGGTGGGTTCATCCAGCAGCATCAGTTGCGGCTCCATCGCCATGGTGGTCGCGATCTCCAAAGCACGCTTGCGCCCATACGGCAGGTCCGCTGCCTTCAACGACGCCATGTCGCGCAAATCAACCAGTTCCAGCAGCGACAGCACCTTCGCATCGAGCGTCTTCAACCCGGTCAAGCCACGCCAGAAATGAAAGCTCGTGCCGGTGAAGCGCTGCAAGCCGATGCGGACGTTCTCCAGCACCGTCAGGTGAGGGAACACGGCCGAGATCTGGAACGACCGGATGACGCCACGCCGCGCGATCTGCGCCGAGGTCTCGCCGGTGATGTCCGCACCCGCAAACACGATGCGGCCCCGCGTCGGGACAAGGAACTTGGTCAGCAGGTTGAAGCAGGTCGTCTTGCCCGCGCCGTTGGGTCCGAGCAGCGCGTGGATGTGGCCGCGCTGCACTTGCAGATTCACGGAGTCCACGGCGGTGAAGCCTTTGAACTCCTTGGTCAGGTCCTGCGTCTCGAGGATGAATTCGCTCATGGACTTCCGAGGTTGCGCTGCGACTCTAGGGCTTGAAGCATGACGCTGGCTTACGGGCATTCACGGGGTTTGGCCTGCGCTGAGGAAACGTTCGATCAGACCGATCTGCTCCGGCGTGTTCAGCGCCGGCGCATGGCCGCAGCCGGGGATGACCGCCACCGCCGCACGCGGGCCGCGCTCGCGCATGGCCTGGGCCGTCTCGGCGGTCAGCAGCGTCGAGTCTTCGCCGCGCAGGCAGAGCACCGGCAGGTCGAGCTGGTCCCACGCGCTCCACAGCTCGTAGTCGTCGGGGTGATGCTCGAACTGCTGCACCAGGGCCGGGTCGTAATGCGGCGTCACGCGGCCGTCGGGCAGGCGGCGCAGCGAGGCCTCGGTGAGGTGGCGCCACTGCGCGTCGGAGAGCACACCAAAGCTCGCGTAGATCTCGCGGAAATACGCTTCCAGCTCGGTCACCGTCACAAAGCCGGGTGGCTGGCCGGCATAGGCCTTGATGCGGGCCAGCGCCGAGGCCGCCAGCTCGGGGCCGTTGTCGTTCAGCACGAGACGCTTGATGCGGCCGCGCAGCCGGGTGGCCGCGCCCAGCGTGCCGATGGCGCCGCCCATGGACGTGCCCACCCAATGCACCTTCGGCAGGCCCAGCTGGTCCAGCAGCGCTTCGGCTTGTTCGACATAGAACTCCAGGCAGTATTCGCGCGCCGGGTCCACCGCCCATTGCGACAGGCCACGGCCCGGTGTGTCGGGGCAAACGACATGCCAGCGTGCGCTGAGCGCGGCGGCAAAGTCGTCGAAGTCGCGGCTGCTGCGCGCCAGGCCGTGCCAGGCAATGACGGGCGGCGCGGCCGAGTCGCCCCACTCGGTGACGTGGATCTCGCGACCCAGGCAGTTCAGGTAGCGCGATCTCATTTTTTGACCCTCCCCCGCGACCACGCCGCGAGCCGCAGCCGCCCGACGATGCCGCCGGGGAAGTGATAGACGGCTAGCACGAACAGCAGGCCCAGCCACAACAGCCAGCGGTCGGGCGAGACCAGCGTGCTCAACACCGGCACGCCCTCGACGAGCGAGCCGGCGCCCTTGAGCAGCGCCTGCAGATAGTTCTGCGCGACGATGAAGAGCACGCTGCCGATGACGGCGCCGTAGACCGTGCCCATGCCGCCGATGACGACGATGAGCAGCAGGTCCAGCATGATCTCCATGCTCATCGCCGTCTCGGGGCCGGTGTAGCGCAGCCACAAGGCCAGCAGCGCGCCGCCGCAGCAGGCGAGCAGCGCCGCGATGACGTTGGCGCCGGTGCGGTAGACCACCGTGCGATAGCCAATCGCCTCGGCGCGGAACTCGTTCTCGCGGATGGCCTGAAGCACGCGGCCGAAGGGCGAGTTGACGATGCGCAGCAGCAGCGCGATGAGCAGCAGGACGGCGACGAAGAGCAGGTAGTAGGTCAGCAACCGGCCGTCGAGCATGACGCCCAGGAACGGCTCTTCCATGAACTCGGTCGACGGGCGCAGCACCTCGGGCAGCTGGAAGTTCAGGCCGTCCTCACCGCCGGTGAAGTCGCTCAGTTGGGAGGCCAGCGTCATGAACGCCGACGCCACGGCCAACGTGATCATCGCGAAGAAGATGGCCTTCACGCGGAGGCTGGCCAGGCCCATGGCGAGCGCGAGCACGGCACTGAGCGCGAGTGCGGCGATGAAGCCGATGCCCAGCGACGTCCAGTCCGACCCCAGCCGCGCTGACGCGATGGCGATGCCGTAGGCGCCGATGCCGACGAACATCGTGTGCGCAAAGCTGACGATGCCGGTGTAGCCGAGCAGCAGGTCGTAGCTGGCCACGAGCAGGATGAACACCAGGATCTTGGCCGCGACGTTGAGCGCCTGCGTGCCGGGGAAGATGAAGGGCGCGCCGAGCAGGCCGAGGAAGCAGGCCGCGAGCAGGCCGGCAAGGATGCGGCTGCGCGGCAGGTCGTGTGACAGCAGTGAGCGCAGCATCACTTGGCTCCCACCGGGTACAGGCCTTGCGGGCGCCACAGCAGGATGGCCACCATCAGCCCGATGTTGGAGAACAGCGCCGCCTTGGGGGCGATGAAGCCGACGTAGTTGGCGACCAAGCCCACGAGCAGCGCGCCGATGAGGCAACCCACCGTCGAGCCCAGCCCGCCGATGATGATGACGATGAAGATCAGCAGGTTCACCTGGCCGCCGATCTGCGGCGTGACGCCCTGCTGCACCAGGCCCCACAGCACGCCGCCCAGGCCCGCGAGTGCTGAGCCGGCGACGAACACGCCGACGAACAGACGCTTGATGCGATAACCCAGCGCCTCGACCATTTCGCGGTCCTGCACGCCGGCGCGGATGAGCAGGCCGATCTTGGTGCGATTGAGCACGAGCAGCAGCGTGATGAGGACGGCCAGGCCGATGAGCATGGACAGCACGCGGAATTTCTCGACCGCCACGTCACCCATCAGGAAGATGCCGCGCAGTGCGTCAGGCATGGGCAGCGGAATGAGCTGGGCGCCCCAGGTGGCCTTGATCAGCTCTTCGCCAATGATCATGCCGCCCATGGTGATGAGGATCTGCTTCAGGTGTTGGCCGTAGACGGGCCGGACGAGGACGCGTTCGAAGACGACGCCGACGGCGGCGGCGATGGCCATGCCGGCTGTGCACGCTGCTGCGAGTGCGGCAAGGTTGCTTGCCACGTCGGGGGAGGTGGCCCACGGAGCGAGGGCCGCTAACACCGTGGTCGCCGTGAAGGCGCCGAGGGCGATGAAGACGCCGTGGCCGAAGTTGAGGACATCCATCAGGCCGAACACCAGCGTCAGGCCGGAAGCGATGACAAAGATGATCAGGCCCATGGCGATGCCGGCCAAGGTCAGGTTGAGCCAGGTGCTGGGGCTGCCGGTCAATGGGAGTGCGAGCAGCATGATGGCTGCGAGGAGCGCCAATGGTCTGGGGTCTAGCTTCATGCTTGTGCGTTGCGCTTGCGGAGAGCGTCACTGCCCGCTGCATTGCCGGGAGTCCGTCCCGGCGGCCGGGTAACTTTCTTCTGCGGGGCCAGAAGAAAGTCACCAAAGAAGA